>JBKPOG010000126.1:0-11367 GCA_046732975.1 Pseudomonadota bacterium
CGAGGCTGCCTTTGATCAGAACAGCGTCGCCTGGCGCGATGGCGCGAGCGACCATCGGGGCCAAGGCGGCAGC
The DNA here is from genome assembly GCA_046732975.1 of Pseudomonadota bacterium. Lineage (GTDB taxonomy): Bacteria > Pseudomonadota > Alphaproteobacteria > Acetobacterales > Acetobacteraceae > JAMXLO01. The sequence goes on from JBKPOG010000126.1 coordinate 74, forward strand.
GTCAGCTGCATAAGCGGTGCGGATCGGTTCTGGGAGGGCGTCGTACAGGCTTCGCATCAGCGGACCGCAGGCAAATACGCAGTCCGCTGCGGCAGCGACATCGGCGGCAAGCGAATAGTGTTCAGCGGGCGCAGCGTCACCGAGCTCCAGCATGTCACCGAGAACAGCGACGCGCCGCCGCGCCGGCTGCAGGCGCAGCACAGCAAGCGCGGCACGCATCGATGCAGGATTGCCGTTGTAGCTCTCGTCCAGCAGCAACGCGGCGCCGCCAGGAACATCGATTGGCCGGCGCACGCCGCGACCTGCCACTGGCGCAAAATTTTCGAGCGCGTGAACGATGGCTTCGGGTGCGACATCCGCCAGCATCGCGGCGGCAGCGATCGCGGCAAGCGCATTGACCGCCATATGCCGCCCTGGCGCGCGCAGACGGAAGCGCAGCCGCTCATCGGCGAATGCCGCGGTAACCTCGCTGCCTTCGGCATCCATCGACAGGTGCAGGAGGCGCACATCCGCCTCGGGTGCCATACCGAAGGTCACGATCCGTGCGTCACCCGCGGCAGCGCGCAGGCGCGGCAGCAACGGCGTATCCGCCGGCAAAACCGCACCGCCATTGGGCTGCAGTCCTTGCAGGATGGCCGCCTTCTCGTCCGCAATCGCCTCGAGCGAACCAAGGAAGCCGATATGCGCCTTTTCCACCGCGGTGATCACCGCGACATGCGGCCGTGCAAGACGTGCGAGCGGCGCGATTTCGCCGGCATGGTTCATGCCGATTTCGGCAACGCAGTACTCGGCATCCAGTGGCGTGCGCGCCAGTGTCAGCGGCAGGCCCCAGTGGTTGTTGTAGGAGGCAACGGCCGCATGCGTACGACCGAGCGCTGACAGCACCGTCCGCAGCATCTCCTTGGTCGTGGTCTTGCCGACACTGCCGGTGACAGCGACCAGTCGGCCGTTGAATCGCTGTCGCGCGTAACTGCCGAGACGATGCAGGGCGGCGAGTGTGTCATCGACACGCAGCGACGTAGCAATGCCGGCGACGTCGCGATGCACCATGCCGCCGGCCGCACCTTTTGCTGACGCTTCGGCGACGAAGGCGTGGCCGTCGCCATTCTCGCCTTCCAGGGCAACGAAGAGATCACCCGGCCGCAGCGTGCGGGTGTCGATCGACACGCCGGTCGCGGCGAATGGCGTGTTCATCTTGCCGCCGGTCGCCTCCAGCAGATCCTGTGCGGTCCACAACTCGGTCATGTGCCGACCAGCCGTTGCACGACGTCCACATCGTCGAACGGGATAACGGTGTTGCCGATCGTCTGGCCTTGCTCATGGCCCTTGCCAGCGACGGCCAGCACGTCCCCGGGTCCCAGGCTGGTCAGCGCCTCGGCGATGGCGCGCTTGCGATCGCCGACTTCGCGCGCGTCCGGACATGCGGCGAGGATCGCTGCACGGATGGCGGCCGGGTTTTCGCTGCGCGGATTGTCGTCGGTCACGATCGCCACGTCGGCGAAGCGTGCGGCGGCGGCGCCCATGAGCGGCCGCTTGCCACGGTCCCGGTCACCGCCGGCACCGAACACCACGTGCAGCCGGCCCGCGGTATGCGGGCGCAGTGCCACCAACAGGCGCTCCAGCGCATCCGGGGTGTGGGCATAATCGACGTAGACGGCGGCGCCGTTGGGGAGCCGCGCCGCGAGTTCCAGGCGGCCACGCACGCCTTGCAGCCCGGACAGCTGGTCCAGCACGTCACGCTCGCCCACGGCCATGGCAAGCGCGGCCGCCATCAGCGCATTCTCCGCCTGGAAGCGGCCGGGCAACGGCAGCATGACCTCTCGCCGAATGCCCGCCGCATCCAGGCGCAACAGTTGACCATCGGGTCTCGGCTGCACGGCCACGATCCGGATCGCCCGCCCGGCCTCGCCGACAGTGCGCAGATCAAGTCGGCGCCGCGCGGCGATATCGGTCAAAACCGAGAGCGTCGCCGCGTCCATGGCGCTGCTTGCCACAACTGGTGCACCCGCGGGCAGCAGTTCGGCGAACAGGCGCAGCTTTGCCTGCCGGTACGTCTCCAGCGAGCCATGGTAATCCAGATGGTCGCGGGTGAGGTTGGTGAATGCCCCAGCGGTCAGCCGCACGCCGTCCAGGCGAAACTGGTCGAGACCGTGCGAGGATGCCTCCATCGCCGCGTGCTGGATGCCGGCACGGGCAATCTCGGCCAGGGTTTCGGCCAGGCTGACCGGATCGGGTGTCGTCAGACCCGGCCCCGGATCGAAGCCGGGTGCGATCAGTCCCAGGGTACCCAGACTGGCGGCCGGCCGTCCGTTGGCCGCCCATAGCTGACGCAGGAATTCGACCGTGCTGGTCTTGCCATTGGTGCCGGTGACCGCGACCACGACGCGCGGCTGGCTCCCCGCAAGCGCTGCAGCAAGCTGAGCGAGGCGGCGGCGCGGCTCTGGGTCATGCAGCAGCGGACGCGGCGGCACGCCAGGCGGCCAGCTGGTCCCCTCCGGCGCCAGCACGGCAACCGCGCCACGCGATACGGCATCGGCGATGTAGCGGCGGCCGTCCTCGCGACCGCCGGGAAGCGCGGCAAATAGATAGCCCGGCGCAACGCGACGGCTGTCGGCGGTGACCCCAGCAATGTCCAGACCGCCAGAGGCTGCTGGGACCGGGCGCATGATCTCAGCGAGCCGCAAGGGATGGAGTGGCCGCTGCGGCGGCCGGCACGGGCGGCAGCGCGGCTTCGTGGCGCGTGTCGCGCGCAATCGGGTGTGCCGGCGCCAATGGACTTACGGGCACCGTCAGCGCGGGCCGCGGCGCTGGGGCCGAAGGCGATCCGGCGGTCACCGGACCGTGCGGGACGACGGAGGGGCGCGCGGGCTGCAGCGGAATGAAAAGCGCCTGATTGATCTGCGGCGCATCCTGAATGTCCGGCAACATGCCCAGCATGGGCGCAACGCGCGCGATTACCCGGCCAGCGGCGGGCGCGGCCACCCAGCCCGCGGTCGAGTAGCCGTAGGTGCTTTTATTGCCGTGCGGCTCGTCGACCATCATGTAGACGGCATAGCGTGGCGCGTTCATCGGGAACACGCTGGTGAACGCCGCGACGTTGAAACTCTCCTTGAAGCCGCGCTTGTAGCCGTGCTTGCCGACCTTTTCGGCGGTGCCGGTCTTGCCGCCCGGATAGTAGCCTGCAACCTCCGCCTGCTTGCCAAACCCGTCGGTGACCACGAGGCGCATCAGCTTGCGCATCGTGTCCGATATGGCCGGCTCCATCACCGGCACGCCCACCGGTGGCCGATCGCCGGGTGGCAACGCGACAATGGAGGGGCGTTGCAGGATCCCTGTGGCCACCGCGGCCGTGCCACGAACCACGTGAAGCGGTGAAACCGAGATGCCATGGCCGAACCCCACGGTCATCGTGACGATCTCCTTCCAGGCCGATGCCGGCTGGATGATCGGTATCCCCGCCTCTGGCAGCTCGATGCCGACGCGGCCGAACATGCCCATGCTCCGCAGCCACGCACGCTGCCGTTCGCCACCGACAGTTTCGGCGATCCGTGCAGCACCGAGGTTGGACGAATAGGCAAGCACTTCCGGCAGAAACAAAATCCGGTGCTTGCCCTCGAAGTCACTGATAGTGAACCGGCCGATGTGGATGTCGTGCGCCGCGTCGAACTTGTCCCAGATGTGCACGATGCCGGAGTCCAGTGCCATCGACGCAGTCTGCAGCTTGAAGGTGCTGCCCGGCTCGTACATGCCGGTGACCGCGCGGTTGAATTTTTGCTCGTCAGTCGCCTTCCGATAATCGTTGGCGTCGTAGTCGGGGAGACTGACCATCGCCAGCACCTCACCGGTGCGCACGTCCATGACGATGCCGCAGCCGCCGATCGCCTGGAAGAAGTCGATCGCTTTGGACAGTTCGTCGCGCACGACGGCCTGAACGCGAACGTCGAGTGACAGTCGCAGTGGCGCGTTGTCGTCGAACAGGCGGTGATCGAAGTATCTTTCCACGCCTGCGACGCCGTGTTCGTCGACGTCGGTGCCGCCCAGCACCTGCGAGGCGGTGCGGCCCATCGGATAGTGGCGTTGCTCGGTGGGGCGGAAATCGATGCCGGGGATGCCCAAATTGTTGATGGCCAGCTGTTCACGCGGGGTGATCTGCCGCTCCAGGTAGACGAACTGCCGGTTGGTGTCCGACAGCCGACCCCTGGCCTCGTCCTCGTTCAGCCGTGGCAGCACTTGTTTCAAGCGATGCGCGGCATCCGCCGGATCGATGATCTGTCGAGGATCGGCGAACACCGCGACAGTCGGCAAGGAAATCGCCAGGATCTGGCCGTTGCGGTCGGTGATCATGGCGCGCTGCGAGGCGGCCATTGTCGTATCCGCCTGCTTTGGTGCGGTGAACAGCGCCTCGATCGGTTTCTCTGGCCGGTGCGGCGAGAGCGGCTGGAGGATCGTCGCATCTGCCAGCTTGGCGATCACCGCGAGAAACAGCAGACCGAAGCCGAACGCCGCATAGACGAGACGTCCCCGGGTCTTTTCCAGTGCGCCGCGGCGCTGCAGATCCGGCTGGGTGACGCGCACCATTTCGACGCGCGGGACGGCGTCGCCGGCGGCGGCACCACGTCGCCATGCCGGAGCTTCGCGCGGGATGGAATTTGCCGGCGGGGCGTCGGTCACCGTCAGCCTCCCCCGTTGCCATTGGAGACCCACTGCGACGCGCTGACCGGCATCGGACGCGGCAGTGACATGGAGCCGCTGCGTGCCATGCCCAGAGCCGAGCCGGTCGAGACAGCGGGCGCCGCCGATGGCGGCCGCGACGCTTCGGCGGCGAGCATCGGCCGGGTCGGCACCGCCGCCGCCCGCACCGGGGTGCGCGCTTCCGCCATCACCGGACGAGGCGGTGCGGCAGGCGGCTGCTTATGCTCTGTTTCGTGCTCGTGCTCGTGCTCCCGCTCCGGCGGGCGCGGCGGCGGTGACGCGGCTGCCATTATTGGCGCGGGCTTTGGTGCAACGGGAGCCGCTGGCGGGGCTGGCGGAGGCTTGCTGGCCGCGACTGGCACCGGTTTGGGCTCTTCGGGCGGCGGCGTATCAGCGGCCGGTGGCGCGGGCGTCATTGGTGGGGGACTTGCAGCCTCGGGCGGTGGCACGGGAGGCAGGCGGTTGTCCAGTTCAGCCAGGCTGGTGAATTGCCCGGGCGTAACCGTCTTCAGCGCCAGAAACTGATCTGCCAGAACTTGCAGGCGCTGCGGATCGTTTTGCAACGTCCACTCGGCGTGCAGCACGCGAATTCGCTCACGCCGTTCGTTGGTGTCGCGGACAGTCTTCTCGATCTCATGATCCAGCATCTGCACGCGGTGTTTGGCCTGGTAGAGATAGAGGCCCGATCCGCAGGCCAGCAGAATGCAGACCAGGGTGAACGGCCGGATCATGCGGCGAGGCGCTCCATCGCACGCAGCCGCGCGCTCCGGGCGCGCGGGTTGGCCGTGGTCTCCGCCGCAGTCGGACGCAGCGGGCGAGCGGTGAGCAAACGGAAGCGTGGCGCAGGACGGCCGGCAAGGCCGCGCGGATCATGCCGCGAAGGTGCCGGCGCGCGACCGGCCGCTTCGGTCATGAAGCGCTTAACGATGCGGTCCTCCAGTGAGTGGAACGAGACGACCACCAGGCGGCCGCCAGGCGACAGCAACTCGCTCGCCTGCGCCAATGCGCGCGCGACCTCGCCGAGTTCATCATTCACGCCGATGCGCAACGCCTGGAAGCTGCGCGTCGCAGGATCGATGCCGGAGTGGTCCGGGGGCAGCACGCCACGAATGATGGCGGCGAGGCGGCCCGTCGTGGTGATCGGCGCCTCGGCACGGGCAGCAACGATGGCACGCGAGATCCGCCGCGACGCACGCTCTTCGCCAAGTTCGAACAGCAGATCTGCCAGCTCGCGTTCGGCCAGCGTATTCACCAGGTCAGCGGCCGTCCGACCGCTGCGGCTCATGCGCATGTCCAGCGGTCCGTCGGCGCGGAACGAAAAGCCGCGCGTTGGGTCATCGAGCTGGAACGAGGACACACCCAGATCCAGCATCACGCCGTCCAGCGCCGTGACGCCATTCTCGGCAAGGAGCGTCAGCATGTCGCCGAACTGACCCTGGATCAGGTGCAACCGGCCGGAATATCGAGCGGCGAGCGTGGCACCACGCGCGATCGCCTCTGGATCGCGGTCGATCGCCCAGACGGTGCAGGGCGCCGCCTCGAGCAGCGCGGCCGTATATCCGCCAACACCGAACGTGCCGTCGAGATAAACGCCGCCGGCATGCGGTGCCATCAGACGAACGACGTCAGGCAACATGACGGGAATGTGGTTCATTGCGGACCGCTGCCGGGAAGCGTGAGGCCATGCGTCCGCGCCCGCTCGCGTGCCTCGGCACGCCGACGCTCGGCGGCTTCCGGTTCCCAGATCTGAAAGATGCGGCCGAGACCCATGAACACCACGGTCTCACCAAGTCCAGCATAGCTGACGAGGTTATCGGGCAGGAGGATTCGACCTTCCTTGTCGGCTTCGACCGCAAACGCATCCGAATACAAGGATGCTGCCAAGTCATCGTGAGCCTGACTGAACAAATCGAGTCGGTTCAATGGCTGGGCCAACGCTTCAAATTCACTGCTTGGCCACGCTTCGATGCAGCGATGCTGATGCGATGGTCGCAGCACGAGGTGCGTTCCGTTGTTGTCATCGCGAGAGCGAAGCGCGGCCCGAAATGATGCAGGGACGGAGACGCGACCCTTGGCGTCCAACCTGTTCTGGTGGGTGCCAAGAAAGCTCGCCATTCGTCCGTGGTGCCTTTCCGGCCCGACGCCCCTCTGCGCCAGCCTGTTTGGGATGGCATGGGATAGCATGGGCGATTGTGGGCAGCAAGGACATTTGCTCCCCGCGACCGGACATTTTGCCTAGGTATCAGCGGGTTAACAGCATTTTTGTTGCGTTTTTGTTCCTGTGGATCAATTTGGGGGCGAAATGCCAGACGGCCTGTAAGCCGGGTTCTGTCCGCACCGTTTTGGTGCGGGACGGCCATTCCTCTAGGACGCGCCTTACGGCGCGCCTCGCGCGACCTACCCGGACGACGGAGCGGGAATGCTCCTGCGCCAAGCGGGCGCTGCCGTCCCTATTCGGTCTTGCTCCCGGTGGGGTTTACCGTGCCGCCCCTGTTGCCAGGGGCGCGGTGCGCTCTTGCCGCCCCGTTTCGCCCTTGCCCGCGGGCTGCCGTTCGGCGCTTGCGCGGGCGGTTTGTTTTCTGTGGCACTTTCCCTAGGGTCGCCCCCGCCGGACGTTATCCGGCACCGTATTCCCGTGGAGCCCGGACTTTCCTCTACCGCCTTGCGACGGCAGCGGCCGTCCGGCCGTCTGACATGGGGTCAGATGGCGGCCGGACAGGCCGGACGTCAAGCGGCCTCTTCAGCCGCCACGCCGCCGCGGCTGCGTACCGGCACCTGGCGCGGGATGTGCAGGGCGAATGCGGCGATGAGCGCCGAGACGCCGGTGAACGCCGCCAAGCCATAGAGCCCGCCGGAATAGCTGCCGGTGACATCCTTGATCCAGCCCACCAGGGCCGGTCCTACCGCGCCGCCCACATTGCCGATCGAGTTGATCCAGGCGATGCCGGCCGCCGCCGCGGCGCCGGTGAGCATCATCGACGGCATCGACCAGAATGGGCCCTTGGTGCCGTAGAATCCGGCGGTTGCGATGCACATGCCGACCAGCGCCCACCAGGTCCCCATGGTCATGCCGGCGATTACCAGGCCGGCGGTTGCCAGCGTGCAGGCCCAGAACAGGTTCCAGCGCCGTTCCCCCATCCGGTCGGAGATCCAGCCCCACGCCATCATGCTGATTGCGCCGCAGACGTAGGCGAGCATCGTCGCATAGCCGGTCCCCATGTTGCTGGTGCCGAGCGACTTGATGATCTGCGGCACGAACAGCAGCAGCCCGAGGCTCGCCGTCACTATGCCGAGGTAATTGATCGACAGCAGCACGATCTTCGGATTCACCAGCGCTTGCCACATGCTGTACTTGCGCGCTGACTCGACCAGGCGACGCTCGTGGTCCAGCGTGCTGATCAGCCAGTTCTTCTCCTCGGCATTGAGCCAGGCCGCCTTGGCGGGTTTGTCAGTGAGCGCAAACAGCACAACGATGCCGATGACGATCGTTGGCACGGCCTCGAGCAGGAAGATCCATTTCCACCCGGCATAGCCCAGCCAACCATCCAGTCCGAGGATCGCGGTGGAAACCGGCGCGCCGAGAGCCACGGAGATCGGCAGCGCCAGCGTGAAGCTCGACACTATGCGGGCGCGGTGATGGTCGGGGAACCAATAGGTGAACAGCAGAACGATGCCGGGGAACAGACCGGCCTCGGCGAATCCCAGCAGCAGCCGGATCGTCAGGAAGCTGACCGGACCGGTGGCGAACGCGGTGGCACCGGAGACCAGTCCCCAGGTGATCATGATCCGCGCGATCCAAATGCGCGCGCCGACCTTGTCGAGAATCACGTTGCTCGGCACTTCGAACAGGCAGTAGCCGATGTAGAACGCCGTGGAGCTGAGCCCGTAGGCGGCCGCTGTCAGCCCGATATCCGCGTTCATCTGCAACGCGGCGAAGCTGACGTTGATACGGTCGAGATAGCAGAAGAAGTAGACGATCATGGCGAGTGGCAGCAGCCGCAGGTACACCTTGCGCATCGTCTGTCGTTCGATCGTCGGACCCATTACTCCTCCCCGCGGCGGCACGTTTGTGACGCAAGCCTACCAAGCGGGCTTACATGATGGCAAACGCGCGGACCGGTCGTCTCATGCTACTTTCAGGTGCAACCAGTCTACCGCTCGGCTGATACATCATCGCCGAGTACAGCCCCGACATACGCCTTCCGCACCAGCACGAGCAGGGCGGCGCAAACCGGCGCCCCCAGGATGATGCCCAGCGGCCCGAAAATCGTGCCCAGGATTGTCATCGACAGGATGGTCAAGGCGGGTGGCAGGTGGGCGGTGTTACGCTGCACGATGGGAGCGACGACGTAGCCCTCGACGGTGTGCGCCACCGCAAAAATTGCGATCACCCACAGCGCCTTCTGCCAACTGATGGTGAAGGCGACCAGGACGGCGGGAACCGCTGCTGCAATGGCGCCGAAATAGGGGACGAAGGTGAACAGCCCGGCGAGAACCGCAAGAGCGAGCGCAAGCGGGATGCCGAGAACGGCCAGGCCGATGCCGATCAACACCGCGACCACCGCCATGTCGATCAGCTGACCCAGCGACCAACGGCGCAGGGTAAGCCCAATCTCGTCGACGATTGCGCGCGCCAGCGGCCGATGGCGATGCGCGAACAGTCGGACAAGACCACCGACATAAAGCTCGGGCGATATGGCGAAGTAGAGTGCTGTGATGATCAAAATGAAACCGGTGAGCGCACCGCCGAACGTCGCAGATGCGACCGTGCCTGCATAGCTGACGAGATGGGTCCGCACCGCCTGGGGTGGCGCGACATCACTGAACACCGCTTTGCCCCACGGCGTGTCGCCGTAGGTGTGCCGAAGCTGGTCGATCGTATCATGCAGCCGCGTCCACAGAGCCTGCGATTGGACAGCAAGACGCGGGCCGACATAGTAGATAAATCCCGCCAGCAGGACGATAACCGACACGGTCACCAGTGCCAGCATTGTCCGTTGCGAGATGCCGGTGTGGTCGCCGGCCCAGTCCGCGGCACCACGCAGCATGATGGCGATCAACACTGCCATAAAGACGACCAGCACGATATCGGACAGCAGCCAGACCGCCAGCACGATGGCGGCGATCACCGCCATCCAACGGGTCGTCTCTACCAATTGCGCGGTGTCAGAAGGCCGGTCCCCGCTAGGGACTATCACCGTTACGACGGCTTGCGGCGGGGCTCCGTTCCTTCGCTCTGCACCGGCTCGGTCGCGTCGGTATGCCGCACGTCGCGCTCTGCGGTCCGATCAGCTTCCCCTTTTGGCGGGATTTCGGCATCGCCGGGAACCTGGGCTGGTTGTTTCCCTTCGTCTGATTCCGTCATGGAGTTGCTCTCCTGCGTAAGCAGACAGGAAACCCTTGCGGACAGGCGTCGTGGCCGCAGCGCCGTGAGAAGTGAAGGATCAGGTAATCTGTGCTTCGCCCGCTGCCCGCCACCCCGCCTTACGCACTCCCTCCATCATGTGGTCGCAATCAACCTGACTCATCCACAGCGATCGAAGGACGATCAGGGAGCGGCAGGTTTTTCGCTGTATGGCCTACAAGCAACGTCCGAGCCGAGTCGGATTTGTCGGCGGCCACACAGGCTGCAGCAAAAATGCTTCGACCGGCCGAGCGATATTTTCAGGTCAAGCGGCCCCAGCATCTCGAACGCCAGATCGAGGCGATCATGCACGTAGTCGCGCACCCCGCGAGAGACGCAGACTGCACCCGACGGACACTCCGCCTGGAGCCGGGCCGCGATGATCACGCCATCGCCATGCAGGTCGGTTCCGTCGGCAATCGCGTCGCCGATATCGATCCCGATGCGGAAGCGGATGGCGCTATCCGACGCGTAGCCCTCATCACAATCCGGACCTGCTGCTGCACCTTCACTGCGCAGCGCACCGCCCCTTCTGTGCTGTCGAACACGATGAGCAGCGAATCTCCCCGGTCGCAGTGTCTGCAGCCGAGCGAGGTTCCAACGTCGTCCAAGCCGATAAGCCGGCTGTAGCCGACCATGTCGCATAGACCACGGCGATCAGCTGCCGTCTTCCCGTTGGCTTTCCGATAGGATCAGATGCGGTGCTGGAGCGCATGACTGCTCAGCGAGGAAGTGCGATGGCAACAAACGCTTATACGCGCCCGTTGTCATCCATCCCGCCCTCCGCCTGTGGCCCACCGAGAGCCTCTGACACCTTAAGCCGGTTTTCTCATCCCTGCGCAGCTGCATCGGATTATTGATCCGGCTCAGCCCGCCGCGGGCGGTCGGGTGGTTCATCTTTCGTTCAGTCAATCACTCTACATCCGGCCGCGACCGCGGAGGAGTCTTTCGCCATGCATCGCGCCGAAATTGATCAGGGGAATAATCGGCTGGTCCTGCGCTGGATCGATTCGCTCAACGTCTCCGAGATTGATCGATTCCAGTCAGAGATTGCGGCATTACTCCCGCAACTGCGGCCGGACTTCGATTGCATCAGCGACATCTCGAATATGCGGCCGTCCTCGCGCCATGTGGCGGAGCGCATCGAGAAGCTGCAGGAGTTCCTGCACCACGCGGGAATGCGGCGTGTGGTGCGGAT
>JBKPOG010000127.1:0-3411 GCA_046732975.1 Pseudomonadota bacterium
CGCCGTCGAACAGAACCGGCACCTCGTGAGCCGCACCGAGGACCTGGCACAGGTTCTCCGCCTCTATGGGCTCGGCGATCCCGTTCAGCACGATCATCGCACCCTCGGCAGCAAGAGCCCTGGCAATCCCCAGGCCGATACCGCTGGTCGATCCGGTCACAACAGCAACGCGGCCGGCCAGCCAGTGGTCGCGGACCAGACGCGCGGGCCAGGCCCGCCGAAGCCATGATGTTGTTCATTGCAGCGTTCCTTTCGGTGTAGCGCCAACCGGCGTCGACACCGCGAACCTGTCTATTCGGTAGATCGGAAGCCAATGCCGGGTAGCAATGAAGCCGATGCTTTGCTGTTATGAGCATCGGTTGGATGTCACGTTTAGTCTGCTGCGGTGGGAATCAAGCAGGCGGGGGGCAATATGGAACTGCACGAGATTCGCTACTTCCTCGCGCTGAGCAAGACACTGAATTTCACCAAGGCAGCCGAGATGTGCAACGTCAGCCAGCCTGCGCTGACGCGCGCCATCCAGAAGATGGAAGACGAACTTGGCGGCCTGCTGTTCTCTCGCGAACGCGGAAACACGCATCTCACCGAGCTCGGGCGCATGCTGGAGCCACACCTGACCGAGGTTTTGACCCGCACCCAGGCGGCGAAAGAAACAGCCAAGCGATTTCTCCGCTTGGACAGCGCCCACCTGAAGCTCGGCGTCATGTGCACGATTGGCCCAGTGAGGTTCGTCAGCTTCCTCAGCCGGTTTCGTGCGGACAATCCGGGGATCGAGATCACGTTGATCGAAGCGGTGCCGGACAGGCTCTGCGATCTGCTGCTGAAGGGTGAGCTCGACGTGGCACTGGTTGCGCGTCCTGACGGATTTGCCGCCCCGCTGCATCCACAACCTCTGTATCTGGAACGCTTCGTGATCGCCTGCTCGGCTGGCCATCCCTTCGCGCAAAGGAATGCGGTCAGCATGTCCGATCTGGACGGTCAACCCTATCTGCAACGCATCAACTGCGAGTACCGCGATTTCTTACGAGATACCTGCCACGCCAACGGCTCTTATTTGGTCGGAGCATTCCGTAGCGAGCGAGAAGACTGGATCCTTACGATGGTGGCCGCTGGGATGGGTATCTGCTTCCTACCGGAATTCTCAAATACGATACCCGGGGTAATCAGCCGCCCAGTGATCGAACCGTCCGTGGAGCGCGAGGTCTGCCTCGTCACGGTTGCTGGACGACGGTGGTCCTCGCCGGTTGCTGCCTTCGTGAGGGCTGTGCGTCAATACAAATGGCCCGAGCCTTTGCAGCTCGGCGACGAGATGTTGGCTGATCTACGAGAGGTGGCGAGCAAGTGATCAGCAGACCTTTCGAGCCTGAGGGTGCGCAAGTTGCAAGAACACCGGAAGATGGGACTCCGCGGCGACGGAGCTGACTTCTTCATTCAGCGGTTGCTACGGAGGCGGAGCCTCCAATCCTAGAATTCACGTTTCAATGGTGGCCCCGTGGTTTGGAATTACCCCGGTTTCGTGGAGAGTTGCGGGCTTGGGATCAGACTAGCTGTTGGAGTGTCATATTGTCGTCCAGTTGCGTGACATTCTTTGGTTCGACCCTGGCAGAGCCATTTTTCCGTCCCGACCCGCACGATGGTGCGGCCGTCGCACGCAGCGGCGGTCAAGGACGGCCCCATCTTGGGGCCGCCCGAAGGCGTGTCCTTGACGGTCGCGCGCACGGCGGCAGGGTGGTCTGCGTCGGGATCGACCTTCAGGTTTTGATGCCGGCACTCATAGTTGATCGGTGAGAGATATCCGATCGAGGAATGGCGGCGCCGTTTATTATAGAAGCCTTGGGACGCGCGGCGCACCGTAGGTACCGCGCGAGGCTCCGTGCGCTGCACGGATCTCTGCCCGCCGCGATGAGGGCCGTTGCACCCATGCATAGTAGGCACTGGAGGACTGGAGGAGACACTCAGCAGCTTGCACATGGTGGCGATCGGGTAACTTGCCTGGTGATCGCTCACGAAACTGGAACCCTTCGCAGGGATCGCGTTCGTCTCCCGAGCGAACCAGGCCGCGGCCTTTGAGAGGATCTCCCGCTCGACCCTGAGTTGGCGGTTCTCTCGCCGCAGTCGGTTGAGCTCCTCGTGTCGCATTGCCTCAAGCTGAATGTTACCGAGCGTAGGTCGTTGCCTCATCTAATATGTTACCCGCGCACCCGTGCGGGCATGATGTCCCTAACACCCGGAGGCATCATGACGTTGAAGATGACGCATGCCATGCGCATGCAGTTGGCCGACGCGATCCGTGATCGCTATGCAGCCGCAGCGACCAAGGACAAGAGCAGAACATTGGAGGAGTTCATTGCGGCCACGGGGTATCACGAAAAGTCCGCCATTCGTGTCCTTAACGCTTCTCCGGAGCCGAAGCGCCGGCAGACCCGCCGACGCTTATCGCTCTATGACGAGGCCGCCCGGGGCGCTCTGATCGTGCTATGGGAAGCTTCCGATCGTGTTTGCGGCAAGCGTCTCAAGGCACTTTTGCCCATCCTCCTGCCAGCCCTGGAGCGCAATGGACATCTCAAGCTGGAGGTCGACATACGTTGCAAAGTCCTGTCAATGAGCGCTGCAACGATAGATCGTCTGCTCCAGATGCCGAGGCAGGCGACGCTTACGAAAAAGGCGCCGAGGGTGATGCCGGAACCAAGGCGGCGTATCAAAATGCGTACGTTCGCTGATTGGAAGGAGCCGCCGCCCGGCAACATGGAGATGGATCTGGTGGCTCATTGCGGGGAAGTAAACCGCGGTAGCTATGTTCACAGCTTGGTTCTGACCGATATCGCCACCGGGTGGACGGAGGCCGCGCCGATTGTGGTTCGGGAAGGCAGCCTCGTAGTTGAAACACTCGAGCGTATCCGCCTCCGCTTGCCCTTCGCCCTGACCGGTCTGGACGTGGATAATGGCAGCGAGTTCGTCAACAACAGGCTGATTGACTATTGCCTCAGTCACGGGATTGAACTCACGCGGTCGCGGCCGTATCGCAAGAATGATCAGGCGTGGATCGAGCAGAAAAACGGCGCCGTTGTACGGAAGCTGTTGGGTTACCGGCGCTTCGAGGGTTTGGGGGCGGCAAGGGCAATCACGCGCCTATACGGAGCATCCAGGCTGTTCGTGAACTTCTTCCAGCCCTCGTTCAAACTGGCTGCCAAGCAGCGCGACGGCGCAAAGGTGACCAAGCATTACTACCCGCCCCAGACGCCATGCGAGCGTCTGCTGCAAGCGGAGAGTACACCGATCGCCACCAAAAATATGTTGCACGAGATTGCTGCGGATCTCGACCCGCTGAGGCTGCTGGAGGAGATGCGAGCTGTCCAGGCTTATCTGGCAGCACTGGCGAACGGCGAAACACCGCCACCGACAACGGCCGAC
>JBKPOG010000128.1:0-7836 GCA_046732975.1 Pseudomonadota bacterium
GTCGAGTTCCCTCATAGGCAACGAAGCCTGGAGGAATCACTGTCGTGCAAAAGCTCCCGTTGCTAGTCGGTCTCGGAGTTTCGGCAGCGCTGCTGCTTGCAGGTGAAGCGGCATACGCTCAAGAGAACGGCACAGCTGTCAGGACAATCGAGGGAAATGAAGCAGGTGTCCATGCGGACATCTTGAGCCTGAAGCGTACCGAGGGTGGGCTTCTGACCTTGCGGGTTGCCTTTGACAATGAAACTGGAGGCGAGATCAAGAACAAGGAGCTTCCAGGCGGAGGCAACGTGGAGAATTTTCAGCTTGTCGATTTTCTGAACAAACGAAAATACAACGTGCTCCGCACCTCCGATGGTGCATGCCTCTGCACGTCACTGAACCCGCTTACGTCCTCGGAACCGGGGAAGCGGATACTATGGGCAAAGTTCACCGCTCCTCCGGAATCAGTGACACGCATTTCGCTGCTCTTGCCCGAAGCAGAACCCGTGGACGATATTCCAATCACGAAATGAGATCCTCCCCGCCACGTCCATCATGATGCATGGTGTGCCTTGGCACGCTGCGGCGGGCGAGCTCGTGGCGCAGCGCAGTGTCGCCGCTTGGTGGTGGTAAGGCGGGTATTGCAACAAATCTGGGCAAGGAGGCGAGGCTCACTCAACTTTTCCGGAAAGGCCGCGCAGTCGGCGCGGCCTGCGGTAGGATTTCTGCGCATCACTCGACAGATGAACATGGACTGCCATGCCGGAGCATTTTCGATGAAGGTGAACGCTGCTCCGCTTGCCCGGCTGTTCCTTATCCTGTTCCCTCTGATGCTCGGCTCTCCCAATGCCGGTGTAGCGGCATCTTTGTTACCGGTATGCAGTTGGCCATTCGAGGTGACTGGCCGAGGTTTGACCAACATCGCGACTCCAGACACCGACGCCACTTACTGGGTCATGCCACTCGACACCGATAGCTGGAAGACCATGTCGATACATGGCAAATATCCCGCAGCACGGTTGTTCAATTTAACTACGTACACTGGGACTGGGTTGTTCGTAGATTCGGCGCTCGACCGCGACATCATTCCCGATCCGGGTAGCACAAATCCCTTCGCCAGCCCGGAAGCCGCCGAACCGCACAATTATACGTTGACCACCACCACTGGTGCCGGAGGCGCAAACACAATTCACCTGGCTCCAACACGAGTCACGTTCGTGGTGTATCGCGTCTATCTTCCGGATGGGCAATTTCTTGCCCGACAAGCCCTCGAGAATACCCGCCAAGGAGTGGATCGGACCGGCCGTGTAGGTTTGCCGGCTGTCAGCGTGACAGATGCCAGCGGCAACACGCGCGAGCTACAGCCTTGTCCCTTTGCCGACACCGAGGCCGGTCTCACCAGCTTGGTCACTCTGCTACGAGCGAATGACATGAACGATGCAGCAGATTTCCTTCAAAGGCTCCTGCTCATGGCGAGTCAGCCTCCGCTGTTCCCGTCGCACTGCGTGCCAGGAGGAAACGTGGCAGTCAGCTTTGCTCCGGCCACGCTCAATGCTGACTTCTTCCCCAATCCGATCACAACCTACCTCGAGACGCCCAGCCTCTGCTTAACACCGGGCGAAGCGCTGGTTATTCGCGGAAAGGCCGCCGTGTTCCCCAACACGTATAAGGGCGGTTCGGTATTTGACCCTGCATTCGATACCCAGATCCAAATGCGCTACTGGTCAATGTGCCAGAATGATCGCGTGATCCCATATCCCGTGGTCGCGTGTCAGCCGGATTTCGCCACCCTACGAGATGAAACGGGGTTCTATACCTACGTGGTGTCCGATGATCCGACGCCGCGCTCTTGGTTGCCGACTGGTGCGACCTGGCTGCCGTGGGGAGACAGGACGGTTGCCAAAAACCTGATTTTCCGGGTGACCCTACCTGAGAATTCCACTGCAACTGACTATGCGCCAACTGGCGTGTTCTGCGACGTAACGGTATTGGCGTCTGATGGTTGGCAAGGATGCTCCACGGCCACGGGGCTCAGTCCGGTCGCAGGCCGCTGAAGACGCGCGCCACCGCCCACTGTGCGCAGAGCCCAATGGATCACGTAGAGGATGGGAACGCCGCCCCTGCTAACGAACATGCCTGCGCGTCCGAGCTGATAACGTGACTGCCGAGGGCCGGAGGGAACCGGCCCGCGGCAGGTAAGCCAGGTTCTACCTGGGGCAGATCCTGAAAATCGTGCCTGTGCCCGGAATCTGGACGAGCGGGCCATTAGCGGCACCAACGAACTTAATCTCGGGACTAGACTGGCCGAAGTCCCGCACGGCCCCGTAATCCACGACCCAGGCGCAACCGTCGGGCCCCATCCGAACATTCGTGGGGCGATCGAAGCCATGGACGCCGTCTTCACTTTCGAACGCCTGATCGAACGTCTTGTTGTGAGCGAACTGAGCGATATCTAGGTGCAGCGCTTTGCCGGGAGCACTGAAGTTGATGAGTTTTACCTCGTGCCCCACTTCGTGTGCAGGCTCGGTGGCATTTCCGACGGAGAACCCAAAGTCTCCCTCTAGCGCGTATAGCGCCGCTCCCGCTGCAACTGGCCCACGGGCAAACGAAGCGGGGACGAATTCGATAGCGGTGAACGAGGAGTCAGCCGCCTCCGTCGCGAGTGGAGAGGTTATCTCCTGCGGGGGATTTGCCAGCACATTCCTGATGGGCACGTCTTCCTCGAGGATTTGCGCGAGGCTCGCGGCCGTGCACTTGCTTTGCGTGGTCTGGTCCGGAACGCAGAGATCGTCCCCTGGACCGCCAATCGGATTAAACACCGCCTGATCGGATGTCAGGAAGCCGAACCGGTCGGGCCAGCCATGATAATCCGGCGTGCCGTCCCGATTCGGAATTGCTAGATGAAAGTTGTCCGGCGCGTTGTTCGAGGGTCTGGCACCCCGTTCATCGGCTCCGTCTTCGCCGACCAGCAATTGTCCTTGCAGCGCATGATGTTTCGGCGCGAATCGGATGGCGTAGCCATTCCGATAACCCCAGGAATAAGGCTGTATAGTATTTTGAGGAGATTGCGAATCGAGACGGGCACGCAGGATCGCTCCGTCGCACACGCCCGGATAGCTTGCACCGGTGAAGGCCTTCACCGTCGCTCCAGGTTGCTGGACGCCAAATTTCGAATACCCGCTCGTCTGGACCCCGCCACCCGAGTCGAACACGTTTTGGCTCAGAACGACGTCCTGACAGGGAATATCCGGCTGGTTGGTGCCGCCACCATTGTCACGCCCAACGACGCCGCTGTTGGTGGTGGAGCCTTGTGACCAGTAGAGCCAGCCGTCCGAAATGCTAATTGTTCAGTCGGGTGATCGCCGGTCGGAAGATTGCTGATGAACGGTGTGACCTGTCCAGTGTCCGGATCTATGACAACGATACGAGAGCTGTTGTTCTGCCCGGCGGCATGAGTTGCCTGGTTGGAGTCGGTGACGAACAGCCGTCCGCCATTAATTCCATTCTCGAACGCAAGATCTACTGCCGGCCCTGCGGGCTGCAGGACACCAGATTGCTCAGTGTCCGTGGGCTCGGGTTTACCAAGGGGGCCTCGCAACTTGTTACCTGCCTGATCGAATACCAAAACGTCCGGCGTGAACGGATTTTGGCTGGACGGGCCAGTGAAACTACCCTGCTCATTGCATCTGCTGGGTAGGCCATGGCCCGACTCCAGGACAAAGACTTCGAATGCACGAACCGCGTTGCCTAAATCATCAACTTGATGGGTGCTACGAAAAGCAATTCCCGTCGGGAAGTTCAGACCCTTCGCAAACACCGAGACGGTATATCCATCTGGCACCACAACGTCCTGTCCTTCTCCAGGGTCGTATAACGCGGTGTTGCCCGAGCATCCATCTATGGGATTGGCGATGGTATTGGCGGTGCCCGCAAATGTAACGGGCGCGAATGCGAAGCTGCAGCTAGCGACGGAACAGAGCAGCGCCAGTTTCCGCATGGTTTCCTCCTTGCGTTCATTGCTTTATTGCAGTGCGTCACTGCCCCCGAATTGCTGTTGAGCTTGGGGCAGGCAGAACGTCGTTCGAAGTCGCACAACGGCTAAGTTAAGCTAAGGACTCATTTTGCGGTTTGTCACTCAAATTCTTCTCGCAACTCGGAAGAACTATTCTCTACATCGGAATAATATTTGGGGTATAACGACTGAGCTAGGGTAGAGTTTTCCTGCTTGTAGACAACCTGTAAGTGCAGGAGCGGAAGTAGCTTCACGTCGGAACATGCGCGGGGAACGCGCGCAGGTCTACCAGCTGGTCAACGCCATGCACCGCGGGCATAGGTAGTTCATCGGTCCCAGCAAATGCAGGTGACAGACGCTGGTCCGTGAGGGCGCAGCGTACTGCTATGGGTTGCAAATCATGCCGGACTCGGTCTGGGTGCCGTTAGGACCAGTCGAGCAGAGGTCGTAGTCATGTTGCCCGCGCTCGGAAGGGCTCCGATAGACATAGGGTCGGCTCCAGGGATCGAGAGGCACGGAGTCGCCCTTGAGATAAGGCCCGTTCCAGTTTTCTGCGCCGCCCGGCCGTTTCACCAACGCTGCCAATCCCTGCTCTGTCGTGGGATAGGAGCCCATGTCGAGATCATAGAGATCGAGCACACCGGAAAGTCGCTCGATCGACTGCTTCGCTACGGAGACGCGTGCGCCACTCAACTGGCGTAACGCCGCCGGTGCAACCAGACCAATCAGCAGCCCGACGATGGTGATGACAACGAGGATTTCCAGCAGGGTGAACCCAGCGTCGCTATTTGCAACTCGGGATTTGCGCTGAGAACGCGAGGAACCCCCAGGAGGCGCCATGTGACTGAGAGCGATGCAATTCCACCGATCATGTGGAGGCTCGGGAGGTTGCAACACACTATGTCCCCCCATTCTCGTCCATGCCGATACTTGTAAGAGTATCATGGGCTTCTTGGAGCGCCAACGTGCACCTTTGAACCTCCGGTCCGCGTCAGACCGCACAGTTATAGTTGAAATGCCGAGATGTCAGACATTTGATTTATGACGAATGCTAAGAATGCCGCAATGTGCATGCGCTGACAGAACGGCCCGCGTCATGCGATGCGTGCGAACACGATGTTACGAACAACTCGGGGAGGATGGAATGATTGCCCACCGGCGAGGGGACGCTGTAACAAAATTTTCCAAGCCGCTGCTACTGTCAGTGGCCGCGCTGGGAGCGACTTTCCTGACCGCCGGCAGGCCCGCGGCGGCAGACGAGCATATGACCTTAGTCGACAAGATCGCCGTGCCGCCGGCAACGAATGTCTCGCAATCCACCTGTTCGCTTGGAACGGGGCTCGGTGCCTTCGACATCAGCTTCGTCGATCCGAAGAGCGGTTTCTATGTGCTTGCCGATCGCACCAACGCCGCAGTCGACTTCTTCGACGCCAGCGACAATACGTATGTCGGTCGCGTTGGAGGCTTTCAAGGCGTTGTGTGCAGTACCACCAGCCCTGCTACGGCAAACAACGCCTTATCGGGACCTGACGGAGTGGTCATCGTCGGCAGCAAGGAGGTCTGGGCAGGCGACGGCGACAGCACCTTGAAGGTGATCGATATCGCTACGTTCAGTCTCACCGACACCATTAAGGTGACGGATCCCACCAACCCAGCGGAGATAAAGCGCGTTGACGAGATGGCATGGGACTCGCGCGATCACATTCTGGCAGCCGCGAATAATGCCAACACCACCCCCTTCATAACTCTGGTCAACACCGACAACCATGAGATCCTCGGACAGATCATCTTCGATAAAGCTCACGGTGTGGACGCACAAAACGGCATTTGAGCAGCCACAGTGGTCGCCGCAGACCGGTCTGTTCTACGTATCGGTCCCGCAGGTGGGTCCGGATCCAGCGCAGGGCGGTGTCGCGGTGATCGATCCCAGCAGCATGCAGGTTACCGCCGTGTTCCCGGTGGTGAACTGCTCGCCCGCCGGCCTCGCGCTTGGTCCCAATCACCAAGCAATCATTGGCTGCGGTGCGTCGTTCCCGGTTACTCCCCCATCGGGCACGGTTGCCACAACTCAGACACTCATCATCAGCATCGACAATGGCGACGTGATCGCTAACATCACTGATGCAGGCGGCAATGACGAGGTATGGTTCGATCCCGCCTCGCAGCATTATTACCTCGCTGCCCGCGGCACGCTGACGGACGGTAAGGTGACACCGATCCTGGGCACTGTCGACGCGGGAACGTTCATGTTCGACGATGGTGCGCCGACATCAACCACGGCGCATTCGGTCGCAGCTGACAAGTTCTCGCATCATGTGTTCGTGCCGATCGGCTTCGTGCCAACCGGCAGCCCTGCCGGCACGGACCCTACCAATCCCTGCGCGGCGAACGGCTGCATCGCGGTCTACCTGCCGTCATCGATCGATGACGACGACGTCGGTGCGCGGTTGGCAAACCGTTAGACTAACGCCGAGCCGTCCAATCAGGCGGGCGACCGATGGGCAAGGCCCAAACTCTGGGCTTGGACCTTGCTCTCGTTTCTTTGCATTAGTTCCAAACTCGCTCGCAGGATAGAATTTCGTAGCGCCGGCCCACGGGGTTGCCATTGGTTCGCACCACCACACGAAGCCCGTAACGTGCCTTACCCTGGCCACGCGCTTCCGCCATGATCGACACGAGTTCTTCGCCCCTTTCCTCCGCATTCGCATTGAACTGACCGATTGCCGTAAGTGCGCGGGCGACAACCGGATCGCGTGTGCCTGCCCCAGGATCACTATCGGTGAATAGGGCCAGATGC
Source organism: Pseudomonadota bacterium (assembly GCA_046732975.1). Classification (GTDB taxonomy): domain Bacteria; phylum Pseudomonadota; class Alphaproteobacteria; order Acetobacterales; family Acetobacteraceae; genus JAMXLO01. The sequence goes on from JBKPOG010000128.1 coordinate 6,789, forward strand.
GGACGCAGCCGGCCCAGAAGTTCGGGCGTCATGCCAAGCACAGATCCAAGTTCCTCGATGCTGGAGAACGGCTCGCCCAGAGGAGCAAAGTCACGGCCAGCATACCGAGCGAGAATGGGATTTGGCCGGCCTGGCGTATTGCTCGCCATGCGCCACTCCACGATGCTTGCCGCGACCGCGGCCGCCGTCCCAGGATCAGCACCTACCTGCAGCAATAAAGCCCGCAGCAGAGCTGGTGAGGCGATGCTTGGATTTACCTTGTCAGCTTCATCCTCGATTTGAACCGTCACTCTCGCCCGGCCAACCTGGAGCAAGTGGATCATGCGATCGGCATTCCAGTGGCCGGAGGATCGATCAAGCACTCTGAATATCGCCTGTTGCAGCGCGCCGTTCGCCGCCGCCTCGAGTGTCGCCGTATCGAGCAGGTTGCGCGCGATCTGCATATCCTGCCGGCTGGTCGTCAGTAGCTGCGCGCCGAGCAGTGCCAGCAGACCCAAGGTCCATAGCACGATCAGCAAGGCAAACCCTTGTTGCCGCCGTTGACTGCACGTCATGGCCGATCGAGCCGCGGTGCGGCGACGATGTCGGGCCAACGACGGATGTCGCCGGCCGGAAAGCGCACGCGCAGCCGCACGAGGGTCGGCAGATTCGGCGAGCGCCAAGCAGCGACCCAGCCACTGCCAGCGGACCAGAACGCCAGTTCGACGTCTGAGACACCGCGTAGCAGTTCAGATTCGGATACCGCTGGCGCGAGTTTCAAACGGCGCGCATGAACATAGGGCTGCCAGCGAAGTACCAGCTGATGACTGGCATTGACCAGCAACGTCGCTTCAATACGGCGGACACCGCCGGCAGTTCCAGCATCCGGCAGCGCCGTCAGGCAATGCAGCTGATTTCTGCTGCCGAGGTACTGCGCGGGATCGATCTCGGTGCCAGGATCCGCGCCCTCAATCAACTGACGGACGATGCTGTCGAGAGGATTGAAGTCATCGTTGCGGCCAGACAGTCGAACTTCGGTCGCCCAGGCGAGCAGGCCGAAGTGCAGGCC
>JBKPOG010000129.1:0-25874 GCA_046732975.1 Pseudomonadota bacterium
ATGCGGATTTTTTCCCGCGCATATTGCAGCGCCGCCGACTTGGTGAAGATTGCGATGGCGCCCTTGGCGGCCGAATATGCCGGCGAGGTGGGACTGCCGACAATACCCATGACCGAGGACGTATTGATGATCGACCCGCCACCGCCTTTGCGCATGGCGGGGATCGCCGTACGTGTGCCCAGGAAAACCCCTTTGGCATGCACGCCCAGCTCGCGTTCCCAGATGTCCACCGTGATGTCCTCGACCTTGCCGGGAAACGAGACACCAGCATTGTTGAACAGGATATCGAGCCGTCCGTGCGCCGCCATCACCGCGTCTACGACCTGCGCCCAGTTCTGTTCCGATGTCACGTCGAGGTGCATGTAACGCGCGTCATGGCCGTCGGCGCGCAGGGTTGCCGCCGCGCGCTCGCCCAGTTCGTCGCGGATGTCGGTCAGTACCACCCTCGCTCCCTCGCGCACGAACACATGCGCCGCCGCGCCGCCGAAGCCCATCAGCTCGCCTTTGATCGCAGCTGCCGCGCCGGTCAGCAACGCTACTTTGCCCTGGAGCCGCATCCTGTCCCCCTATGCATCGTTGACCGCTGACATAATGCGCCATCTCGCGCCCTGCCTCCATCGCGGGCATCGCCAGGCCCGAGACAAAAGGGCAGTGACCCGTGCAATCGACGACAGCAAGTGTCCGGTGATCACGGCGTAGGGTTGAGCTGGCTTGCTCTCGGATGCAAACAGGGTCGATACGATCGACGTCATAAAAGGCAGCCGGACCGCTTCAAGATGGCAGCGGTGCAGACCCCTCCGTCATTCCGATCGCCAAGCCGGCTCCGATTGTGCGGTATAGAAAAGCTATGACCTGTCACACGAGAACCTCTGGTCAAATGCGCATTCGATGCTGTTTTTCGCGGCCGCATTGGCTGTGTCACATGTGCATCTCGGCGCGATAGACGCTGAAAGCGAGAATTGGCCGGCGCGGTCTTCGATATGTCTCTTGCCCGTCAACAGCATCGGAATCTGCACGGTCTGTTAGGCGGTAAGGACATGACGCTGTTTCACCTCCGGCGGCTCGACCAATTCAACGGTTGCGAGACGCTTGACGAAAGCACGGCTGCCTCATTCGCGCAACGACAGTACTTGGTCAGGTATCTGCACGAATACAGAAAAAGTACGTTGATGCTGGAGGCTTCGAGGTCCCCGCCAGGCACGGTGAACGAGCGAGCCGACCGCGAGCTCAGGTCCGGGAAGGCGATGCCTGTTGCGGGTTGCAGCGTGTTCGACTTTCGCACAACCAAGATGCCGGAATGCATTCTCCATCTCGACCGAGACGGGGGCATCTTGATCGCCTGCGATGCGCTGCTTCGACCCAGCTAAGATAAGGCTGGTAGCGGCCATGCCACCGCTGCGCGACATAGCTACGGAGGCTGATGCTGCGAGGGTTCAGCGTGTGTTTGCGCCTGGCTGACACTGCCTCGCAGGACATGCTTTGGGTGGCTCCGCTGAAGAGCGTCGCCGGACCGCTGTCCACACCTGCGCGCTTTTCAAAGTGTCGGAACGCCGATCGATTTGAGCCGCGCCTGCGCCCGCGCGGCACGCGCCTTCAGGCCATCAAGATACGTGCTGACATCGTTGCCAGGCAGGTTCAACACCTTGCACCCAAGCCTCCAGTACTCCTCGATCTGCGCCTCGGTCTCTGCAGACCCTCGGGCCAGCTTCCCGTGCGCGTTGCAAGCTGCCGCTATCCGGCGCACGGCTGCCTTGAACGTCGGGTGCTCAAGCTGGAGATGAACACCGAGGCGCGCACTGAGGTCCGAGTGGCCATAGGCGATCATGTCGATGCCGTCGACGGCCGCGATCGCCTCGACATTTTCCAAGCCCTCGAGCGACTCGATGGACACGCAGACTATGATGTTGGCATTGGCCCATGGCGCATACTCGGACGCGTGACGGGCGCCATAGCTCCGGTATCCGGTGTGCATCCCCTGCCCCGAGATGCCGCGATTGCCGATCGGGGGAAATTTGGCCTCCCGCGCGATCGCGCGCGCCTCTTCCGCGTTATCGACCTCCGAGACCTGGACGCCCATAATCCCCTGATCGAGGATCGCCGGGATCAGATACGTGAAGGACTTGTGGATGCGCACGATCGCCGAGACATCGGTGGCTTGAAACCACCCGGCGAGGTCCGCGATCGTTTCCAGATCGAAGGCGCCATGTTCGTGGTCGATCATGCAGTAGTCGAAGCCGGAGGCCTCGATGATCCACGGCACGCCGCGCGACGCGAACTCCTTCAGTCCGGTCCCAAGTGCGGCGCGCCCCGCGTGCACCGCCCGCCATATGCTGTTTTCTTTCATGAGTCGCACCCTGCTTGCATGGCTTCCTACCTAGGTCGTTGATGATTGCCCGTAGTGTGACCCGGGGGTGCCGCTCTGTCCAAGCAGGCGCGACTGCAGCAGTCCCTTACCTGTTCAGTGACCTTGACCCGCTGACGAACGGACTGTCCCGGAGATAAAAACGCAGGAGGCGGTTCGCGTCGCGCGAAATGCCGATCCTAATGCTTTGCGCAACTTCGCCGCTCTTGTGGTCATCGCTTCCAAGCCATAGTTGGCCTTCTCGGCAAAGATCGGTCCCATCGAGGCGGCGATCGATCCTCAACGCTGAGGTGAGCCGTCCTGGTCCTCGCATCAGATCGCGCAAGCGCTCGGCACGGCGATGCAGCCGCATGATCGGGATACCTTCGAGCGGTTCGAGCGCCCTGATCAGGACGCCGGCGCCGATCCCGGGCATCTCGCTTGAGACATTCAGCAGGTGGGAAATACCATACGCGAGATAAACATAGGCGTGCCCAGGCTCGAGAAACAGCGAACGATTGCGCCGGGTCATCCCTCGGTAGGCGTGCCCGGCGGCATCGCCGACGACATAGGCCTCGGTCTCAACGATACGACCGCTGGCGATACCTTCAGGCAACTCCCGCACCACTACCTTTCCAATGAGATATCGGGCGAGAGCGACGGTATCGATCGGCAACTCCGAGCGAGCGAGCGGCAGACGACCATTCGTACGGCAGTTAATTCTCAGGCCATTCGCTCGACCCATTGCGCACGCGAAGGCCCAGGCTCGAACGGATCGCCGAAATACTGGGTCTCGCGGGCCACCTTCTCACCGAGGAACTCCATGATGCTTACGGTGTAAGACGGCTGCCCATCATAGGTGATGACGTATTCAGTGACCCAGAGATCGCCCGCGCCGATGATCCGCCGCACTGCGAATCGTTTCCGGTTCGGCTGCGCGGTGCGAGACAACTGAATGTTCCGCCGCCCGTGGATGCGCTCGCCCGATTGCGGATATTCGAGCACCGCGTCCTCTCGGTAAATCTGATGCTCCTGCTCGAAGTCGTTCGCATCGGAGGCAGTCCAGTGATGGTCCAGAGCCGCTCGTCTCTGTCGATTTTCCATAATAAATCTCCTTGGCCACAGTCGCTGCCCACCGCACATGGAACAAGGGCGTATCCGCCCACCCTGCTATTGCAACAGGACCGGAGCTAGAGGTCGAGTTCGATGGCGGTTCTTGGCGTCGAGCAGCAGATGAGCGCACTACCTTGGGCTGGCGGGTCCAACGGCTCCGGCGCGTAGGCGAGTTCGCCCTCGATCAAACCGCTTTCGCAGTTGTGGCATACGCCCGAACGGCAGGACCAACGCACGGGAACGGAGCAGGCTTCTGCCAACTCAAGCAAGCTACCGAAGCGCCAATCCCATGGGACGGCGAGGCCGCTTCGCAAGAACGTCACCATGGGTCGCCGCCTGCGGGGCCGTCAGCACGATGAGGCCGGGTCGCGGCGACGCCGGAGATGCCCGGTGTGAGAGTGGGCGTGCTCCCGAACAGCTCGACGTGGACCCTGGGCCAGGGAACGCCCCATGCTGCGAGGCCACTCTGAAGATCTTGGAGAAAGCCGGGCGGACCACACAGGTAGAAGTCAGAGTTCTGGGGGATGCCGATCCCCTGGAGCAACTCACGCGAAAGATGGCCTGATCGATCGAAGTCCTGGCCCAGCAGGTCTGCCGGCGCGGGCCGACTGTAGATCACACAACGATGGGACGCCCGGAGTGCTGCGAGCAGACCGTCGGCCTCCTTGCAAACGAATGGTGGGCCCGATCGCGAGCCGAATGCAGCCACCAAATCGGCCGAGATGCCACAGCGTCTGTAGCGGTTGCGCCATGCAACATCGCCAGTATCGGTGTGACGCCGACGCCGGCTCTGATGAGGACAACGGGCGTCTTACCCGCCGCGAGCACGAACGAACCGCGAGGAGCGCTGATCTCCAGGCGACTGCCCGCCCGGACACTTTGGTGGAGAAAACCACTTGTGAGGCCGCGCTCGTTCTTGACGGCGATCCGATAGGTCGGGGCCTCAGGGGGACCGCACAGCGAATAGTTTCGCGTGACGGCGGGAGCATCCGGGCCAGGCCGCATGCGGATCATGATGTGTTGGCCCGGGAGTGCCGGTGGGAGCCGCGAACCGTGTTCGGCGGCCAGCTCGAATGATCGGACATCCGCGCTTTCGTCGCGATGCCACGACTTGCCCAGTAACGGTAGGATTCTAGCTGATACGCCAGGAGCGCGCGTTGCTCGCCGCCATGCGCGCGGAGGTCCGCTTGACCGTCACCATCGAGATTCAGCCGGCCGGCGAAAATCCGCCCCGTCACTGGCGCTTTCCAGACCGCTGTCCGAACAGTCCTGCCCTGCCATGCGACGTCCCGAGGAGGTCGACATTGACGGAAACGATCACGCCCATCCTGGAACCCAGTGACGCTTCTACCCGTCGTCTCCAGCGGCGAAAGGCATCGCACCCTCATCAGGAGGTGAGATGGCCGTTATTGGCGCCGGTCGATGCCCAAGAGCACGAAACGTTCCGGTTAACAACCCTGACCGCCAGGTCGGTCGCCTCGGTTGCCCGCTATCGGTCGCGTTCGCCACTGGCTGGGCCAGTCTCAGGGGCCTGATCAGCCTTATCGATCGGGATGAGCCAATCGTGGACACTGGTTCCCGCAACTTTCGCGGCATCCCCTACCGACTGACCAGCTTGGTTGAGCGCGCGCCCAACTCTAAGACTGAAGTCGCCGACGCCCTGTTGGGCGTGTCCCATTGTCCGATCAACTTCAGCGCCCGTGCGCTCCATCACACCTGGTGGCCCGGGGTCCCGACAGCCAGGTGTGACGACCGCGAACACCAGCCACATTGCATTCGTCCAACCGCGCCTATACTGCTTGCCGAGACCGGTTCGAGGCTGCCGATAAGTCACCGACCGTCGCACCAGACGCATGAAGAATCCTGCACTGTGAAGCGGTTGTGCGCCGAATCGAAGCATCATATATGTGAGCGCCGGGGGTGTGGCAAGAAAACGCTGAGTGGAAGTCATGATGGATGCAGGTGCGACGACCGAGAATGAAGTAGCCCGGCTTCTGATCGATACTTTACACCTTGATCAATCGCCGGATGAGATCCAGCCGGACGAGCCGTTGTTTGGTGATGGTCTGGGGCTTGATTCGATCGACGCCTTGGAAATTGCGCTTGCCATATCCAAGGCGTACGGGTTCGCTTTGAAGTCGGACGAAGGTCAGGCCCACCAAGTGTTCGCGTCGCTGCGGAGTTTGACGCGTTATATCGACGCTCATCGAATCAGGTAACATGTTCAATCTTCGACAGTGCCTCGTGGACCGATCGGCGATACCAATCTCGGTCCACTGTGTCTGAATCCACTGGCACATGCCCCTTGATCTGCCGCACCCCCGATGAGCCGATGTTCAGGCTCCATGGGGGAACTGTTACGGCTGGTACCTTTTTGTGTGCAGCGCACCAAACCGCCGACGCCCTGTGTTCTGGTCGCTATGTCCTGAACCTTTGCCGAGACAGGCTATCGTTCGCGCTGGCGCTGGCTGCAGCCGTGCTGCGTGGCCAGGTGACGCTGCTGAGCGGCGATCGGTCGCCGGAATGGCTCGCAGCGCTGTCAGAGAGGTTCCCTGGAGTCTACGCTGTGGCGGATTATCCGGCGCCGCCAGGGCAGCGGTTCCCTTGGCACCTGCTGGACCGGAGTTCGATCAGACTGACGGAACCGAGAGCTGCCAACCCGAATATCCCTGCAGCGCAGTTGGCGTGCATTGTGTTCACCTCCGGAACCACTGGGCAGCCGCTCGCACATCGGAAGTCTTGGGGCGCGCTGGTTGAGCGGAGCATCGACGCGGCCGCCTGGCTGGAACTGGCAAGAGCCCAAACCACAAGCATTGTTGGCATGGTGCCTCCCCACCACATGTATGGTTTCGAAACTACCGTGCTACTGCCGCTGCATACTCCAGTCGCCACATGGTGCGGTCCAGCCTTTTACCCCCAAGATGTAGTCGCTGCGTTGCGATCAGTTCCTGCGCCACGTGTCCTGGTGACCACACCATTGCAGATCCGTACATTGCTGCATGCATCGATTGATCTGCCCCCGATCGAACGCATCGTCTCGGCGACTGCTCCGCTGTTCCCTGACATGGCGCAGGCTGCGGAGAAACGCTGGAAGACGCGAGTGGTCGAAATCTTCGGCGCCACCGAAGTCGGTTCGATCGCTGGGCGTCGTACTGTTGGCGGTGATGTATGGACGACCTATGCTCGCGTACGCCTGCACCAGGCAAGCCCTGACGCCGAGACGCTTGTGTCCGGTCCACATGCCGAAGCCTACCCACTCAGCGACATCATAGAAATACGGGATGATCGGCACTTTCGTTTGGTGGGGCGCCGACTGGATGTGATCAAGCTGGGCGGACGCCGCGCGTCTTTGGCCGAACTCAATCGAATTCTTGCGGAATTAGACGGCGTCATCGACGGCCAGTTTGTGGCACCGGAGGATCTCGATCATCAGCCGACCGCGCGGCTGCTCGTGTTTGTCGTTGCACCCGAGCGCAGTGCGGAGGATCTCTTGGCCGAACTGCGTCACCGTATCGATCCGCTCTTCTTGCCGCGACGCATCATCAAGGTTGACATGTTGCCACGCAATGACGTGGGCAAGCTGACCCATCAGGCACTCGGTGCCTTGCGCGCGCAGATCAGCGAAACCTGAGATCGGCGATGCGACCGGATCAGCAATTCACTATCGAACGGGACCACCCGAGCATCGCCGGGCACTTTCCAGACAAACCAGTCGTTCCCGGCGCCGTTATTCTCGACCGGGCTATCGCCTTGCTAATGCGCAACCTGCCAGGAAGACGCGTTGTCATATTGCGCGAGGTGAAGTTCCTTTCTCCGGTCCTTCCTGGCGATGCGGTCACTATCGAGTTCACTGAGAAGATGCCGGACTGCGTGACCTTCATCGGCAGCGTCGGAGAGCGCCAGGTCTTTCGTGCCCGAGCCGACCTTGACGTTGTCTCATGAGGGCAGCGCGTTGGGCCGGACGTCACGAGCGAGGCAGCGCGACACTCATCCGCTTGATGATGTGGCTGTCGCTGACGCTAGGTTGGTCGTTTGGACAGGCTCTCCTCTATCCGATCACGTTGTACTTCGTCTTGGTTCTGCGAGGTGGCCGCCAAGCGTCGCGCGAATTCCTCGATCGGGCGCTTGGCCGCCCAGCGACAACCCTGGACGTGTTCAGACATTTTTTTGCGTTTTCCTGTGTGCTGCTTGACCGGCTATTCTTGCTGTCGAATCGGCTGCGTCACTTCAAGATCAATGTGACCGGCCTCAACGACATTGAATCGGCCCTGTCTCGGTCACGCGGCTGCATGCTACTCGGATCTCATCTCGGCAGCTTCGAGGTCTTGCGCGTCGTGGCTCGGCGGTCACCGGTGCCGGTGAAGATCTTGATGTATCGCGGAAACACTCGCCCCTACAGCCGGCTGGTCGAAGAGCTCGACCCCATGCTGGCGGACAGCATTATCGAGATCGGCGAGCCCGAAGCCATGCTCCGTGTCCACGAGAGCGTAGCGCGTGGCGAGATCGTGGGTATCCTGGCTGACCGCGCGCCACAGCAGGACAAAGCTGTTAAAGTCTCGTTCCTTGGAGAGCCTGCGGCTTTTCCGACCGGTCCGCTGGTCCTCGCCGCCATTCTCGGCGCACCTGTGGTGTTGTTCTTTGGCGTCCGCACCGGCCATAGGCGCTATCAGGTGCACTTCGAACACTTTGCTGATCGAGTCACCGTCGATCGCGCGCGCCGCACCGAGGATCTCGCGAACTGGGTCCAGCGCTACGCTGCAAGGCTTGAGTCCTATGCCCGGAAGTATCCTTCCAATTGGTTCAATTTCTATGATTTTTGGGAACACCGAGCGGCGGCATTACGACCGGCGGAGCCTCAATCTGCTCGCGATGCTGCTGCCGCTGTCCCGTTTCGGGATATCGACCGCAGCAGCGGAAGGGCCGCCACGCACAATCGCCGATCTGATGCACCTCTTGGCGCAGGTAGTTGAGAGCCGCTCCACCTTCACCGAGGTGAAGACAATCGCTGCCTTGACAGTCCCGTTGTACGCCAGCGGTGAGTTGTTGTACCGGCGCCCCGACTATCTCGAAAAGGTGACAGAGCAGCCAAGGCCGGAGAAAATGGTGGTCGAGGGCGATCGGTTGACAATCTCGACAGCCAGTGAGCCGTCTCGCGAGATCGATCTGGCCAGCCAGGAGATGATTCGCGGTCTAGTGGACGCGATCCGCGGCACGTTGGCAGGCGAGCTTGCACTATTGCAGCAGAACTACCGTGTCGAGATGCAGGGCGATCTGACAGGTTGGCGTCTGACGCTGACACCCACGGACCCAGCGGTTCAGCTCGCGGTAAGTCAAATCACTATCGAGGGCGTACAGGATTCGCTGCGATTCATCCACACTGTGCAAGCGAATGGCGATGAAAGCCGCATGACGATCAGCCGAGTATCTTGAGCGCCGGGAATCACGAACGCGCTGGGCCGATCCTGCTTGCGGCGGCGGTAACCGCGCTGGTAGCGGGATTGGCGCTCAGCCAAGTGACCATTCGGAGCGATATGGCGGAATTTCTGCCGCGTGGCGACACCGGCGCCGCTCGTCTGGTAGCGAAAGAACTGCTTTCTGGGGCGGCCACCAGCCTGATCATGCTTGGGATCGAGGGAGCGCCGACCGATGTGCTGGCTCGTGTCAGCCAGTCGATGACCAGAGCACTCGATCGCACAGGGCTGTTTTCCTTTATCAACAACGGCAGCCAGGATCTTTTGGTGAATGATGCGCAGCGGGTGCTGTTCAGCCACCGTTACCTGCTGTCCCCCACCACTACACCGGAGGCATTCGCCATTCCGGCCTTGCGCCAGGACATGGAGAGGCTGCTGCGCGGCCTTCAATCCTCCGCCGCGCCGCTGGTAGAACAATTCGGGATAGCCGACCTGACCGGTGCCTCTCCGGTGCTGCTGCATAACATTATCGGTGCCAGTCAGGTGCGCACTCTGCATGGCGTTTGGTTCGCGACCGACCGTCAACGCGGCCTTGTGATTGCCACCACACGGGCCGGCGCTATGGATGTGGAAGCGCAGGAGTTGGTGGGCGAAGCCATCCAGCAGGCGTTCGCGGCCGCTGATCCAGGGGGCGCGAGGCTGCTTGCCGCCGGCCCAGCGGTGTTCGCCCGCGCAGCAGCGGACGCTATGAGGGCCGATGTCATGCTGCTGTCGATCGGCTCGACGGCGCTGCTGGCGGCACTGCTGTTATGGCGTTTCCGCTCGGTCTGGATACTGCTCGTCGTCGCTATACCGGTGGCACTGGCGACCGTCGCAGCCGCATTGGTTGTACAATTTGTCTTCGGCTTCGTACACGGCATCACGATCGGCTTCGGCATGACAATGCTGGGTGTGACGCTGGATTACCCGGTCTTGTTGGTGGGCCATCGAAAGCATGGTGAAGCGGCAGGAGACACGTTGCGACGCATCGGACAGGCCTTCCGACTGACGGTTCTGTCCACCGCACTGGGACTGACCGGCATGCTGTTCTCCCGGTTCCCTGGGCTGTCGCAACTCGGCTGCTTTTCTGTTGTGGGCGTCGCGGTGGCCGCCGCAGTGACGCGTTGGCTTCTGCCATATCTTATTGTCGCTGCCGGCCTGGCTCCGGTGTCCGCCGGCGACCCTGCTCGCCTGCTGCGTATCGAGTACCTGCGGGTGTGGCGCGGCTGGGTCGCCGGTATTTGCCTCGTGGCTGCTGTATGGCTCGTGGCGGTAGGTGGCCCGTCGTGGGAAAACGACTTGGCCGCGCTCAGTCCGGTGCCTGCCTCTGAGCTTGCTCTGGATGCCGAACTGCGCCGCGAACTCGGCGCGCCTGACGCGGTTCTGCTGGGTGTTGTGCAGGGCGATACAGCAGAAGCTGTGCTGCGCCAGGAAGAACAACTGCTGCCGGCACTCGAGACGCTGGCCCGCGCCAGCGTGCTCAGCGGAGTAGAATGCGCCTCGCAGTTGCTGCCGAGCACGGCAACGCAGTTGGCGCGCCAAGCTCTGTTGCCGGCTCCTGATGAACTCGCCAAGCGCATCGCGGTGGCGCAGGCGGGACTGCCATTCCGCCCGCAGGTCTTTCAGCCGTTCATCGATGCCGTGGCGGCCAGCCGCACATTGCCGCCATTGCTTGCGTCCGACATTGACAGCCCGTTGCTCCGAGCACGCATCGACCCGTTGCTGTTCGAGCGCGACGGGCGCTGGTATGGCCTGATCGCGCCAACCGGCCTGCGCGACCCAGCCCGCTTCGCCGCAACGTTGCAGCAACATGGCGCCACGTATCTCGACATCTCAGGGGAGACGAACGCAATCGTCGCTGACTCCACGAGCAAAGCTTGGCGCTGGCTGGTTGCGGGCGGGTTGGCGGCATTCGCTGTGCTAGCACTCGGCCTGCGATCGCTCCGTCGGGTGACGAGCGTCGCTGTCCCAATTCTCGCCGCACTGCTGCTCACCGTGGTGATGCTAACGGCCACCCACGCGTCATTGTCGCTAATTCACATCGTATCGCTGCAATTCGTCTTCGGTGTCGGCCTGGACTACGCCCTCTTCTTTGCACGACGACAGCTCGACCAGGAGGAGCGTGCCCGTACGCTGCGAACACTTGTGATATGTAATGCAATGACTTTGCTCACCTTCGGTGTACTGGCGCTGTGCCGGACGCCGCTTCTGCGACAAATCGGCACAACGGTAGTGATCGGTTCACTCGCCGCACTGACGCTTGCCTTCATGTTTGCCGGAGAGCGGCCGCGCGATCTGCCGGAGCCGACGTAAATGCGGCCCTTAGTCTTGACGGCAACGACCATCGTCAGCGCCATCGGCCGCGGCTCCACCGCGACATTCGAAACTTTGCGATCACGTCGCAGCTGCTTGGTTCCTTGCGATTTTGCTGATGTGCGGGATGGTTATATCGGCCGGGTGCCTGAAGTGGAAACGCATGCGCTGCCACCCGCGCTGGCACTCTTCGACTGCCGCAACAATCGCCTGGCCGACCTGGCTTTGAGGACCGATGGTTTCGCTGACGCCGTCGCTGCGGCACGCGACCGTTACGGCCCCGGGCGTATAGCGGTCATACTGGGCACCAGCACGTCAGGTGTGCTGTCAGCGGAGGAGGCCTACCGTTCGCGCGATAGCATGACCGGCTTGCTACCCCCCTCGTTTGACTACACCCATACGCACGATATGTTCTCGCTGGCACACTTCGTCCGCGGCGCACTGGAGCTCTGCGGGCCGGCAATGGTCATCTCAACTGCCTGCGCATCCAGCGCACAGACCTTCATCGATGCCTGCCACTTGATCGAGAGCGGGGAATGCGACGCAGCGGTTGTGGGGGGCGCCGACAGTCTCTGCGGCATGACTTTGCGCGGCTTTGCCTCTTTGGATTTGATCTCGCCTGTGCCGTGCCGACCATGCGACACTGACCGAGCCGGAATCTCAATTGGAGAAGCCGCAGGTTTTGCCTTGCTTGAGGAGACGGGAGACGGCATCGCGCTGCTGGGCTGCGGTGCCAGCTGCGATGGCTATCACATGTCTGCGCCACACCCGCAGGCCAGCGGCGCAATAGCGGCGATGAAGGCCGCTCTTGCGTCCAGCGGATTGGAGGCGGCGGACATCGACTATGTCAATCTTCATGGCACAGGTACCCGGGCGAACGATGCCATGGAGGACCGCGCCGTGGCGGCGGTGCTTGGCAACGCGACCGCGTGCAGTTCCACCAAAGGCTGGACCGGCCATACGCTTGGTGCTTCCGGCATCGTAGAAATTGTGATCGGCGAATTGTGTATCCGTCATGGAATTCTGCCTGGTTGTCTGAACGTGACCAAGCTCGATCCCAGTTTTCGCTCGCGGGTGGTCTTGCACAACGAAGAGCGCCCGGTGCACACCGTCATGAGCAATGCCTTCGGCTTCGGAGGCACCAACTGCAGCTTGGTCTTTGGCCAGGTCCGATGATCGAAGGATTCATCAACGCTGTATCGGTTTGTGGTCCAGGACTCGAAGGTTGGCGGCACAGCCGCCCGATTCTTGCCGGGCAACAACAGTACGCATGGCGAGAAACGCTTCCGACTGCGCCCAGCATTCTCCCCCCCAACGAACGACGCCGCGTCGGCGCCGCGGTCCGGCTGGCGTTGACGATCGCTCAGCAGGCACACGACATGGCTGATCTGGCGCCCGGCAGCATTGGCAGCGTATTCGCAACGTCCAACGGTGATGGCGCGGTCATGCATGCAATGCTAGAGACCTTGGCTGCAGGCGAGCCGGTCTCGCCGACCCGGTTCCACAACTCGGTGCACAATGCGGCGGCGGGTTATTGGTCGATAGCGACCGGGTCTCAACAATCAGCCAGCTGCCTCGCGGGCCATGACGCGACGCCGGCGGCGGCACTGCTGAAAGTGCTGGCGACGGTTCGGGCAACGCAGCAACCGCAACTATTATGCGTCTACGAGGCGCCTATGCCTCCGCCACTTGACGCGAAGCGTCCAACCGTTGACGCCTTTGGCGTGGGCCTGGTGCTCGCGCCGAAGGTGAGCGAAACTGCCTTGGCTAGGCTTTCCGTTACTTATCAACCAGGGCTCGCAGCGGAACGCGACGCGCTGAACCTGACGGCGCTTCAGGTGCTCGCTCGCGGTAATCCCGCGGCACGGCTGTTGCCCCTGCTGGAGGCACTAGCCCGGAACGTCTCCGTAACATTCAGCCTGGCCTTGTTGGAAAGCAGCTTGCAGGTCAGGGTGCAACCGTGGTCAGCCGTCAACGAATCCTTGAACTGATTCCCCATCAGGGTGCCATGTGTCTGCTGGAGTCGGCGCTCGCGTGGTCGACGACCGATATCACCTGCACGGCACGATCTCACCTGTCACCGGACAACCCATTGCGGCGCGATGGCCGGCTATATCCGGTCTGTGGCATTGAATATGGTCTGCAAGCAGCCGCACTACATGGCGGCCTGTTGGACGGCATGAAGCAATCGGCCTGCTACCTGGCCGCGCTGCGCGACGTCAACATTGGTATCGGCATGCTGGATGATCCATCGATTGGCACACTGTGCGTGATGGCGAAACAGGAAGTCTGCACACCGCAAGGTCTGATCTACCGGTTCGCCCTCGCGATGGAGAGTGGCACGGAGCTGTTGAGTGGGCGGGCGGTGCTGGCCCGGCTGCCTGCAGCAGCGGACGTCACGTGAGGCGCGCGCTGGTCACCGGAGGGGCCGGAACGCTGGGAGCGGCAATCTGCCGGCGCCTCGCGCGTGATGGGCTGCATGTGATTGTGCATGGCCATACCAGAATGGATGCAGCAGAAGACGTGGCCAGGGCCATTCGCCTCGCCGGCGGTTCCGCCGAAACGTTGGCCTGCGATCTCGTGGATTTTGATGCAACCGCGGCAGCGTTGCAGCCCATTCTGGATGATGGCGTGCCTCAGGTGTTGGTGCACAGCGCCGGAACACATGATGATGTGCCGATGGCCGGCATGACGGAACTCCAGTGGCGGCAGGTGATCGACGTGTCCCTGAACGGCTTCTATGCGGTGAGCCGGCATCTGCTGTTGCCGATGATGGCGACACGTTGGGGGAGGATTATCGCGATCTCCTCGGTATCAGCGATTATGGGCAACCGCGGACAGGTCAACTACGCGGCTGCCAAGGCGGGCCTGATCGGCGCGGTGCGCGCCCTGGCACTGGAACTCGCCAGCCGGGGCGTAACGGTGAATGCTATCGCACCAGGGATCATCGACTCACCGTGGGTCGCTGCCGCAATGGATCAGCGGCATATTGCCGAGATCGTGCCGATGAAACGTGCCGGCAGACCAGAGGAGGTTGCTGACCTCGTGGGCTTCATCGCATCGGAGCAAGCGAGCTACATTACCGGCCAAACACTGCCGATCAACGGGGGAATGGCATAGCTGCGTGCGTTGGGTCACCCGCTGTAGCGCAGGCGCTGCAGGGTCAGTGATCGCCACAGGCCGATCGGATACAGGCCAGCACCGAGAAGTTTTCGGGTGACCATCAATACGATGCAGGTGATATCGGCCACAGGACGAAAATGGCTTCCTCGCTTCGAGGCCGCGCCATAGATCGTGGGGATATCCACGGCAACGGTGAGAAAGCCAAGCCGGGCAGCCCCGATAAGAATTTCGCTCTCGAAGGCGAAGCCCGTCTGCTTCGGCGGGTGTGTGGCGAGGTGCCGAACCAGCGACGCCGGATAAACCCGGAACCCCGACTGGCTGTCATCAATAGGATGTCCTGCCGCCCACGATATCCAGAAGTCGGCCACCCGGTTGGCGACGACTCGCGCGCGGGGGGCGTCATGCCCGCTTGCCCGGCGGGAACCGATGATGATGTGACCCGGCCAGTGGCGGCTACATTCCAGCAGACGCGGCAGGTCTTCCGGTCGGTGCTGGCCGTCGCCATCCAATGTGACCACGTGCGACGCACGTCTCTGCACCGCGTCCAGCATGCCCCGCATCAGGCTGGCACCCTTGCCGAGATTGTGCGGAT
The DNA here is from genome assembly GCA_046732975.1 of Pseudomonadota bacterium. Taxonomy (GTDB): domain Bacteria; phylum Pseudomonadota; class Alphaproteobacteria; order Acetobacterales; family Acetobacteraceae; genus JAMXLO01. The sequence continues at coordinate 14,933 of JBKPOG010000129.1, forward strand.
GGCGCAGCACCGTGGCGCCCTTTTCCGTCGCTATCCTCGCCGTTTCGTCTTCCGAACCGTCGTCGATGACGACAACGCTCGACACCTCGTGGACCATCAGGCACTGACTGACGATGAGGCCGATCGTGGCCATTTCCTGGTACGCTGGAATCACCACACAGACACTGGCCGCCATCGCGCCGCCACTCCGCCGCCTGCCTCTTCTGGTCATGGCATGACCCGCGTATTGTTCTCAAGATCGTTGAGGGCGGAGCAAGCCGGATGAGCAACCCGGCCAGGCGAGGCGGCGAAAGATGTGACGTGCTGGTCATCGGCGGCGGTCCGGCGGGCTCGACCGCGGCAGCTCTGCTTGCGCAGCACGGCAGGGACGTGGTTCTCCTCGAGAAGGATACACATCCGCGCTTCCACATAGGCGAATCGCTGCTGCCATGCAATTTACCAATCTTCGATCGGCTGGGTGTGCGCGACGCGATCCATGACCTGGGCGTAGTCAAGCCTGGTGCCGAGATGATCTCGGACGCCACCGGCCGGCACGTAGACTTCAGTTTCGCCAATGGTGGCGACCAGGCATTCTCTCACAGCTATCAGGTGAGGCGCGCGGAGTTTGACGCAACGCTGTTCGCCCACGCCCGACGCCAGGGCGTGCACACGATAGAAGGCATGCGTGCGTCCGACGTTCGGTTCGACCAAGCAAGTTCCGAGGCAGCCTGTCTGATCGCAGCGCGCGGCGCTGATGGCACCCTTCGCCAGTTTGCGCCTCGCTTCCTGCTGGATGCGTCGGGCCGCGATACATTCCTGGCGCAGCGCCTGCGGCTGAGGGCTGCCGATAAGCGCAACAACACTGCTGCCGTGTATGCGCACTTTCATAATGTTGCGTGTCGTCAGGACGACATGGCGGGCTGCATCAGCATCCATCTGACCGACGACGGTTGGTTCTGGGTCATCCCTCTGCGTGGCGAGGTAGCCAGCGTCGGCTTTGTCGGCAACCAGGCGGCCTTCAAGGAACGCAGCGGCGCACCGCGCGATCTGTTGTTCCAACGTATTCGCAGCAGTCCGACACTGCAGGTGCGCATGAGCGACGCTCGATTGGTTTCCGAGGTCATGGCGACTGCGAACTACTCGTATTGCGCCAGCACATGCTGGGGTGACGGCTACATGATGATTGGCGACGCATTCGCGTTTATCGATCCAGTATTTTCGAGCGGAGTGTTGCTGGCGATGACCGCCGGCATGCTCGGCGCAGACGTCGCGCATGCCTGGTTGGAGGATAAGGCGAAGGGACGGCAACTCGCGCGTCGTTCGGAGCGGCAGCTGCGAACTGGCATGGATCGTCTCGGCTGGCTGATCTACCGCATAAACACACCGGTGATGCGTCAGATGCTGCTTGCGCCTAACAACAGGTTCCGTATGCGGGACGCGGTGACCTCGGTGCTGGCGGGCAATTTGCGCGGTGCGGCCGGCCTCCGGCTGCCATTGCTTGCGTTCAAGGCTGCGTATCATCTGCTGTCCTTCGCGAGCAATCTGGGTCTCGCGCTGCCCGAGGCAGCTAAGTGAAAGGCTAGCAGTTCGGTGCACGATTTTGCCCCTGTGTTTGCGCGCGTGGCACGACGCTATCGCTGCTGCGGGCGCGGCGCATTCGGTTACGTGCAGGGTAAGCTAAGGTACGACCCGATCCATCGGGATGTGCTTGCCCTGGCGGAAGAAGATCAGTTCGGCAATGTACTCGATCTCGGCAGCGGTCGCGGCCAGCTTGGTATAGCCCTGCTGGAAGCCGGCTTGGCAAGTTCAGTGGTGGGGATAGATCGGCGGATCCGCCACCTGGCGCAGGCACGTCATGCCGCTTGTGGTCTGCCCTATTATGCTGTCGCACAGGATCTGACGCTACCATTGGCCGTATTGCAGGCGACCACAGTGCTGTTGATCGACTTGCTGTATCAGCTTGCCGACGACGCGCAGCACGCGGTGTTGCTCGCCGCGTGCTGTGCAGCCCAGGACCGCATCATCATTCGAACGTTGGATCCGGACAGAGGCGCGAGAAGCCGTCTGACGGTGGGCGTGGAGCGCCTGATGCGTTCTGTGTCGCCCCATTCCGGTGCGCTGGTTAATCCATGGAAGGTAGCAAGATTGCTGACGCTGCTGATAGAGCGTGGCTTCGTGACCTCTATTGCGCCCAGCTGGGGCAGGACACCGTTCGCAAATGTGCTGATCATCGGACGGCGGGCAAAGTAGCGGGCCTGCAATCGCTGCAGGCCTGCTCTCGCAGAGCCTGCAGCAAGGCGTCGATATTGTCATCGTGGTGCATCAGGAAAGCATAATAGTCGCTGCGTATGGTCAGGCGCAGACTGGTCCCTTCTGCAACGACATCGATGAGGCGCGGGTGAAGAGCATCAGCACTCAAGACCCAGGTAACCTGAATAGGCGGGTTGCCGCTGCGCTCAACTACTGTCGGAACGAAAACACCATCCTGCCGTACTTCCGGACGACCTATTGTTACCTTGACCGCCGTTCGCGTTTGCGATTCTGCATTGATGTGGGTCAGCAATACCTTCATAAGAATCGTGTGGAACAGGCCGACATATTCGCCCTGCTGTACGGGAGATGCCTTAGGCCAGAACCGACCCAGGCAGAAGCGAGCAGCTCCATCTACATCGGCGGCCCGATCAACAAGGGTTTGCAGCCGTTCGCGCCGTTCGGGCGCAGGTGCCCCACTGGCGACAATGTCGGCGATTTCGTTGCCAATCCGGCGGATGAAGCCGACGGCCCACTCGTTGTCGTCGTTGCTCCAGGCGCGCCGTGATGGGACCCACAGAGAGACGAAGGTCACGAGGTGGAACATTTGACGCCTGGTTGACATCGAGTACCCTGTGCAGTGTCGAAGGAACTGCTACTCTACACCAATGCACTGAGCAATCTTGGGGAAAGTCGATGCGCCTGATCGCTGCCCGGATAGCCATAGTTTGCCTTGCATGCGGCGCGGGATGCACGAACCAGCCGCCGGGGCCGCCAATGGTGGATGCGACCGGGATGACACATTATTCAACCTCGCGCACCAAGCAGAACATTGCCTGCGAAGGCCAACCCATTCAGCTCGAAGGTAACCGCACGGAGTTGACCTTGAGAGGGCGTTGCGCATTTGTCCGGATCACCGGCTCGCACAACGACATAGAGACCGATATAGTTGCCGGTGGGACGATCGAGATCACCGGCGCTCATAACGATGTCACCTGGCGCCAGATCGAGCCGGGACCACCGCCTCAGCTGCAGAACCGCGGCGAGAGCAATACGTTCCATCACTCCGGGAACAGCTAATAGGCTTACACGGTAGGCTTGCGCGAACGATAGGCCCGGAACAGGTGCAGATCTGTTTCGCAGATGATCTCACTGAATCCAGATTTACTTAGCTGAGCCAGAATAGTCTCTGGCGAGACGCAATGCTCGATAGTGTCCCAATGATACCGCATCAACGCCGCCAGCTCTGACCTGGGCTTGAGCCAACGAGACAGAAAAGGCACCACCCTCCCCAAATAGGTCGCGGCAAGTGCGTAGGCGATGCGCCCATCAGGCCGGCCGATCTCCAAGATAAGGAGCCTCCCACCAGGACGCAGAACCCGATGAAACTCGGCGAAGGCGGTGGAAAGATTGCTGACGTGACGCAGGGCATAACCTAGGCTGACAAAATCCACACTGGAGTCTGCAAGCGGCAGCGCCTCGGCTTGCCCCATGATCAACGGAACAGCCAGCTTGCGCCGTGCCTCGTGGAGCATCCGCTCGCTCGGATCCATACCAATTATGTCCGCTTCGCCACCCGTGACGCGGTGCGCGGCGGAAGCAACCAATCCCGTGCCAACAGCCACATCCAGCAGTCGCATGCCTCGCAGAAATCCGGCGCGCCGCAGCGCCCGCCGGCGATACCATTGACCAGTACAGAACGAGAAGAGCCAGTTGGCGCAATCATAATATTCGGCGGTCCCATCAAAAAGGGACTTAAGATAGTCCAGCCGGTCTGGCTCTGTGGCATGGTATTCCTTCAAGGCAGGATGCTGGTGAAGCGGTTGTGTCACGTGACAGCGCTATGTGGGGACAATGACTCGAAGGCGATTGGCAGCGATACCGGACGAAGGCCAAGATGGACGATATGGTCCAGCAGAGCAGGCAGCACCTGAAGCACGATCGGCGGATCGACCGACCGCAAGCGGCTGCGGCAATCGTGCAAGAGCAATATATCACCCCCAGATAGCCGTCGGGTGAGCCGGGCGAGCACTTTGCCCGGGCTGCGGCTGACCCGGTCAAAACCGCGACGCGTCCACGATACATAGCGAAGGTTCGTGCACGCCAACACCGGATCGAGAAACGGGTTGCGCAGTCCGAATGGGGCACGAAAGAATCGAGGCTCCGACTTTACGACCTGAGAGAGAAGGCCTTGCGCGTTGGTTATTTCCCGATACAGGGACATGGGGCCATAAAATGCGAAGGCTAAGGGATGGCGATCGCTGTGGTTCTCTACACTGTGGCCCCGGATAAGTATCTCGTGAACGAGGTCGGGGTGACGTGCGGCGCGTTTCGCCACACAAAAGAAAGAGGCCTTGGCGGAGTAGCGATCTAGTACCTCGAGTACGTACGGCGTTACGTCGGGATCAGGGCCATCATCGAAGGTAAGAGCTATATAGCCGTAACTGGGTGGGAGGCGTGAGAGGTTTGCCCCCAACAAGGAACCCCGCGGCCACATCCCAAGCACTCCAAGTAAGAGATGATTGGCAATGATGGCTGCAAGCAACCAAGCCCAGGTAGCGGGCCAGAGAACCAGGCCGAGGATGACGCCGCCATGCAGCCAAAGTGTGAGTCGCACTGCTCGGGATGGAGACCAATTGGACAGCAAGGAGATGGTCCCGGACCATGCTGCTACTGTCCGGATGAACTCTCTCATCGGGACAGATGACCCGTTGCGATCCAGCCAAATATGCTGTTCTCGGCACCCAATCGTCGACCTCTTCTGTTCAAAGGGATCCAGCGTGCGAGCGTACTCGATCAGCAAATGTTGCCAAACCCTGGCATGATGCATGGCGCCCCAAGCCGCCCCAGTCGGTGGAAGGGCACCTTCCTGGACCCATTCCGCTAGGTTATGCTGCACGGCGTTGGCGAGCTCCTGGTCCGCACCACAGTCGAGATCATACGCAGTTCTTCTGATAACACCTCAGCCGACTGGCGGCCAATTCGGAATCCGATCGCGATGCAACGCGCTTCCTTGCTTCGTCTCATGAGGCTGCGGTCCCTGGTCGGACTGGTGGCGCTCATTCAGTTTGTTGGTTGTACGGCAAACGTAGTACAGCCGGGCCCAGCCATTGAGCAGCCACGGCAAACGACGAACACCTTCGTCATGTCGGACGGCAGTAAGCTCCCATACCGCATCTGGCGCGCGGGTGGTGAGCCGTTGGCGGTCATCTTAGCCTTGCATGGAATGAACGACAGCCGCGACGCTTGGGAGTATCCGGCGCCCGAGCTCGCGGCGCACGGGATCACGGTCATTGCGCCGGATCAACGCGGGTTTGGCGAAACGAAGGATCGAGGCCACTGGCCTGGCACTCAGGCTCTTGTGACTGACGCCCAGCAGATGGTGACAATGGTCCGCCAGCAGTACCCACGCACCAGGCTCATCCTAATGGGGGAAAGCATGGGGGCAGCGGTGCTGATGTGCCTCGCGGCAAGCGGCCGCCCGTTACCGGTTGATGGGTATATCCTGGTGGCTCCGGCTGTCTGGGGCAGAGCAGAAATGGGACTGTTTCTGCGCTCCTTTCTTTGGATCGCAACGGGCTTGGTGCCGGGACTCGAGGTGAGCGGGTCCATCGCTCGACGAGTCGCCAGCGACAACCGGCAGGCCATCCGCCGACTTGCGAGTGACCCTCTGACGATCACCGCGACCAGAGTCGATGCGATAGCGGGCCTGGTCGATCTGATGGACGCCGCGCTGAATGCGGCACCAAATTTCCACGGCCGAGCAATCGTCCTTTATGGCGGCAAGGATCAAATGGTACCTGCCCGGGCAACCTTAGCCGCATGGCGGGCGCTGCCGCCGGGAGTCATGCGGGCCTATTATCCCGAAAGCTATCATCTGCTATTGCGCGACCTGGGCAGGATGACGCCAATTGATGACATTCTGGCTTGGATACTGCGCCCGGCCGACCCGCTCCCATCGTGTGCAGATCGTGCCGCTGCAGCGTGGCTATCAAATCAGTCATGAGCTGCTGACGGGATCCAACAGCAGCGAGAGAGTAACTGGTGGCGCGCCGATCACTCCCAGTCTAATCAGCGAGCTCCATGACAACATCCAGCAGCACCTGCGCCCCTCGGGCGACCTGATCTTTGGTCGAGTATTCGCGTGGATTATGAGTGATACCGCCGACGCTCGGAATGAACAGCATCGCACTTGGACAGAGCGGAGCCAGCAGAACAGAATCGTGGCCGGCCGCAGCGATCATGTCACGCGTCGTGAGCTGACGCAGCAAGGCCTTGTCACGCAGCAGATCCGCAAGGCCGCGATCGAATGAGACCGGACCGAAATTCGCATAGGGGTCAATCGCGATGTCAACGCCGCGGCGTGAGCCGATCGCGGTCAGCGCAGCGCGCAACTCGTGCTCCATGCCGATTGCACTCTCGGCCTCCTCGTGCCGCACATCGCAATGCAGGCGGGTGATGTTGGCGACGTTGCCGCGCGCGTTCGGAAAGTTCTCGATCCAGGTCGCTGATGCTCGGCCGCCAGGCTCGGCGGCCAGCGCGATGCGCTCCACCTCCAGTATAATCTCGGCAGCCGCAGCCAGGCTGTCCCGGCGGCGATCCATCGTCGTCGGTCCGACATGGCTCGGTTCGCCGGTCAAAGTTAGCTGGAAATAGCGTGCGTGCATGGTGCCGGTGACAATGCCGATATCGATACCGGTTGCTTCCAATACGGGGCCTTGCTCGATATGCAGTTCCAGCCAGCACTTCCAGCCGCGCGGCGACGGCGCCAGGGCGCCCGCCTGGCCGCTGTCCCGCAGCGCCGTCTCGACGCTTGTGCCCTTGTCGTCGGTGATCGCAAGCGCGGCTTCAAGTGTCATGTCCCCGGCGTGCACGCGGCTGCCCATCATGGCCGGGGGGAACCGGCTGCCTTCCTCGTTGGTCCAGTTCACCAGCTCAAGCGGTGCGCGCGTTGCAAGATTGGCGTCTCGCAGTGTGCGCATGACTTCCAGTCCGGCAAGCACGCCGACGATGCCATCGAAGCGTCCGCCGGTCGGCACTGTGTCGAGATGGCTGCCGAAGGCGACCGCAGGCGCGGTGTCCTCGCGCCCCTTAAGTCGCAGGTACATGTTGCCGATCGCGTCCTGCTCGAAATGCAGATCGAGCGGCTGGCACCAGTCAAGCAGGAGAGAGCGGGCTTCTCCGTCCTCGGGGCTCAAAGCGAGGCGGCAGCTGCCACCTTCCCGTGTGGGCCCGAGGCGCGCGAGCTCCATTATCGACTGCCACAGGCGATCGGAATTGATGGAGGGAGTCATGGAACTGGCCTTATGCGAGTTGCAACCCGTGGATCCTCAGAGAAGTCGTGTACCTCGGTACTTTGGTACTCTTCCATACGACACCAGCCGGAAAGCAGGCGTCGGCCTTCCGCATCAAAGCAATACAGATAACGCTGTCCCAAGGCCGAGCAAAGAATTGGTCGGCAACTGCTGCAAAATCCGCTTTGGGAAGATAGCCGGCCGCTGATCGATCGTTCTCCCCCAGGGGGTTGATCTTTACCGGTGATAGCCGCAGATGATCGGCCAGGATGCGCGCCGCATCGCGCGCCTTGCGTTCGCAACTGCTGAAGATCGACCGCACTCCACTGAGCCATCGCTGCTCGAGCACACGGTGCATGCGGCGCAAGCCGGCGGGCGACAACGACCAATCGGGTACTGGAACGCCAGGATCTATCGTCACTTCCGGGTGGGTTATGAAGTACACGATCCTCACGTTTGCCCCGGAGGGATTTGTCCCGTGTTGTAGGCCCGGACCCCTGCAGTGCAAAATTGCGTCACCATGGCTCGATCACGACCTGCGGCCAGGCGGCCTTTGCCTTCGCGGCCTTGTCGGTATGTGACGCCGCATTGTCCAATGCGCGATTGGGCCGGATCCGCATTGCGAAGACGTCGTCCAGGCCGAATGGCGCGACAACGTCCAGACGACCATCCTCTGCCAATCGGATTCCGACAGCGTGCACGAGCGAGGCGTAATAACACAACGACTCGTCGGCGCAGCTAAGCTTCGGGTAGTTGCAACCAAAGCGACTTGCGAACCACAGATGCACGCGCGCCTGATTGCGCACCTGCACGGGCCCCACACAATCCTGCGTCGCCGTGGCAACGCGCCGAATCACCGCGTCCTCCGCTTCCCTGGAGAGATCATCGGCATCGAAATAAATCACATCATATTCTTTGACTTTGATCCCAGCACCTCTTGGCCGATCGGTCAGTGCATTCCACACTGTCTGGTACAGGCAGCCAGCCACCAGCCGCCATTGCGCCAGATCGAGTGTGCGCAGGCAAGTAAGCAAGTGCATCAGGCCGGGATCTGCGCGGATGATCGCTGCAAAACGGTTGCGTTGCACGTCTCCTCCGGCAAGCGTCGGACCGGCGGAGTTCCGTAGCGCCCGGCCAGTCACGTTGCATCCGGGCTGGTCGGTATCCTCGCGCTGAAGAGCCCCCAATGCGCACCGGCGAACATGCTCGGTGCGGCTCATCAGCGGAAGGCAAACTCCTGGTAACCGCCCTTCGCCACTTCGTCCGTCGTGCGACGAAAGTGAACACCGTGGCCGTTGTACCCCAGCACGCGACGCACGCTGCGGCCTTCCACATTGCGGTTCACGCCGGTCTGCCAGGAATCGACCTTGGATGACAGCAGCTTCTCAGCCGCCTTGATCACGGTCTCGGTCCACTCGGCCACTTGTTCTGGCCGTGTTTCCACGTGGGTATAGCCATGGTCTCGCATGAACCGCAGGATGCCGGCCTGAAAGTCCACGCTGTGTTCGATGGCCTGCGGGATGTTGCCGCGCGCGGTGTGCGGCCCCAGCACCATCAGCATATTGGGGAAGCCTTCCGCGAGCATGCCTAGATAGGTTCGGGGGCTATCTGCCCACGCATCCTTCAATCGAAGGCCGTTCGTGCCGCGGATATCGATCCGGTCAAATGCGCCGGTTACCCCGTCAAACCCGGTAGCATAGATCAAGACATCGAATTCGTGCTCCTGCTTGCTGGTCTGGATGCCGCGTGGCGTGATCCGCTCGATCGGCTCGTCGTTCAGCGTATCTACCAGCAGCACGTTGTCGCGGTTGTACGCCTCGAAATAACCGCTCTCCAGCGGTACGCGACGAGTGCCGAAACCGTGGTCTTTCGGTATCAGCTTCTCCGCGACCTTCGGGTCCTTCACCCGCTGGCGGATCTTTCGGGCGATGAATTCGCTGATTGCGGCATTCGCCTCTTCGTTGACGCCTATGTCCCGGAAATTGCCCAGCCAAATGCCAAAGCCCGGTTCTGCGTAGAGCTTTTCCCAGAATGCCTCGCGTTCCTCTGGCGGCACGTCCAAGGTCTTGCGGGGATCGGCTTGGTGAATGAACCACATCGGCGTGCTGGCGCAGTGTGCATAAATCTCGCTGTAGCGGGATTTGATCGCCTCCATTTCCGACTTGCTGATCTTCGAATTATGCAGCGGCGCGGCCCAATTTGGCCGGCGCTGAAATACGGTCAGCTGCTTCGCCTGCTTGGCGATCTCGGGAATCGCCTGGATGGCGGTCGCGCCGGTGCCGATAATTCCGACACGCTTGCCGGTGAAATCCACCGCCGTGTGCGGCCAGCGCGCCGGATGGTAGGCCGGGCCGCGGAAGCTCTCCACGCCAGGAATGGTCGGCATTGTAAATGCGGATAGGATGCCGACCGCGGTGCACAGGAATCGCGACCGCGCCTGCTGCCCGCTTTCCAGGGTCACAGTCCAACGGTTGGCCGCGTCGTCCCAGTGCGCGGCGGTCACCGTGCTGTGGAACTGCATATCGCGGCGCAGGTCGAACTTGTCGGCCACGTGGTTCAGGTATTCCAGAGTGTCGGGCTGGGGCGAGAAATGCTCCTTCCAATCCCATTCCTGCATGAGTTCCTTGGAGAAGGAGTAGCCATAGGTCCAGCTTTCCGAATCAAAACGCGCGCCGGGGTAGCGGTTCCAGTACCAGGTGCCACCCACGTTCGAACCAGTCTCGAAGACACGCGCCGTCATGCCCAGTTCGCGCAGGCGGTAGAGCATGAATAGACCGGAGATGCCGGCGCCGATGATGATCGCGTCGAACTCCGTGCTGTTGGCCGCCTGCGGCCGCTCCATGACCGCAAGTGAGTCGTTCATCTGCAGTTCCCTTTTCCGGGCCGACCCGGGTGCACGTGCGGGTCGGATTGGCTACTGATCGGTATTTCACACGTGTTCGGTCGCGGTCGCAACCCGTGCTGATGATCTGGCACCATCCAAGTGTGCCGCCGGCGGGCTGCACAAAACACAACGGTCGCCCCAGGTGCTCCGCTCGGCCGGGGCCCACCGCCGCGTCAACCCTGCCAGCCCGCCTTGCGCAGGCCGTCGCGGAAATGTTCGTGTTGCTCGGGAAGGAACCAAGGGGAGCGACTATGAACATAGCGGTACCAAACCGATCCCTACACGAAGCCAGATGGTGCGGTCAGGTGGCTGGTCGCCGTCATATTTCGGAACTCTGATGCTGGACAGTCGCAGCACAGCGGACTCCTCCATCAACGCAGTCGAACGTGACGAGCAAGGAATCGCCGCCCGTCGGTACGATGCTGCCGCCGTACTCCCTGATAGCCGGGTCGATCAGGTTTGCACGTCAGCTCCGATCAGCGGCTGTATCCGACCATCTCCGCGTGGAGGACCGTGGCGAGCTTCCGTCCACCTG
>JBKPOG010000130.1:0-3074 GCA_046732975.1 Pseudomonadota bacterium
CCTGTTTTTTCCTGACGCAGGTGATCGCGCATGTCGATCGTGATCGGCAGCATCTGGATCAGCGAACGCGCTGCGGCGTTGTCGGCCATCTCGGCCGTGACGTTTCCCCAGTCTGACGAGATTCGGATGCGTTCTTGAGCCATGGCGGGATTCACCGATGAAATTGCGAGGAGGCAGCGATTTGAAAAAGTCGCATGGACGGCTTTCTCTCCTGATGTGTCACCGCTGCCGTCATCGACCGAAGCGTCTATAGCGACCAGCCGCCATCGACCACGATTGAAGACCCGGTGACGAAGCCGCCGAGGTCGGAGCACATCCACAGCACGGCCTCCGCAATTTCTTCCGGTTTTCCCAGGCGGCCGACCGGCTCCAGGTCGATCGCCTTCTGGATGTCGCCTCCCGTGAAGCGGTCCATCATCGGCGTTGCGATGTTGCCGGGCAGGATCGCGTTCACGCGGATGTTCTGCTTGGCATAGTCGAGCGCGGCGGACTTGGTCATGCCGATTATCGCGTGCTTGGAAGCGGCATAGGCGGCACCGCCCGCCACGCCGCGGATGCCGGCGCCCGACGAGGTATTCACCACCACGCCGCCGCCCTGGCGCACCATCTGCGCGATCTCGTGCTTCATGCAGACGAAGGTGCCGCGCAGGTTAATGTTGAGGATGCGATCCCACTCCTGCAGCTCGATTTCGTGAAGCGGCGCCGCCTTGTTCTCGACGCCGGCGTTGTTGAATGCGCAGTCGATGCGGCCGTAGGTTTTGACTGCCTGTGCGACTGCAGTCTGGATTTCTTCCGGCTTCGACACATCACAGGTGATCGCCAGCACTTCGGCGCCTGCCGCCTTCACGTGCTCTGCGGTCTCCTGCAGCGCCGCCTCGCCCCGGTCCGTGACCACGACGCGCGCTCCTTCGGCCGCGAACGCGACAGCGGTCGCGCGGCCGATGCCGCTGGCGGCTCCGGTGATGAATGCAGTCTTGCCTTCAAAGCGTTTTGAACTGGCCATCGTGGTAATCTCCTGATGATTGTTGGCGACGAACAGGTGGGTTGCGTGGGTGGTTTCCCCCTCCCCCAAACCAGGGGGGCAAAAAGCTGGTTTTGATGGGCTGACTAGCTGAGATTGCCGCGGAAAATAATGGCAAGACCGTGAAGGCGCTCGCCCAGCCGACAAAGCAGGCGTTCCTTTATGTCCTCAACCGTGAAACCGGCGAGCCAGTCTGGCCGATCGTCGAACATTCGGTGCCGAAGGGCGACGTCCCCGGCGAATGGTATCGCCAACCCAGCCGATCCCGTGCAAACCGCCCGCCTATGATCGGCAGGGCGTTACCCCGGACAATCTCATTGATTTCACGCCAGAGCTTCACGCTCAGGCGCTGGAACTGGTCAAGAACTACGTCACGGGTCCGCTCTACACGCCGCCGACACTCAGCAAGCCGGGCGGCCCGTTCGGCACCTTGATCGCGCCCGGCCTGCAGGGCGGCACCAACTGGCCGGGCGGCTGCTACGATCCCGAGACGTGCATGGTCTATGTCTATTCCAAGACGACCATTCAGCTGGCCGGCATCGTGCCGAATACCGACAAGAATGTGTCCGACTTCGCTTATGTCCACGGCGTCGCGGGAATCCCGCCCGAGGCACAGCATGCGATGGGCGCGGTCAATGAGGGCAGCGGCTCGCGCTCGCCCGCGCCGCCGCCGGCCTCCGGTCCACGCCCCGGCCCGCTCAGCGTCCAAGGCCTGCCGCTGATCAAGCCGCCTTACGGACGCATCACCGCGCTGGATCTGACCAGAGGCGATATCGCCTGGCAGGTTGCACACGGCGAGACGCCTGACAACATCCGCAACCACCCCGCGCTGAAGGGCCTGAAGATCCCGCGCACGGGACGCGAGGGCAATCTCGGCCCGCTGTGCACCAAATCGCTGGTAATCTGCGGCGAGGCCGGCTTCTTCACAAACGAGCAGGGCGTGCGCGGCGCTATGCTGCGCGCGTACGACAAGGCTACCGGCGAGGAGAAGGGCGCAGTCTATATCCCCGCACCGCAAAGCGGCTCACCGATGACCTATATGCTGGGTGGTCGCCAGTACCTCGTCCTCGCCATCGGAGGCGGCAACTACAGCGGCGAACTCGTCGCATTCAGACTACCCAACGAGGCATAGCATGCGAATCGAGCGCAACATTGACGCCAAATCGGGGTGGCGTGGCGGCCGTATTGCCCTGCTTGGCGCAGCTGCGCTGGTCACGATGGCGGTCGCCATGATCGACACCCTCGCGCAGGCGCCCGGTGGCAATGTTTGGACTGGCGCCTACACCACCGAGCAGGCCGAGCGCGGCAGGGCGGCCTGTGCCACGAACTGCGCCGCCTGCCATGGCCCATCGCTCGTCGGAGGCGATTCCGCCCCGGCGCTGACCGGCGGCGTCTTCCTGAACAACTGGAACGGCACGACCACGGGCGACCTGTTCGCGCGCATTCACGAAACTATGCCGCCAAGTGCTCCGGGCAGCCTGGGCGGAAAGACCGTCTCGGACATCGAGGCCTTCATCCTCCAGACCAACGGTTTCCCGGCGGGAGCGACGCCGCTCCCATCTGACCCGCAGCTGATGGCTGGAACGAAGATCCTCGGCACCAAGCCCGCAAGCTAGGTCGGCTCGCGCGCAATGCTTAGATGCTTCGAAGCGCCTTTAGGCGGACTCAGTCCTGTTCGCGATCGAAAAGGACGAACACCAGCGCGCGCACCGGGCACTGAACGCACGTCACTCAGCGGTATCCAACAAAGCCCGCGCGAGACTGGATGTGCGCACCACTCGGGCTCGTTACCGCCCAAGGTTTTGCATCCTGTGACTTCGTAGCAGCCGACCTCACAGAAAGCTCGCCGCCGATGCCGTCGTTCTGCGCATACACTTTAGCCTGAGCAGTGTTGGCTGACTCCGCGTTTGCCGCCGAGACATGCCCGGAGAACCCTGCAACACCAATCCCCAACAGGGCGGCGAGAGGGATCGACTTAATCTGTGACATGACATCCTCCATTTGCTTGGCCGCTCGATAGAGTCCCGCGGCAACGGGCGGCACTGTCGAATGT
>JBKPOG010000131.1:0-14066 GCA_046732975.1 Pseudomonadota bacterium
CACCAGCGCTCCTCCGGCTCGAATCAGGCGCGCGGACCGCTTCTGGACGTCGCCACCGATAACGTCGAACACCAGATCTACTTGGCCGACGTCTTTCAGCGCGTCGTCGCCGAGATCGACGAACTCCTGCGCGCCGAAAGCGAGCACCGTCTGACGGTCGGCAGCGCGTCCGGTGCCGATGACGTAAGCGCCGAACTCACGCGCCAGCTGCACCACCATCGAACCGACTGCGCCGGCCGCGCCATGCACGAGGACGCTCTGCCCCGCCTGAAGGCGGCCGTGCTGGAACAGTCCCTGCCATGCGGTAAGGCCGGAGATTGGCAGGCTCGCGCCCACTGTGAAGTCGACGTCGCCCGGTAGCGGCGCAAGGTTGCGTGCCTCGATGGCTACATACTCTGCCAGGGTGCCGTCGCGATACCAGTCGGCGAGGCCGAATACCCGCTGTCCCACCGATAGTCCCGTCGTGCCATAGCCGAGAGCGCTGACCACTCCGGCTAGCTCGTGGCCGGGAATTGACGGTGTTCGGTCACGGTCGCTGCGATCGCTCCAGGTCGAGGGCCACTCCATCTCAGTCGGGACGAATCCCGACGCACGAATCTGAACGATGACATCGTTTATCGCTGCTGGCGGCTTGGGCCGCTCGGCCAGCTTCATCCCGGCCGTTCCCGCAGTTCGGTCCGTCACAATGATCGCCTTCATGATAATTTTCTCCCCTCTTTGGTGGAAAGGTTGGCGCGACGGACAGGCTGATCGAAGCGAGCACCGCGTTGCCGTGATATCCGGCAAGAGCTCGATCGACACTTTGAAAGCCAGGATGAGCGGCATCCGCTCATCCACCTGTCCTAACCGGGTAAGGACAAGACTCGATTACGGGCTCAGCGTTTCATCGCGCCGCTTCATCGGGCACCATGACCATTGTGGGCCATCTGCGCGCCTTCAGTGCCCACTCCTGGTCGCATCGCCCGCGGCGACGCGACCACCTCCAGGTTGCGTTCCCCGGTACGACGTGGTCCATATGCTGCGACATATAGCCTGGATCCACGCAACCTGTATGAACAGCATTTATCGGGGTGACATCAGCACCACCGGCGGCCGGGCGCTCGCCTGGATCGACGCGCTGCTGGTCGACCACGCCGTATTTCGTCTGGTCTGGAGCAATTTCGCCGCCGTGGTTCCGGGGCGGCTGTATCGCTGCAACCACCCGACGCCGGCGCGGCTGGCGACGCTGACTCGTCGTTATGGGATAAAGACTCTCATTAATCTTAGGGGGCAGACCGGCAATGGCTCGGATGCGCTCACCCGAAATGCGGCGACGGAACTCGGCCTCGACTTCATCGATGCACCGCTGGAAAGCCGAGGAGCACCGCATGCCGATCGTATCCTCAGGCTCTGTGACATTTATCGCCAGATGCGTGCGCCGGCGCTGCTGCACTGTAAATCTGGCGCGGACCGGGCGGGACTGGCAGCGGGCCTTTTCGTGCTCATGAATGGCGGCACGGCGCGTGAGGCATTGGCGCAGCTCTCGCTGCGCTTCGGCCATATCCGGCAGGCACGCACTGGAGTGCTCGACGCCTTCTTTCATCATTACGCCCGTGAGGCGGAGGGGCGTAAGCCGTTTCTCGACTGGGTGCGAGAGGACTACGATCGGGCCGCCCTGCAGCGGGAATTTCACGCCAACGGGCTGGCCAGTTTCATCAACGACTGGGTGCTGGTGCACGAATAGAAATGGATGCAAGCCAGGTCATCGACACGCTGCCAATCACCGAATGGCAAGGGCCGTTCGATCCTTTGCTCCAGGCACGGGCGCTCGACGCACTGGAAGATGGACGGGTGCTGCTGCTCGACCGCTTGCCGTTTCAAATACTGCCGCAGGAGTCACGACTGCTGTCACCCACCGTGATGGGCAGCGAGCGCAAGAACATCAGCTTCGACCCGGCGAGCGGCCGCATCGGCAATACGTCGCTGGCCGGCAGCGATGCCGACGCACTTGGCGACATGCTGCGCCGCTTCGGCGATGCAGGGGGAAAACTGCTGCAGGATCTGCTGCCGCGTTACGCGCCGATGCTGGAGCGGGCGCGCACCAGTTTTCGTCCGGCCGAGATCGCCGGCCGCGCATATTCGCCACGGCATGACGACCGGCTGCTGCACGTCGATGCGTTCCCCAGTCGGCCCATGGGCGGCCGGCGCATTCTGCGCCTGTTCAGCAATATCGCCGCCGACGGTGTCGCGCGCGCGTGGCGGGTGGGTGAGCCGTTTGCGGACTTTGCCGGCCACTTCTTGCCCCGCGCCACCCCGGCGATGCCAGGGGGCACCTGGCTGTTGCAGCAGCTGGGCCTCACGAAGGGCCGCCGCAGCGAATACGACCGGCTCATGCTTCGACTGCACGATACCGGGAAGCTCGACGGGGCCTATCAGTCGCATGGGCCGAAAGCCGACGTGTCGTTCGCTGCCGGCACCACATGGCTTTGTTTCACCGACCAGGTGCTGCACGCGGCGCTTGCCGGCCATTGCGCGCTGGAGCAGACGTTCCATCTGCCGGTCGCTGCGATGGAGCATCCCGAGCGCTCGCCCCTGCGCGTGCTGGAACGGATGGTGGGTCGCACGCTGGCGTGAGGCCACTTCTGCCGCGTCCACGTCCTGGGTAAGTTTCTCCCATGTCGGAAACCCTCCTGGAGTTGGATGGGCGACTCGAATCGAGCACCGCCCCCGCGTTCCAGCGTCGGCTTACGGAGGCCAGTCCGTCAGGCAACGAGCGTCTGCTGCTCGACCTGTCGCGCGTCACCTTCATTGGCAGTGCGGCACTGCGCGCCATCCTGGTGACTGCAAAGCGCCTCATCCCGGATGGTGGGAAACTGGCGATCTGCGCACCGCCGCAGATCGCGCAGGTGTTCACGGTATCCGGCCTGGATGCGGTGCTGCCGGTTCGTTCCGACCTGTCGCAGGCGCGCGAAGCGCTGGAGGGCTGATGGCGGCTGCCTCAATGGTCTGCATCTGGCCGACCTTGAATCCAGACCCTGACTGCACCCGCTGCCGCCGTTCAGTCTTCCGCCAACATCTGCGGCTGTCGTCTCAGGCAACTTGCGGTGGTAAGTTGCGCTATGCTCAGCTACCGCTGTTCGTGAATCGAGTGGTCCATGTCTGGAGGCAACGCGCCAGACGCGATCGGGCAATCGCCTGACAGGCGGAAGCTGGTCGCCGTCATGTATGCCGACATGGTCGGCTATAGCCGCCTGATAGGCTTGGACGATGCGGGAACGCTGCAACGCCTGCGCGCTCTGCGTGCTAACCTGATCGACCCTGCGATCGAACAGCACGGTGGCCGAATCGTTCAAACGGGTGGCGATTCACTGTTGGTGGTGTTCGACAGCATCGATGGCGCGGTTCGCTGTGCTGCAAAGGTCCAACGAGAAGTACCGGCGATGGACGGCGCGCGGCCGGCGGACGAGAGCATCCGTTTCCGTGTCGGCATGAGCATCGGTGATGCGATTGCCGATGGCACCGATCTGCACGGGGATGCGGTGAATGTCGCCGCAAGGCTCCAGGCTGAGTGCCCACCGGGTGGTATCTGTGTCTCGCGATCCGTGCGCGATCATGTGCATGGCCGGCTGGACCTTGCCTTCGAGGAACTCGGGATTCTCAACCTGAAGAACATCGCGCGGCCGGTTGAGGCGTTTCTGCTGCGACCGAACGTTGGCGCAAGCTTGTCAAGATCAGTCGAACGCGCGCTGGTGCGTGGCACAGGCGAGGCGCTGCCGCTGCCGGACAAACCATCGATTGCGGTGCTGGCGTTCACCAACATGAGCGGCGATCCGGAGCAGGAGTATTTTTCGGACGGCATTGCCGATGACATCATCACCGAACTGTCGCGCAGCCGCTCGTTGTTCGTTATCGCGCGCAATTCCAGCTTCACCTATAAAGGACGCGCCGTCGACATCAAGCAGGTGGGCCGCGACCTGGGTGTTCGCTATGTGCTGGAGGGCAGCGTGCGGCGCAGCAGCGGCCGGGTTCGTGTCGTCGCACAGCTCATCGATGCCGAGACCGGCAATCACATCTGGGCCGAGCGCTACGATCGCGCGCTGGAGGATGTGTTCCTGGTTCAGGACGAGATAACAAACGCCATCGTGACGGCAATCCGGCCGGCGGTTGCCGACGCCGAATCTCAGCGGGCCTTGCGTAAACCACCTGAGAGCCTTGGCGCATGGGAGGCATATCAACGCGGTCTCTGGCACTACGCAAAAAAGACGGTGACTGATCACGAGCGAGCGAAGCAATTCTTTCACCGTGCTGTCGAAATCGACGCCAGTTTCGCGGCGCCGTACGTGACCTTGGCTCGCGCTTACCTCGACGACTGTGGAGCTCTGGGAACGCGATCGCCAGAAGACGCGGCGAAACTGGCCGCAAGCTGGGCAGAAAAGGCCATCGCCATTGATCCCGAGGATGCGGACGCACGGGCCATGTTCGCTTGGGCAGCATTGACCGCTGGCAATGCCGACAAAGCGCACGATCAGGTGTTGCTGGCGCGTTCGACCAACCCAGACTCGCCTTTGGCAATCTTGATCGAAGCTCATATCCTTATGCACACAGGTCAGCCCATTCAGGCTCGGCGAAGACTGATGGAATTCTTACGCATTGAACCGCGCGGTCCGCACAATGCCTCGGCGATGCACTGGTTAGCGGTGTCATATTATTATGAGCGTGATTACATTAGGTCGGTGGAGACATCGCGGCGTGTCGTGGCGCGTTATCCGGATGTTCCCAACAGTTACCGATGGCTTGCGGCGGCGCTCGGCCAATTAGGTCAGAAAGAGGAGGCATCCGCGGCGTTGCGCAAGGCGCTCGAAGTTTCGCCGCAATCATTTGAATTCTACATCAGCCGGCGGCCCCCATGGCATCGGCCCGAGGATTACGAGCACATGCTTGAAGGCCTGCGTAAAGCTGGCTGGCAAGTCTAAAGCAGATGGTGTCGGAATCCGAGGTCCCGCAGCCACCCTGGCGTCGGAAGCTGATCGCGGTGGTTCATGCCGACGGGGTCGGCTACAGTCGCTGATCGGACTGGACGACAGCGGCACGCTCGATCGGATGCGCAGGCTGCGCCGCGACGTGATCAAGCCGCACTCGCAGCGCACGGCGGCCGGATCGTCAACACCGGCGGCGATTCGCTGCTGTTGGTCCTACAAGGGTCACTCGGTCGAAGTGAAGCAGGTGGTCCGGGAATTGGGTGTGCGCTATGTCCTGGAAGGCAGCGTGCGCCGCAGCGGCGGCCGGGTGCGCGTCGTCGCGCAGCTCATTGACGCTGAAACTGGCAATCACGTCTGGGCGGAGCGTTATGATCGCGCTGTAGAGGACGTGTTCGCGGTTCAAGACGAAATAACCAAGGCGGCTGTCACTGCAATCCAACCGGCGGTTACCGACGCCGAAGTCCGGCGCGCCCTGCGTAAGCCGCCGGAGAACCTCACCGCGTGGGAAGCGTATTTGCGCGGCCAGTGGCACCACGCACAACACACTGACGCCGATAACGAGCGGGCGAGGCAATTGTTTCAACGCGCCATTGCGATTGATGCGAACTTTTCGGCGCCATATTTGGGGTTGGCCCGGTCTTACCTCGACGACGCGGTGGGATTTAATACGCGATCGTTGGAAGGTGCGGCCGAACTGTCGGTAACCTCGGCGCGGAAGGCCATCGCCCTTGACCCCGAAGATGCGGACGCACGAGCCATGGTCGCCATGGCGGCGATGCACTCTGGCAATGCCGACGAGGCGCACGAACAGGTATTGGTTGCGCGAACTTGCAATCCCAACTCGTCGTTAGCGATCTTGATCGAAGCTCACCTCCTTCTCCACGCCGGTCACCCCGCACAGGCGCGGCAAGGCTTCACGGCGTGCCTCCGTATCGACCCGCGAGGTCCCCACAGTTATATGGCGATGCACCTGTTCGCAATTTCGTACTATTTCGAGCGTGACTACACGCGGTCGGTCGAGGCATCGCGGCGCGCGCTGGCTCGGCATCCGGCCGTTTTCGGGACTTACCGGTGGCTGGCCGCTGCGTTGGGTCAGTTGGGTCGAACAGAAGAGGCGCAGGCAGCACTGCAAAAGGTGCTCGAACGTGCGCCTCGCCAGCTCGAATTCCACACCCGTCAGCGGCCGCCATGGCACCGGCCAGAGGACTACGAACACATGCTCGAAGGCCTGCGCAAAGCGGGCTGGCAGGGCTGACAGGCTGGAGCTTCGCGCGTCAACTGCGCTCGCCCTCGCGAAGGGCGACGAGCACCTGACGCGCATCGCCTCCGTGACGGACAGGCCTATTGGCCAGCGATCCCTTGCGGATCAGGGGTGCACTGGGCGACGGCGGGGATGGGGCCGGGGTCGGCATGCGGCAGGGCGCGCAGGTACGCGTATATCGCCCGCAGGTCCGAGTTGGTCATCTTGCTGTAATGAGGCCAGGGCATGACTTGCAGAAGTTCGCATTTCTCCGGGTCGCGGAAGTTTTGCTCCTGCGGGTCGCATCCGGTCCGGATCACGTAGAGAAAATCGTCTTCCGACAATCCGGCCGGCATCGACGTGCCCGGTGCGGGCGTGATGTTGCGGGAGCAGAAATCGCCACCCGGCGTCGAGAACAGGCGTCCGCCGGCCAGGTAAACGGGTACGTTCACCTGCTGCGGTTGACGCGCAAAGGGGTTGTGGCCCGGTGCAAAATTTGGCCAGGTATGGCAATCGTTGCACCCTTGAGCGTTCACTAGATAGCTGCCCAGCCCGACTTGCGCGTTCTCCTGCTGCAGATCGAGGCCATTTTCCCCGGCGACTTTCAAGCCGATGGCGGCTCGAGACTTATCGCCCCTCTCGTGAATATCGTCGGCCAGCACATCGCCCGAGGCCATCAGCAGCAACGCGCCGCACGCAGCCAGCGTCAGGATCCGACCTGTCATCGCTTGTTCTCCCCCCGAGTGTATTGTCAGCTGGCCACGTGATGGACCAGCCTTGTTTGAATGGCAGAAGCATATATCCGTTTTTTCTGCGTGATCCCAGGAATTCTCGCACTACACGAGCTGCCGTGATCGCGAGGAAGCTCCGCGTGGAATCGATAGCAGCATGGCGATCAGCAGCGCGGTGCTGGTTGCCGCCTGCGCAATGCCAAAGGCGCGGCCGTAGGCGTCACGGCCAACGTCGTTGCCGAGCACGGCGAAGAACAGGCTGCCGATGGCTACGACGCTGAGGGCGGCACCAATCTGCAGCGCCGAGGTGAGCACGCCGGCCGCCACGCCGGCCTGATGCGGTGCGACGTCACCGAGCGCGGTGTTGAACAGCCGCGGATAGGCGATGCCCTGACCGAACCCGGCGATCAGCACGGTCAGCACTACAGGCCAGCCGTCGTCACCCGCTGCGACCACTGCGGCGACACCTGCGTAGCCCGCCACCTGGATCACCATGCCGATCGTCAGCAGCCACGGGCGCAGTCGCACAAGCGGCGCAGTGACCAGAGGACCGACGAACAACCCGACGCCGTACGGCAGAATGGCGAGGCCGGTGAACAGCGGATCGGTGCCGTAGCCCTCTTGCTCATAGATTCCGAACAGCATGTAGAAGGCGGTGGTGAAGAAGAACAGCGTGCCGACCAGGACGCCGCGGCGGAACGAGGGGATCGCCATCAGCGCAAGGTCGAGCAGTGGGCTGGCGCCGCGTGCCGTCAGCCAGGCTTCGAAGCGTATGAACACCCAGGCGAGTACAGGAACGGCGGCCAGCATGACCAAGGTCCAGGCCGGCCAGCCCTGCTGACGTCCCTCGGACAACGGCAGCACGAGGCAGGCGAGCGCCAGCGACACCAGCACGGCACCGCCTAAATCAAGCCGACGACCGCGGCTGGCGCTGGTCTCCGGCACGATCAGCCACGCGGCCAGCATGACCGGGATGCCGATCGGCAGTTTCGCCAGGAACACCGTGCGCCAGCCCCAGCCGAACGGGCTCCACTCGACCAGGGCCCCGCCCGAGAATTGGCCGATCGAGGCGGCGAGGCCCATCATCACGCCGTAGAAGCTGAGTGCTTTGGCGAGTTCCGCCTCGGAAGGAAACAAGGCTCGCACTGAGCCCAGCACCTGTGGCACCAGCATCGCAGCGGAGACGCCCTGCAGCACGCGGCCGATCACCAGCTGCATGGGCGTGGTCGCCAGACCACACAGAGTGTTGGTGGCGACGAAGCCTGCCATGCCGATCAGGAACATGCGGCGCCGGCCGTACAGGTCGCCGAGCCGACCGCCGGTGATCAGGAACACCGCATAACTGGCGGCGTAGCCCGAAACGATAAGTTGCAGTTCCGCTGGATTGGCGCCGGTCGAAGTATGGATCGACGGCAAGCTGACATTGATGATGAAGAAGTCGACCGAGGGCAGCAGGCCGCCGGTCAGCATCACGATGAACGCGAGCCATCGGCCAGTGTCGGACCGGACGATGGCCGTCGATATGGCGGGCACGACACTTTCCTGTCCGGCGGTGACGACGCGGCATGAGTAATCGGCGGCCGGCGGCTCCACAAGGCGAGCTATAGCGGCGGGATGCGGCTGCGCAGCGTTGCTGGATCAAGCGTGCTCGCGGCGAACAGGAACGCCTGCCGGTTTGCTGCATTGCGGCGGGCAACACCTGGGTTGCCGATCGTGCTGATGGCACAATCCTTGGCAGCGGTGGTGAAGTCCCCGGCGGCGCAGGCGGTGGAAAAATGCGGAAAGCGCGAGCCAAAACCGGGACCCATCGCCCAGCCCATCGACAGCAGGCCAAGCTGGGCGTCCGCTGGCCAGTCATCGAAATCGGCAAAGGCCGGATTGGCCTTCAGGATCGCTTCGTCATGATCGAGCTTGTCGAGGATCAACGTGTCGATATCCGCTGCGTCCAGATGCAGGGTGGCGACGCGCCGCGCAGCCTGTGCACCCAGATGGGCGAGTGCCAGGTTGGTCTTGATCCGCCTCCATTCGTGCCTCACTACGTCTGGCGCTGCAGTTGAGCCGTCGGCGCCATGCCATGTCAGGCGCAGCGCCGCCTCGATCGGATCGATCAGGTTGCCCATGCCGGTCGTTACCAGACCCTTGATATCCAGATACATCCAGTCAGTTAGTCCTTCTAACGGCTCATTGAATCGGCGCCAAGCGCTGCGAACAGCGGATTGCATGCAACATTCCTTTCAGGGGGACAAAGGCCCGCGAATATGAAACGGGCCTTGGCTGGCGATATTCTACATCGTAATCGCTAGCGTCGCGTTAACGCCCACGCGGGAGCGCTGCCATTACTGTGCGACAGCGGCCTATAGTCGAGCCGACATGAGCGACGATCCTGCAGGACATTACGCTGCCCTCGACGTTCATCCGCGCGCGGAGCAGGCGGCCATTGCCGCGGCATTCCGCAGCAAGGCGCGCGTGCTGCATCCGGACATACCGGGCAGTGGCAACGCCGATGCATTTATGCGCATCAGGGCAGCGTATGATGTGGTGGGCGATGCTGAGAGCCGCGCCGCTTATGACCGCGCGGCGCGCGCGGCGGCCATGCTGCCTGCAGGTGCGCCCGATGTGTCCGACCCCGTGTCGCGGTGGCCCCGTTTGTCGGACCTGCCGCTTGCGGTGTGGGTCGTGCTTGGCGGAGTGGTTTGCCTTGCAACGGTCATGGCCTTGGTGGAGTTCAATCGCTCACCTTCGATAATCGCTGGCCCGGTGATCCGACCGACGGCACCATCCGTGCTCTCCCCCGGCCCGCGGCCGGCACCGGCAAACGTGCCGATGACCGGACCTAGCAACGATTACGTGTCGCCGGGAAACGATGCAGTGCTGTGGCGCCACGATGCAGCCCGCGACGCTTACGTGCCCGCCGGTCACGTCGCCGCATTCAGCTCGGTGCAGGCATTGGGACAGGTCCCGAAGCACGGACTCGTGGAGATCCGTCTCGCCGATGGCAGCAGTGGCTTCATCGATGCAGCGCGCCTGACGGCTGGCAGCCGCGACAAGGCGCGACGTGCCTATTGCGCCTATGAAGCCGGAACTGCGCCGCGCAATGGCGAGATACTCGAGCGACGTGCGACGGGACCCATGCGGATTGCACTCAGCAATCGTGGCCTGCAGGAGGCGGTGCTTAAGCTGCGCGACGCGTCGGGGCACGTGGTCGCCGCGATCTTTCTGGCACCGGGCAACAGTACGGTGCTGGGCGATCTTCCAGATACCTCGTATCGCCTTGAGTACGCTGTCGGCGAGCTATGGAGTCGCGCCTGTAACAGCTTCGCTGCGGGGATGCGGGCGCAGCGATTTCCGTACTATGCCACGCCTGCGGCGCTGTCTTCGCTGGTCATTCCGCCCGACCTTTCCGTTGTTCCGCCGCCGGAGGACATTTCCGATGCAGAATTCGAAGGAGACTGAGCGCTTGCTGTCATGCGAATATCGCCACACCCCTTCGCGGGTTCGAGACCGCTCCGGGCAACATCGCCAGGTTCGTTCGACACGATGACCCCACTTTGGTGGCGGGATCATCGGACCGACGATGGAAGGTGGGCGGCCCGCACCCAAGTGTCTACTCGTCGATGAGTTCTCGCTCGTCGTGGATGCCGAGCAAGGCTCGCATCGGACGGCGATGGAGCGCCAGGTAATCGGCACGCCGGATCACCGCTTCTCTCGAAACGCCAAGCTCACGCGCGATCGCCGGGATGCTCTTGCTCAGATCCGGCCACAGTTTGGCCAGACGGCGAGCCCGCTCAGGCGGCCATGTGTGCAGTCCTCTGGACATCAGCTGCGATCCGCGCAGACCTGGTCCGTGCGCCTGATGCGAGGAGGAAGGCGCGAGGACACAGGAGAAGGGGTCGTCAACTCGACGAGGCGCTCGCAGATGAAGCAGCGCTCCGCCTGTTTATCGTCTGCATCGAATTGATGACCGCAATCGCAGCAGACACGTGACAGAAGAGACATGGCGCGCTTTTCCACCAACCGATCGGGCCGAAGGTTTCGGCTCGCGAAGTGAGCATTTGACCACAAAACCCTCGCCAAATCGTTATGAACTGCCGCGGGCGCTGATCGGGGCGTTGCTTCTTGTCGTGCACGCCCGTGAGCGGCACTGTCGCTGGCAGCCGGAGTGCCGGCCGTACCTACCAGGGGAGCCAAATGAATGGCGATCACGCTGCAGGAGTCGTTGCGTGCTCTGTTCTATGCGCCGTTCTACGTGGCGCTGGCGCGCGACGCCTACGCGGCCGAGGGTGTCGATGTCCGCTTCGTGAGCGCGGCGCGTCCGGGTGATGCGGCGCGCAACGTGATGGAGGGTGCGGTCGACGTCTGCTGGGGTGGGCCGATGCGGGTGATGCAGGCCTATCAGCAGACGCCGGAATGCGATCTGGTCAGCTTCGCGGAAGTGGTGACCCGCGATCCGTTCCTGCTGGTAGGGCGCGCGCCACGTCCGAATTTTTCGTTGCGCGATCTGATGGGCCTGCGCGTCGCGACGGTGAGCGAAGTGCCGACGCCGTGGATGTGCCTGCAGGAGGACTTACGCCGGGCGGGCATCGATCCGTCCGCACTGACGCGCGTCGCGGATGCTGGCATGGCGGACAACGTGGCGGGCTTGCGGCGCGGTGATCTCGACGTGGTGCAGGTGTTTGAGCCATTCGCTGCGATGTTGCTGGTGGAGGATGTCGGGCATCTGTGGTATGCGCAGGCAAGCCGAGGGCCAACATCGTACACGACATTCTATGCGCGCCGTGCGCTGCTGGATCAGCGACGCGACGAGCTGCTTCGCATGGTACGGGCGATCTATCGGACGCAGAAGTGGCTCGCTGCCGTCGACGGCGAGACAATTGCTGCTGCAATTGCCGGCTACTTCGAAGATGTGCCCGCCGCGATGCGCGCCGATGCTTGCAAGCGATACAAGTCGCTGGGCATCTGGGGCCGTGATCCGCGTCTGCCGCGTGTCGGCTATGATCGGCTGCGTGCCAGTCTTGTATCCGGCGGCTTTGTCTCGTCCGGTGCGCCGTATGAACTGGCAGTCGATAATTCATTGGCCGAGAGGGTCATCGCCGAGGATCCGCCGGCACTGGAAGAGAGGGGAGATAACGATGCCACACGCAACGACGGATGACGGAGTTCGACTGTATTACGAAGAAACGGGCTCCGGTCGGCCGGTGATTTTCGTGCACGAATACGCTGGCGACTATCGCAGTTGGGAGCCGCAGATGCGGCATTTCGGTCAGCGGCATCAAGCGATTACGTATAACGCGAGGGGTTATCCGCCATCCGATGTGCCGGAGGACGTTGGAAAATATTCGCAGGCGCGGGCTGCGGACGATATCAAATCGGTGTTGGACCATCTGAAGATCGACAAGGCCCATGTCGTCGGCCTGTCGATGGGTGGATTTGCGACGCTGCATTTTGGCTTCCGCCATCCGGGGCGCGCTCTGTCGTTGTGTGTTGCCGGGTGTGGCTATGGCGCCGAACGCGGGCAGACCGAGCGGTTCCGCTCTGAGGCCGAGACGATCGCGGCATTCATCGCCGAGCAGGGCATGCAGGTGTTCGCGGAGAAATATGCGTATGGGCCAACGCGCGTGCAGTTCGAAAATAAGGACCCGCGCGGCTTTGCCGAATTCAAGAGCATGCTGGCCGAACACTCCGCGTTGGGCGCACGCAATACGCAGCTTGGCGTGCAACGCGAGCGGCCGTCACTGTATGATCTGGTGGATCAGATGAAGGCGCTGACAGTGCCGACACTGATATTGACGGGCGACGAGGACTGGCCGTGCCTGGCACCGGGCCTGTTGATGAAGCAGACCATTCCCAGCGCTGCGCTGTCAGTGATGCCGAACTGCGGTCACGCAATCAACATCGAAGATCCCGACGAGTTCAATCGCATCGTTGGCGCGTTCGTCGCGCAGGTGGACGCAGGGCGGTGGCCGATGCGCGATGCGCGTGCGGTGTCGGCGTCGATCACCGGGATGCGGTAGCCGCGCCAGGGGCCACGCGCCTGGATCCGCCAATGGCGAGGCCTTTGGGGCTCCGCATCTTCGTCGCGCAGATGACGGTGCCGGTCGCCCACAGATGACAGCTCTGCAATACGGCACAGTGTTGTCGCAATCTATTGTCTTGGGGGACGCCATGCCGGAATTTGCACCTGGACTGCATGCTGCAGCAGGCAAGGCCGTCGATGTCGCGGCGTACGAACGTTTCACTGGGTACTGGTCACGACTCTTCGTTCCCCAAGTAATTGCCGCGGCCGCGATCGGGCCAGGGAGCAAGGTGCTCGATATTTCGACCGGCACCGGTGAGGCTGCTCTTGCGATACTGCCGGCGATTGGTGACAGCGGCCTCTTGGTCGGCGCGGACATCTCGCCGGAGATGCTGGATGGCGCGCGGCGGCGGGTGCGTAATCATCCGAACGATCCCGCAATCCTATCTATTGCTGGCCGCGGCGGACAGGCGGGCCGTCCGCGAGGAGGTCGATACCAGATTGGCGCCGTATATGCGCGATGGTGAACTGCACGCGAATATCGAAATGCTGATCGGATCGGGACACGCGGGCCCGATGAGCGAAAGCGCCGGCATATCGCCACCCGACCTACCCGCCGCGTTCGACACGCGGCTGGCGGCGATGCTCATCTGCCCGATCAGCCGGGGTCCGCTGGTCTATGTCGCGGCGATGAACGAACTGGTGAGTCACGACGCGCGCCTCGCCTATCCCGTTCGCGACGGAGTACCGGTCATGCTCGCGAGCGCTGCGCGCCGCCTGGAGTGAAGGGTCCAAAGGGCCTACTTTGGCGGGAATCAGGAGCGCAGAGCGCTAGGGCGTGTATCAAGTGGCGACATATGGGCGGCCTCGCACAGCGTACACCGCTGGGCCCGCGGGTGTAGCGCGGCGATCTAAATGAGGAGCGTGCGTCGATCAGGAAGGAGTCTGCGAGGTCGCTTGGCAACCACCCTATTGTTTGCCGCCGCTCGGCAAGGTCCGGGCGCGGCAGCTGAGGACGTAGAAAAGCGAGCGTGCACGGATCTCGTGCCTTGCCGGTTAGGCCGTGAAGGCCCACTCTTCGATAACATAATAAGAATTGGGGAGACTGAACGTGAGTGGATGGC
>JBKPOG010000132.1:0-9870 GCA_046732975.1 Pseudomonadota bacterium
GCCACAGGAGACATTTATGAAGCGAACCTTAGGCTTTCTGAGTGTTGCAGCTTTGTTGGCCACTGGCGGCATCGCCATGGCGGCGGGCTCCGATTCAAGTGAGGCAGGCTCCGGTGCAGGTAATTCGAGTCAGTCGGTAGCCGGAACGCAGTTGCACAATCCGCAGGAAGGCACTCCTGCAACAGGCAGGGCAAAGACAGCGCCCGGGTCTGCTTACCAGCGCAATGGCGCTGCTGGCAGCGGCGTGAGCGCGCAGTCTTCCGGCAAGTATCCTGGTGCAGTTGGCCCGACTGGCTCGACCCAGCCGGACGCGACGAATCCCGTGCGTTCTAATCCGAGCGGCGGTGGCGGCCAGTCCGGCGGTGGACAGGGCGGCGCCAGCGGCCACTAGCCCTCCGCTCAGCTAATGGGGAGAGACATCGGCGGGCCGCGCTTTGCGTGGCCCGCTAGCTTATGAGTTATGCACTGTCTGGTTGCAGGATGCCACTTCGCGGCGTGGCTGCGTGTTCTTTCAACACCGAATCGGATGCCGGGTCGACTTCCTTGAGCAATACGTCGTAGCCCCACAAATCGGCTAAGTGCTGCAATACAAACCTTGCATCGCGCTCTTCCAACAACACGCGGTTCAGCGCACGGTGATGCAAGATTAGTCGCCGGTCGCCGGCCAAATTCACGTCCACGACCTGAATGTCAGGAAGTGTCCACGCAATATCGTATTGCTTAGCCAGAGCCCGCTGTATCTTACGGTACCCTCGTTCATCGTGAATCGCTTCAACCGTGAGGTTGGGTTCGTTGGAATCGTCCAGAACGTGGAACAGGCTGAAGTCACGGATCATCCGCGGGCTGAGGAACTGGAGCATAAAGCTCTCATCCCGATAATTCGCCCAGACGTCGCGCAACACCCCCATCGGATCGCCGGATCCGGCGATGTCTGGGAACCAGTTCTGATCCTCCGCCGTCGGCTCGGTGCAGATCCGCTCGATGTCGCGCATCATGCCGAAGCCAAGCGCGTACGGGTTGATACCGGAATAGCGGGGATCATCGAAATCCGGTTGGAACACCACGTTGGTATGCGACCGGAGAAACTCGACCATGTTGCCGTCGGTTAGCAACCCCTTCTCGTGCAAACGATTCATAATCCGATAGTGAACGTAGGTGGCACACCCCTCGTTCATCACCTTGGTCTGCGATTGCGGATAGAAATACTGCGCTATGATGCGCACGATCCGCAAAATCTCGCGCTGCCACGGCCGCAGGCGCGGCGCAGTCTTTTCGAAGAAGAACAGGATGTTTTCCTGCGGCAGCTGCAGCAATGCTCGCCGCCGCTCCTCGATCGACTTGTCCTCTTTTTCGGCACCTTTTGTTGGCACCGTGCGCCAAAGGTCATTGAATACGCGCTCTTCGTGCAACCGCCGCTCTTTCGCGCGCTGCTCTTCCGAACGTAGATCGGCTGAACGCCGGCGCGGATACCTATGCACACCATGGCTCATCAATGCGTGGGCGGCATCCAGCAGCCGCTCGACTGCTGTCTCGCCGTAACGCTCTTCGCATTGAGCGATATAGCCGCGAGCGAACTCGAGGTAATCAAGGATGCCGTCGGCATCGGTCCACTGCTTGAAGACGTAGTTGTTCTTGAAGAAGTGGTTGTGGCCGAACGCAGCGTGGGCGATGACCAGCGTCTGCATCGTGGCCGTGTTCTCCTCCATGATATAGCTGATGCATGGATTGGAGTTGATCACGATCTCATAGGCCAGGCCCTGCATGCCCGCCCGGTACATCGCCTCGTTTCGCGCAAAATGTTTGCCGAATGACCAATGCTTGTAGAACAGGGGCATGCCGATTGACGAGTAGGCGTCCAGCATCTGCTCGGTGCCGATAATCTCGATCTGGTTAGGATATACGTCGAGGCCCAATTCGCCGACCGCGATTTCCTGGATCGCGTCGTGCACCCGTTGAATCGTGCCGAATTCCCAGTCTGCGCCTTCAAACAGAGGACGCCCAACCTTAATGCCGCCGCCGAAGTCGTTCATGTTGTCTCGGCTCCCGTCGTCGCCGTCTTTTTGGCGAAGAGTTCGCGGAACACCGGATAAATGTCCCGTCGGTGCCCGACCTTACGCATTGCCAGTGGTGCGCCGCTCTTGCAGATCGCGCTGTACGTCTGCCACAGATCGGAATCGCGCCGGATAAACCCGGGCGGGAAGTGCTCGGAATCCCGACCGACTTCCAGATACGCGTAGTACTGGCACACAGGCAGGATTGTGTCAGTCAGCAGGGCTGCCGTCTTGTCGTTGTCCGATGCCGTGTTGTCGCCATCCGAAGCCTGGGCAGCGTAAATGTTCCAAGAGTCGGGACTATAGCGCTCGACGATGACTCGCTGCATCTCCTCAAGAGCGGTCGACACCACTGTGCCGCCCGTCTCCGGGGAGTGGAAAAAAGTGTCCTCGTCGACCTCCTGCGCCTGATGCGTGTGCCGGATGAACACAACATCGACATGCTTGTAGCGGCGCTTGAGGAAGATATACAGGAGCACATAGAACCGCTTGGCGAGGTCCTTCATGTGTTCGGTCATGGAACCGGACACGTCCATTAGGCAGAACATCACCGCCTGCGCCACCGGCTTTGGCTGGGGCTCGAACTTGCGATACCGGACGTCGAGCGGATCTATATACGGAATTAGACCGGTCCGACGCAGCTTCCGGGTAAGCTCCTCCTCCAGCTGGGTTCGGCGATCACCTTCCTCGCCTTCGGGGCTTAATCCCGCAATCTCGTCACGCAGCACCTGAAGATCGGCAGCCTTGGGTCGTTTCAGTGCGATGCGACGCGACAAGCTGTTCCGCACGGTTCGAAGCAGTGCGAGATTGGCCGGTGAACCCGTCACCGAATAACCCGCCCGATGCCAGCTCACGCTCTCAGTATCGACCACCCGGCGTTTGGCCAGATCCGGAAGTTCCAGATCTTCGAGGAACAGGTCTACAAATTCGTCTCGCGACAGAGCGAAACGGAAATCATCCTGCCCTTCGCCATCCGGACTGCCTTCCGAGCCGCCGCCGCCACCGCCGCCCTGCGGGCGCGGAATCGTGTCACCCTCGACATACTGCTTGTTGCCGGGCAGCAAGTGATCGCGCATTCCGCCGCTCACGCTGCGGTGAAACGAGGGCTCATGAACGCCCTGAGCGGGCAATGCGACCTCGCCTGCCTGATCGGCGTCTTTGATGCTGCGGCTGGCGGAGCTTTCGTGCACCGCCTTGCGAATGAGCGACTTCGCGCGCCGCATAAACCTCTGCCGGTTGGCGAGGTTCTTGCCGCTGGGGTTCAGGCGCCGGTCAACGATGTGCATGAGATTGCCTTATCCGGGCGGGTCCTTTATCACCCGGCCTGCTTGACGCGCATATACCACTCAACCAGGCGCCGAACCTGCCGCTCGGTATAGGCGCGCGCCACCATGCGTTCTACAAACTCCGCATGCTTCTTCTCGCTATCGCTGTCCTTCTTGGACCCGAAGCTGATCACCGGCAGAAGCTCCTCCACCTGGCTGAACATGCGACGCTCGATGACTTCACGGATCTTCTCGTAGCTGGTCCACGACGGGTTCTTACCGTTGTTGTTGGCACGGGCCCGCAGGCTGAACTTTACCACCTCGTTCCGGAAGTCCTTCGGATTGGCAATGCCAGCCGGTTTCTCGACCTTGGTCAACTCCTGGTTCAACAGCTCGCGGTTCATGAGCTGCCCGGTGTCCGGATCCTTGAAGTCGATGTCCTCGATCCAGGCATCAGCATAGGCAACATACCTGTCGAACAGGTTCTGGCCATAGTCGTGGTATGATTCGAGATAGGCCTTCTGTATCTCATTGCCAATGAATTCAGCGTAACGTGGCGCCAGCTCTCCTTTGATGAATTCAAGGTAGCGCTTCTCGGTCTCTGTCGGCAGTTGTTCGCGGCGGATCGACTGCTCCAGCACGTACATCAGGTGCACCGGATCTGCCGCAACCTCCGTCGTGTCGTGGTTGAACGTGGCGGCAAGGACTTTGAAGGCAAAGCGGGTGGACGCACCATCCATGCCTTCCTCGACGCCAGCCGAGTCCTTGTACTCCTGGAGTGATCGGGCGCGCGGATCAGTCTCTTTCAAGCTTTCTCCGTCATAGACCCGCATCTTGGCGAACAGCGTGGAATTCTCATGACGGCGCAGCCGCGTAAGGACGGAGAAGCGGGCCAGCATCTCCAGCGTGGCGGGTGCGCAAGGCGCCTCCGCAAGCTCTGAGCCGCGCACCAGCTTGTCGTAGATCTTCTGCTCCTCGGTAACCCGCAGACAGTAAGGCACCTTGATTACGTAGATACGATCAATAAAGGCCTCATTGTTGCGGTTGTTCTTGAAGGTCTGCCACTCCGCCTCGTTTGAGTGAGCGAGGATGATGCCACCGAACGGGATAGCGCCGATATTCTCGGTCCCGATGTAGTTGCCTTCCTGAGTCGCTGTCAGCAACGGATGCAGCATCTTGATTGGCGCCTTGAACATCTCGACAAACTCGAGCAGTCCCTGATTGGCGCGGTTCAGACCACCGGAATAGCTGTAGGCATCCGGGTCGTTCTGAGCATGCAACTCCAGCTTGCGAATATCGACCTTGCCCACCAGCGAGGAGATGTCCTGGTTGTTCTCGTCGCCCGGTTCGGTTTTCGCTACCGCGATCTGCCGAAGCCGGGACGGTTGCAACTTGGCAACCCGAAAGCGCGAAATATCCCCTTCGAACTCGTCGAGGCGCTTGATGCACCATGGGCTCATCAGGCCGGTCAGCCGGCGCTGCGGAATGCCGTAGCGATCCTCCAGCAGGGCGCCCATGCGTTCGGGATTGAACAGCCCGAGTGGGTTTTCGAATACCGGACTGAGTTGGTCGCCCGCCTTCAGCACATAGATGGGATGCACTTCCATCAAAGCTTTGAGCCGTTCGGCCAACGATGACTTGCCGCCGCCGACCGGGCCAAGCAGATACATGATCTGCTTGCGCTCCTCGAGGCCTTGCGCGGCGTGGCGAAGAAAGCCGACGATTCGCTCGATCGTCTCTTCCATGCCGTAGAATTCCGAGAATGCCGGATAGACCCGTATCGTGCGGTTCATAAAAATGCGGCCGAGTCGGGCATCCTTCGACGTATCGACCATCTCGGGTTCGCCGATTGCTGCAAGCAACCGCTCGGTCGCGGTCGAATACAGCATCGGATCGTCGCGGCAGGCTTCCAGGTATTCTGGAAGCGTCATCTCCGCTTCGCGGTTAGCCTCGAAGCCCCGCGCGTAAGCTGAAAACAGATCATCGACCGGATACATCGGCCGCTCCGTGAAAAGTGGGAAACCTTCTCGCATCCATGCAAGATGGGTGCGAGCGTAGCGTATCGAGCAGGTGTCGCGTGAATGTTTTTTCGCTCGCGGGTGCAGTTTGCACCGCCCGTATGGTGGAATCTGGCTCAGCCATTTTGGCCTCCTATCCGACTCGCTTAGCCGCTATATTCGACCAAGGGATAAAGCGTGGTGACAATGTGGCAGTTCACAGCCACTTGGCAGTGCCGTCGCATCGGACGCCCACAAGACGCAGCGCGAACCTGCCGCAATCTGATGCCAGAGCGGCTCTCCTGACGCCTTCAGGGCCTTAGTCCTCGAGCCTTTTTCTTTGTATTTCTTAGGCTTACGGCTTTTTCTTGAGCTTGCCGTGAAGAATGTCCGGTTAGGACGGTCGGTTTTCTTCCGCGCCCGCCGAGGTGGCTCACAAACTGGGGTGATGTCATCGGACTTTGGCCCCATCGCCGCAACCTCCCTACCCAGCGAGGCCCGCAGGCAAGCTGCCCCCGAGTGTCTCAAGCCTACACGTGTACTTCTAACATGCCGTTAAACTGACGATTCTAACCGGC
Organism: Pseudomonadota bacterium; assembly: GCA_046732975.1. Classification (GTDB taxonomy): domain Bacteria; phylum Pseudomonadota; class Alphaproteobacteria; order Acetobacterales; family Acetobacteraceae; genus JAMXLO01. The sequence continues at coordinate 5,892 of JBKPOG010000132.1, forward strand.
ACGCATAGCCGAGCGGTTGCGTCTCACCTCCCGGCGCGACTCGATGCGCGCGGATTCTATGCGTCATGCCACGCAGCGCGGCGTCACCTGCTCGTAGCCTGTGCAGACTCAATCACGCCCCTGTTGGCGCTGCGCGGTAGCCACCACAGCATCCTCGGTGCTCGTGTCTGGCCGGCTCGGCGGGAGTCCTCGCAGCAGCCCGATCGTCCGGCGCATCTGATCATAGTAGTGGCGGCACGCCTCGCACCGGACCAGATGCCACCACATGTTAAGGCGTTTGCGCATAGAGACCGCACGCTCGAGGTAATCGGTCACGAGTTCGCTCATGTCACGGCAGGTCGGCACGCTTCTCCCCCTTGCCAACAGCCAGAAAAGCTTGAGACTCGCTTCGCAGCTTTGCGTTACTTAGAGCCAGTGTGGCCTCACGCAACATGAGCAGCGGTTCGAGGGCTCATCCGGTGCGCCAGTCGGAGCTGAGCCATCCGGATTTCTTGGCGCGCTTGCGGCGCGGCGATGACGCTGCCTACCGTACCCTAATCAGGGAGCTGCACGGCTCCCTTGTTGGGTTGGCCACGTCGATCATTGGCAGCCGCGCGCAGGCCGAGGAGGTGGTGCAGGACGCGTGGCTGGCCGTCTTCTCCGGCCTCGGGTCATTCGAAGGTCGATCAAGCCTGGCCACCTGGGTCTTCAGCATTGTGCTGAACCGAGCCCGTACGCGTGCCAGCCGAGAAGGCCGACTTGTGGGATTGCCAGCGCTCATGGAAGGAACGAGCCCAGGCGGCCGGGCTGTCGACAGTTCGGAGTTCAAGCCGGATGGACACTGGATCGAGACACCGCGGCTTTGGGATGAGATCAGTCCCGAGCGCATCGTGGGAGGCCGCCAGCTGCGCGACCATGTCATGGCTGCGATCGAGCGCCTCCCAGCGGGGCAACGGGCGGTGATCATCCTGCGCGATCTGGAGGGCTGTGACGCCGAGGAGGCGTGCACCTTGCTTGGCATCACCGCAGAGAACCAGCGCGTGCTCCTGCACCGGGCGCGAGGCCGCATTCGACGAGCGATCGATGAGGCTGTGGGATCACTACGTCCCGCCGGGGTAGCCGCGTCCGGAACGCGCGGGCGCGATGCAGCAGAAGTTAGCGCGCTTGATCGCGTCGCGAACTTTGCGGGCGCCCCCCTTCGGCGGATCCGCCTGGCATGGGGTAACTGGCCGAGTGGCGCAACAATGCTAACGTAGGGTCGTCATCATACGGGGAAGGTCAAAAATGGCACTGCGCAAAACAACGAAGAGCACGGCAGCGGCGCCCAAGGTACGCGCTCCGGCATCCACAGGAACAAGAGCGTCCCGGCAAGCCCCGCCGACCGGTGGCGGCGATTCGAACCGCTTGCTGCGGGAAGCAGCGTGGAGCCGAATGTTCGGCCGGGTGGAATCGAAGAACCCATTCACGCGATAGAGACATCGGGCGTGGAGCCCGCTGATGTGCGCTCGGCAGAGCACAGCGTGCCGATCGATTGGGGTGCAATCGGCAACTATCTTGCCGCGAATGGGCGGCGCCTTGACCGTGATCCGCCACCGCGGCAGTTCGCCGGTGGTCTCGCCAATCTGAACTATCTGATCCACCTCGACGGGCGTCCGGCCGTGTTACGCCGGCCCCCGCTCGGCGAGTTGCCGGCCGGCGCCTACGACATGGCGCGGGAGTTCCGCATCCTGAGCCGCCTGCCGGACGCGCTGCCATTCGTCCCGCGTGGGCTGTTCCTGTGTTCCGATCCCGGCGTCGTCGGATCGCAGTTCCAGATCATCGAGTATCGTCCTGGCCTCGTCATACGAGAACACATTCCTCCCGAGCTTGCGGGGCGCCCGGAGGTCGGCGCACGGCTTTCGCAGATCCTGCTGGAGACCATGGCGGCTATTCATGCGGTCGACACAAGTTCGATCGGGCTGGACGATCTGGGACGCCCAGTCGGGTTCCTGGGTCGCGCGGTCAGCGGCTGGCGCAAGCGCGGAACGGCGGCGCTGGAGGAGGGGACCGAGAGGCTGCATGCGGAATTGGGCGGCTGGCTGGAGGCTCACCAGGTGGCAGACGGCCCGCCGGCGCTGCTGCACAACGACTTCAAGCTGAACAATATCATCCTGAACCCTCGCGACCTGTCCCCCGTTGCAGTGGTTGACTGGGACCAGGGAACGCGGGGCGATCCGCTGTTCGATTTCGCCACATTACTAAGCTACTGGGTCCATGAGGACGATCCACCGGCCCTGCACGACATGGCGCAAATGCCGGCGGACGAAGGTGGCTTCTGGCCACGCGAACAGGCCGTGGCAAGCTACGCCGCGCTGACCGGGCGGGATGTGTCCGACTTCCTGTTCCATCGGGTGCTGGCGATGTACAAGCTCGGGGTGATCTTTCTCCAGCTCGGCTACCGCTGGCGCAGCGGTGCCACCACCGAGGCACGTTATGCGGGCCTGACGGCGATCGGCACCGGGATCGTGGAGTTCGCCCACGAGATCGCCCAGGGGCGGGCATTCTGATGGACTTTTCGCTCTCGTCGGAGCTGCACGAACTGCAGCAGCGGACACGCCGCTTCATTCGCGAGCGGATCATGCCGCTGGAGAGTGATCCGCGGCAGACGGCGCACGGGCCGACAGAAGATTTTCGTCGCGAGCTTGTGGCGCTTGGGCGCGAGGCCGGGCTGATAGCCCCCCATGCTTCGCCGGAATTCGGCGGCCTAGGGCTGAACAATGTCGGCAAGGCGGTGGTGTTCGAGGAGGCGGGTTATTCGCTCCTGGGCCCAGTCGCGATGCACATCTTTGCGCCAGACGAGGGCAACATCCACCTGTTGGAACAGGTCGCCACACCAGAGCAGAAGGAACGCTGGCTACGTCCGCTGGCAAGCGGCGCCATCCGGTCCTGCTTCTGCATGACCGAGCCGGCGCCCGGCGCGGGCTCCGATCCGGCGGCGCTGAACACCACGGCGGTGAAGGACGGCAACCACTGGATCATCAACGGCACAAAATGGTTCATCACCGGAGCCGATGGCGCCGGCTTTGCCATCATCATGGCAAAGGGCGAGGACGGTGCTGCGACAATGTTCCTCGCCGATATGGATCAGCCCGACATCGAGATCGTTCGCACCATGCACAGCATGGATCAAGCGTTCGCCGGCGGGCATGCCGTCGTACGGTTCAACGACCTTCGCGTGCCGGCGAGCGACATCCTCGGCGAGCCGGGCAAGGGCTTCCGCTATGCCCAGGTTCGGCTGGCGCCTGCGCGGCTGACCCATTGCATGCGCTGGCTCGGCGCGGCACGGCGCGCGCACGACATCGCCGCCGGATATGCGCAGCAACGCGAGGTGTTCGGCGCCAGGCTGGTGAACCATGAAGGCGTTGGCTTCATGCTGGCCGACAACGAGATCGACATCCGCATGAGTCGGCTGTCGATCTGGCACACCGCCTGGGTACTCGATCAAGGAGCGCGCGGCACCACCGAATCGTCGATGGCGAAAGTGTTCTGCTCCGAGGCAATCTGGCGCGTGGTTGACCGATGCGTTCAGGTGCTGGGCGGGCAGGGGGTGACGGGCGAGACGCTGGTCGAACGAATTTTTCGCGAGGTGCGCGCGTTTCGCATCTACGACGGGCCATCCGAGGTGCACCGCTGGTCGTTGGCCCAGCGCATCGCCCGGCAGGGACCGAACTGGTGAGTGAGTTCGATCTGACCGGCAAGCTCGCCATCGTGACAGGCGGGGGGCGGGGCATCGGTCTTGCGATTGCCGAGGGTCTCGCACGGCACGGTGCAACGCTGGTGCTTGCAGGGCGCACGGAAACAACACTCGTCGCGGCAGCCGCGTCAATCGGTGAGGCGGCAAGCGTGCAGGTGGCGGATGTCTCCCGCGAGCCGGAGGTCCTGGCGCTGCGGGACGCGGTCCTCAACCGGCATGGCAGGATGGATGTGCTGGTCAACAATGCGGGCATCAATCCGATTTTTC
>JBKPOG010000133.1:0-4764 GCA_046732975.1 Pseudomonadota bacterium
AACCCAAGGCTCACCGCGATGGCGAAGTTGTCCATCAGTCCGCGGAACGCAGCGCCTTCTTTGTGGAGCGCGATCTCGACCTCGCCCAACGATCCATCATCATATTCCCCAGTGCGCAAATAGAGACGATGCCCGCCAACCGAAGCCTTCTGTGTGTATCCGGTCCGCCGCGCCGGCAGTTCGCGGCGTCGGAGAAGCTCGGATGCCTGTCGCGTCGGCTCCGGCCGCGCCGGCATCAGGTGAACGAACGGCGCCACCGCGTCGTGCACGGTGAGGTGTGCCGCAATGCTAGGTGTTGGCAGCGGATCGCCACCGGCCAGCATTTCCGCCAACGCCGCTTCGGGGGACTTACCCTTCGCGGCCAGCCATGCCCGTGCGGTCCGGCTGAGGCCGCCGCTCGATGCGAGCGGGGAAAAAGGCGGCGCAATCCCTCCGGTTTCAACTCCCAGCAGTGCATCTGCTGCACCTGCTTCGACAACAGCCGTCAGCAGGGTATGGCGCAGTCCACTGACCGTGCTGGCCGCCTGCCGCGCGATCCGCGCCGCATCAGCCAACCCGACCACCGGCGCGCTCGTTGGCGGCGGCGGCCAATCTAGCAAGGCGGGCGTTATGCTGCCGAACAATTGCGCAAGCGCCCCAGAGGCCACTTCCGCCCGGCCACGCAGAATGGCGGCGATGCACCGGGCAATCGCAACCGACGCATCCGAGCCATACTCGATCCCGAGCTCGGCCAGCAGACCCGCCAGATCTGCCACCGCGACTTCGATCTGTCGGGCGGCGGGGGCTGCCAGGGCAACCGCCATCACGGCGGTCTCCACCGCCTCGCCGAACGACGCCGCGTCGAACCCGCTGCCGGGATCGTGGAACGCGGCAAGATTCAATATGAAGCCGGGCGCCTTGTCCTGTTCTGCGTGCCACACCGAGGCCGTTGGCGCGCCGTGTCGCAGCAGCAGCATCCGGTGCAGCCGTTCGGCCAGCGGCAGTTCCAGCCCCGCGCGCAGCGCCCTCTCGGCGACCGGCTTTATCCATGTCTCGGCTGCGGCTGCCAGCGCTGCCTGCCCACTGCCGGGAACGAGTTCCGCCAGCGCTGCCGCCGCTTCGTCCCCCCAGGCTGCCGGCACAATCACAAGCCGAGTTGGCATGTCGGGATCGGCGCTCGCCATCACCCGCCGCATCCGTACACCTTGCCAGGGTCGAGGGATCTTCATGGCCGCATGCTAGATCGCGATGCGCGACTCGGAAAGCGTATCTTGCGACGAATTCATCTCAGAGCCACAAAATCCTGTGGATCATCCGTCCAGTGGACCGGACTCACGGAGCTTCGTATACCGCACCCATGAACCTTGGCACGTGGCTGTTCACTCGGCTCAGAGGCAGGCGCGTCGGCGCCGATCAGCTGGGTAACGTGTACTATGAGGAGCGGCGGCCGCGACCGGGGTATCGCTTGAGACGCTGGGTCGTCTATGTCGGCGCACCGGAAGCATCGCTGGTGCCCCCCGAGTGGCATGCGTGGCTGCACTACACAACAGAAGCGCCTCTGGTGGAGCAGGTCCGCCACCCCTGGGAAAAGCCCCACCTGCCAAATTTGACGGGCACACCGGCAAGCTATCGCCCCCCCGGCCACGACTACCAAGGTGGCACCCGCGCACGTGCCACGGGCGATTACGAAGCCTGGACTCCGGGGAACTGAGGTTCCCGCATGCATCGTCGTAGTATTGTCGAGGTTGTGATCGGGGCGGTGGTCCTACTGGTGGCCGCTGGGTTCCTCGCCTATGCCATCGCCAATTCGGGGCGCAGCGCCGCATCCGGCTACACGCTCTTCGCCCGGTTCGACCATATCGATGGACTGGGCGTCGGCAACGACGTGCGGCTGGCCGGCGTGAAGGTCGGCACTGTCAGCCAGGAGCGCATCGACCCGCAGACTTTCCAGGCCGTGGTCGGCTTCTCGGTCCGCGACGACATCAAATTGCCGAAGGACTCTGCCGCTATCATCACCAGCGAGAGCCTGCTGGGTGGCAAGTATCTGTCGCTTCAGCCTGGCGGCGACGAGACCATATTGCAACCGGGGCAGATGGTGACCATTACCCAAGGATCGGTCAGTCTCGAGGAACTGTTGGGCAAATTCATCTTCAGCATGACGAACGCCCCGAAACCAGGGGAACAGCAGCAGCAACCGGCGAGCCCGAAGCCATGATTCCTCCACCACCCACCGCTTGGCCACAAGCCGATGGCGCACCAGTCTCCTGCCGTGAGAAGCTGCGAATGCTGGCCGAGAACCACGCCGAGCTCGCGCAGGCGCTGCAGGACGCGTTCGAGGACGCCGTGCTGATGGGCGTGGACGAGCAGGCCATGCGGAGGATTCTGGCGGGCATGGTGGAGGGTCTGGAATCGCCGAAGCACGCTGCCCGATGAGGTTCGCGTGCAGTCTGGCCCCCTGGTTCGCGATCTGTGCCGTGGCGAGCGCACAGACCATGCCCCCCATCACGGCCACGCCGCTGCTGCCACCGACCGCGCAGCAGCAATTCGCGCCACCCAGCCAGCCGCCGCAGCCAGCGCCACAGCCACCAACTGCGGCGGCGGGTCCCCAGCAGATACAGTCGACCTGGGTGCCGCAGACGGTCGCACAGCTGGAAGTGCTGGATAAAGTCAACGCCCAGAACGCGGTGCTTGCGGTCAAGGTTGGACAGGAGGCGCAGTTCGCCTCGCTGAACATCTTGGTCCAGGCGTGCGACACTCATCCCCGTGATCAAGCACAGGATTCGGCCGCGTTTCTGACAATCAGCGACAGCCACAACGATGCGCCAGGTTTCCGAGGCTGGATGCTGGCGAATGATCCGTCGCTGTCGATGCTGCAACATCCGATCTACGACGTGCGCGTCATTTCCTGCCGGTCCTGATTGAATGACGCTGCATCTTCCGCCATTCGAGCGGACAGCGCTGCTGCTCGACCTCGACGGAACGCTGCTGGACATTGCACCACGACCGGATGCTGTGGTCGTCCCGCCGCGACTAACTGAGAGCCTCATGCTGGTGCGGCAGTTGCTGGATGATGCGCTGGCGGTCGTCACCGGCCGGCCGGTTGAAACTGTCGATGCCCTCCTTGGCAGCGCTGTGTATGCGGTGGCCGGCGAACATGGCGGTGCTTTACGACGTAAACCAGGAAGTGTGTTGGAACGGCCGACCCTGCCATCGCCTCCTTTCGAATGGATCGAAGCAGCCGCGAGGCTCGCCGCACTGCATCCGGGCACGCTATTCGAGCCCAAGGCGCGTGGCTTTGCGCTGCACTACCGGGCGGCGCCGGAGTTCGGTCCGACACTGCACGACTCGCTCAAGGCTATGCTGGCTGGTTCCGCCGACTTCGAGCTGTTGCCAGCGCACATGCTTTGGGAGGTGCGGCCGCGCGGCGTCGACAAAGGAAAGGCCGTCGTGCGCCTGATGGAGTTTCCACCCTTCCTCGGCCGTTCGCCCGTCTTCATCGGCGATGATGTTACCGACGAAGACGGCATCGCCGCCGCTGCGACGCTAGGCGGCGCCGGCCTTCGTGTGCAGGACACATTCGGCGACGCTGCCGGTGTGCGCGCCTGGCTCGCGAAAATCGCCGCGAGAGGCGACTGGCCCTGACTTAGGCTGCCACGTGCCTGCCGAACGCCGCCTCCAGCGCCTCGCGCTGGATGACGCGCGTGTACTCCTCCACCATGTCCGGCGTCGCCACCTCGATCATCAGACGGTTTTCGACCCAGAACTCGATGACATGGAATACCGGCTTCTCACCCGGCGCGCCGCGGCCGAAATAGCGGGTCCGCCAACCTTCGCGTTCGCCGATCCGCTCCACCGTCTCGCGATCCACCGGCACCGACAGCAGCATATGGAACGGTGCGTAGCCGGGCTTCGCATCCTTCAGCGTGCCCACCTGCCGATCGTTGCGGCCAGGGACCAAGGCGATGTTCTCCGGATATACCTCGATCATCGAACCATGCTCGTCGAAGCTTACCGCCATGAACGAGTCGGCGACGCCGCCAGGAAACGGATAGCAGCGCCCGTTCATCAATTCCGCCAGCACCTCGGCAACGTGTTTCGGATCATGCGCCGAGATCGATACGTGATGGATCATCGCTGGCCTCCTCAATAGGTCCGGAACATGCGCGCGATCTGCTCCTGATCGGACGTCACCGTCAAGGCAAGCGAAAGCAGGATGCGCGCCTTCTGCGGGATCAAGTTGTCGGCGATCAGGAATCCGGCGTTTGCCAGCCGCGAGCCGCGGAACGTCCTTCCACTGCCCGCCCGCGTGCACTGAACCACAACGATGCCCTGTGCCACGGCTTCCTTCAGCGCCTCGAATTCACCAGGCGGCGCGAAGCCCGGCGCGAACCCGGCTGAGACGATGCCCTTGGCACCCGCCGCAATGAAAGCGCGCACCGCGGTGCCGTCGCCACCGGCATAAGCATAGGCGATATCGACCCGCGGCATTGCGTCGAGCGCCCTGACATCGAATTCGGTGTCGGGATAGCAGCGCCTGATTGGCCTGCGATAAAACGCGATTGCATCGCCATCGGCGTGTCCCAGCACGCCGAAATCGCGCGAGCGAAACGTCTGCAGCCGAAGTGTCGACGTCTTGGTCGCCTCCCGCGCGGCCTGGATCTCGTCATTCAACAGCACCAGCACGCCGATGCCGCGTGCTTCGGGACTTGCGGCAACGCGAATTGCGTTCACCAGGTTCAGGCCAGCGTCAGTCGAAAGCGCGCTCGACGGCCGCTGCGCGCCGAC
>JBKPOG010000134.1:0-15762 GCA_046732975.1 Pseudomonadota bacterium
GGCAGGATCGGCGGAATTCATCCTGCTGACGGACGCCGACATCACGCATGACCCGCGCCACGTCGCAACCCTGGTCGCGCGGGCGGAGCAGCATGACCTCGATCTCGTATCGGAGATGGTCACCCTGGCGTGCGATACGCCAGCCGAGCGTGCGCTGGTGCCGGCGTTCGTCTACTTTTTCCAGCTTCTGTACCCGTTCGCGTGGGTGAACGACCCACTGCGCGCGACGGCGGCGGCCGCGGGCGGGACGGTCCTGATCCGGCGGCGCGCCCTGCACCGAATTGGCGGTATCGAAGCGGTGCGCGGTGCCCTGATCGACGATGTGGCATTGGCGGCAGCGGTCAAGCGAGGAGGGCGCATCCGGCTTGGACATTCCGGATTGGCGCAGTCAATCCGGGCGTATCCGAATGCAGCCGATATTTGGCGCATGGTCTCGCGAACGGCCTATGTGCAGCTTGGCTACTCGCCGATGATGCTCGCAGGCACAGTGTTGGGCATGGTGTTGACCTTTCTTGTCCCGGCCTTTGCAGCAATTTTTGGCCATGGCCTTTCCCGCTGGTTCGGGTGGCTGGCCTGGGGTTGCATGGCAGCGAGCTATCAACCGACGCTGCATCGCTATCGCCGCTCAGTGTTGTGGGCGCCTCTCCTGCCGGTCGTGTCGGTGTTCTACATCGCTGCGACGATCGGCTCAGCGGTCAACCATTACCGAGGCCGTGGGGTCACCTGGAAGGGACGCGCCTATCAGGGCGTAAGTGCATGAGCCAGGCCGCCACCGTCGAAATCTGGTCCGGCAAGGACCGCGGCGACGAGAACTTTCCAGTGGGCTCGCTGCTGATTCGTCGGGATCTGCGCAGCCACGTGCACGCCTTCTACGCCTTTGCTCGCAATGCCGACGACATTGCGGATTCCGCCACATTGGCTGCCAATGAGAAGGTGGCGCGGCTCGACGTTATGGAAGATGTGCTGCTGGGTCGGAAGGACGCCGGTTCGCCAAGTGGCCTGCGCCTTCGTGCCAGCCTGGCGGAGACGGGGGTTACGCCGCGGCACTCGCTTGACCTGCTGATCGCGTTCCGACGCGACGCGACCAAGCTGCGCTATGCGAATTGGGACGAACTCTACGACTACTGTCGCTATTCGGCGATGCCGGTGGGACGGCATGTGCTCGACCTGCATGGCGAAGATCGCGCGACGTGGGCGCCGTCCGATGCGTTGTGCACATCGCTCCAGGTCCTAAATCATATGCAAGATTGCGCAAAGGATCTGGCCACGCTGGACCGCTGCTACATGCCTGGCGTCGCAGTGGACGCCTTGCGCCGCCCGCAGGAGACGCCTGAACTACGGACCGTATTCGATCGGCTGCTTGACTATTGCGATGAACTGAATCGTGCAGCGATCGATCTGCCACGGCTGACGCGCAGCCGGCGCCTGCGTCTGGAAACGGCGGTGATCGTTGGCCTCGCTCACCGGCTGACGCGCAGTCTTCGGAGCGGCGACCCGCTGGCGCGGCGTGTGCGGCTGACCAAAGGCGATGCCGTCGGCAGCATGGTCGCCGCATTGCGATGGCTGTGACCCCGCTGAATATCGCGCAGGCCGATCTCGACGCCGTCACTGCGATCGTGCGCGCCGCCGGCACGTCGTTCTACCGCGGCATGCGGGTGCTGCCACCCGACCGACGATATGCAATGTATGCGATTTACGCGTTCTGTCGCATGGTCGACGATATTGTCGACGACGATCGTGGGTTCGCGACCAAACTTCCGAAACTGAATGCCTGGCGCGAAGGTGTGGCGGGTCTATATCACGGCCAGTCCGATGGTCCGGTCACTCGTGTACTGGTTCCCGCAGTCCAGCGCTTCGACCTTCGCCAGGATGATTTCCTGGCGATCATAGATGGTATGCAGATGGATGCCGAGACAACCATCGTCGCGCCTGACCTCGCAACGCTCGATCTCTATTGTGATCGGGTCGCGGCCGCGGTCGGTCGGCTGTCGGTCCGCGCCTTTGGTGATTCGTCCGTCGCCGCCGATCAAGTGGCGTATTCCCTGGGCCGCGCACTGCAGCTCACCAACATTCTGCGCGATCTGCAGGAGGACGCTGAACGCGGCCGGCTCTACCTGCCGTCCGAGTGGTTGAATGAAGCGGGTGTGCCTCACGATCCTGCCGCCGCCTTGCAAGCGCCCGGCTTGGCTGCAGTGTGTGCCCGCGTTGCGAACCTTGCGCACCAGCATTTCACCGCCGCAGCGGATGCCATGCGGCGGTGCGATGCCAACGCGATGAAACCAGCCCGCCTTATGGGCGCCACATACGCGGCGATCCTGGCGCGGCTGGAGCGACAAGGATGGTCGTCGCTGCACGAACGCGTCAGCCTTCCGGCTTGGCAGAAGCTGTGGCTTGCGCTGCGCTACGGTCTGGCCTGAAGCAGCGGGGCCGAGCGCGTCCTCATGCCATCACACATCGCCGTCGTTGGTGCCGGTATGGCTGGGCTGTCCGCTGCCGTTACACTGACCCAGGCCGGGAAAGCCGTGACGCTGATCGAGGCGGGGCCGGCTGCTGGTGGACGATGCCGATCCTATTTTGACCGCGAGCTTGGACTGCGTATCGACAATGGCAACCATCTGCTGTTGTCGGGTAACCACGCCGTGTTCGGCTATCTGAATACGGTCGGCGCGATTGAGACTTTGGTCATGCCGGCCGAACCAGTGTTTCCGTTCATGGATCTGCGCGACAGAAGCCGGTGGGTGCTGCGACCGAATCTCGGGTCGATCCCGTGGTGGGTGTTGTCACGCACGCGGAGAGTTCCCGGCACGCGCGTGCGCGATCATCTCGCACTGCTGCGGCTTCGCAAGATCAACTCCGATGCCTCGGTCGATGCCTGGATGCCGCATGACACCCTCTATGAGCGGCTAGTGGAACCGCTCGCGGTGGCGGCGCTGAATACCCCCGCGGACGAGGGTCTGGTTCGCCTGCTGAGCGCCGTGATGGAGGAAACGCTGTTCCAGGGCGGTCGTGCCTGCATTCCCGCAGTACCGCGTGTTGGTCTGTCGGAAAGCCTCGTGGATCCCGCCGTTGCTTGGCTGGAAGCACACGGCTCGACGATCCACACGAGCAGGCGCGTTGCCGCATTGCGTGACAATGGCAGCGTTGAGCTTTCGACGACCGAAGGACCCATGACGGCGGACGCGGTCGTGCTCGCGGTTCCACCGTGGGTGCTGTCCGATCTGCTGCCCGGACAGGCCTCTCCGACCGCGTTTCAAGCGATCCTCAACATCCATTTTCGCATTGCGGCAGATCGCCCGCGTTCGGGCTTCATCGGGCTTGTTGGCGGCACGGCGGAGTGGGTGTTCGTCAAGCTTGGCCACGTGTCGGTCACCATCAGCGCGGCCAATCGGATGGTGGATCAGGACGCCGAGATGATCGCCCGCGCTGTCTGGCCAGATGTGCAGGCCGCGCTGGAATTGGCCGAGGGTCCGTTGCCGCCCTGGCGCGTGGTGAAGGAGAGGCGCGCCACCGTCGCGGCAACCGCGGCGCAGGAGCGGCTGCGGCCCGGCCCACACACCAGGCTTGCCAACGTCGTGCTGGCAGGCGACTGGACCGACACCGGGTTGCCGGGGACGATCGAGGGTGCCATCAGGTCCGGCCGAACTGCGGCCGAAGTGCTGCTGGCCGCCTGAGGGATGCGCGATGCCGAATGAGGCGATGCTGGCAAGCAGGACGGCGCTCGACGATGCGATCGGTCGCGCCGGCGACGCATTGCTGCGCCAGCAGCACAGCGACGGGCACTGGGTGTTCGAACTGGAGGCCGACGCGACTATCCCAGCAGAGTATGTGCTGCTGGAGCATTTTCTCGAGCGGATCGATCCGGAACTCGAGGCCAAAATCGGCGTCTACCTGCGCGATATACAGGGCGCCCACGGTGGCTGGCCCTTGTTTCACGACGGAGCGTTCGATCTGTCGGCCAGCGTGAAGGCGTATTTCGCGCTCAAGGCGATTGGTGACGACACTGACGCTCCCCACATGGCGCGCGCGCGCGACGCGATCCTGGCTGCGGGCGGAGCGGAACGCGCCAACGTGTTCACCCGGGCGCAGTTGGCGCTGTTCGGTCAGGTTCCCTGGCGCGCGGTGCCGGTGATGCCGCTGGAGATCATGCACCTGCCGCTGTGGTTCCCGTTCCATCTGTCGAAGGTGTCGTACTGGTCGCGTACCGTGATCGTGCCACTGCTGGTGCTGATGGCATTGCGGCCCGTGGCGCGGAACCCGCGCCGTGTCAGCATTGAGGAACTGTTTCGCACATCGCCCGCGCAGGTGCGTGACTGGATACGCGGGCCGTATCGCTCAGCCTGGTGGGGGCCATTCTTCAAGTTCGTCGACGTGGTGCTGCGCGTCGCGCAGCCCGCCTTCCCCAGGCGCAGCCGCGACAGTGCGATTGCCAAGGCGCTGCGCTTTGTCACCGACCGATTGAATGGCGACGACGGCCTGGGCGGCATCTATCCGGCGATCGCCAATAGCGTGATGATGTTCGACACGCTTGGCTATTCCCCCGATCACCCTGTCGCTGCGATCGCGTGGCGCGCGGTCCGCAAGCTGTTGGTGATCGAGCCAGATCGCGCATATTGCCAACCATGCCTGTCGCCGATCTGGGACACCGGGCTGGCTGGACATGCGGTGGCGGAATTTGGCTCCGATACCAGTGCTGCCTGCTCGTGGCTGTGCGAACGGCAGATTCTGGATGTGGTTGGCGACTGGGCCGTGCGGCGGCCCGGATTGCGCCCGGGTGGCTGGGCCTTCCAGTACGCCAACCCGCACTATCCGGATGTCGATGACACTGCCGTCGTGGGCATGCTGCTGCATCGCAATGGTGATCCCTCTCATGCGGCTGCCATCGCGCGAGCGCGCGAGTGGATCACTGGCATGCAGTCCTCCGATGGCGGCTGGGGCGCGTTCGAACCGGAGAACACGCATCTTTATCTGAACAGCATACCGTTCGCCGATCACGGCGCACTGCTCGATCCCCCGACCGCCGACGTGACGGCGCGCTGTGTGTCGTTTCTGGCGCAGATCGGCATGCCGGTTGAGGATCCGGTGCTGGTGAAGGCACTCGCTTTCTTGCGGCGCGAGCAGGAAGCAGAGGGCAGCTGGTTCGGACGCTGGGGTACCAACTACATCTACGGTACGTGGTCCGTGCTGTGCGCACTCAATGCCGCAGGTGTGGCCCACGAGGATCCGGCAATATGTCGTGCGGTGGCATGGCTGCTATCGGTGCAGCGCGATGACGGCGGTTGGGGCGAAGATGAGGAAACCTATCGCGACGCTCCACATGGCCGCTACAAGGAGAGCACGCCCAGCCATACCGCATGGGCACTGCTTGGCCTGATGGCAGCCGGCGAGGCTGATCATCCAGCCGTTGCCAACGGCATCGACTACCTGACGCGCACGCAGAACAGTGACGGCGGCTGGTGCGAACTGCCGTACAATGCCGTCGGGTTTCCGCGCGTGTTCTATCTGCGATACCACGGCTATCGCTGGTACTTTCCGCTCCTTGCGCTGTCGCGCTTTCGCAATCTGATCCACGCTAACACCCGCACGGTTGCGTTTGGTTTTTGACCAATCGGTCGGTGTTGTCGTGGGCTTGGCCGCGGAAGCGCGGATCGCGCGTCTTCTGGGTTGGCGCGTAGCGATCGGCGGTGGCACTGCGAAAGGTGCGGAAGCCGCGGCCGCTCAGCTGATCGATGCGGGGGCTCGTGCGTTGGTCAGCTTCGGGCTCGCGGGAGGTCTCGATCCGGCACTGCGACCTGGCGTTATTATCGTGCCGGCCCGCGTCATCCTCAACGATAGGTCGTATCATGCCGACGCTGAGCTGAACCGGCGCGTAGGCGGCGTAACGCATCATGTATCGCTTGCCGCTGAGCAAGTTGTGACAACGCCGGCGATCAAACAGCGGTTGTATAAAACGACGAATGCCGCGGCGCTCGATCTTGAATCGGGTGCTGTCGCGCACGCCGCTTCAGTGAGAAGGCTGCCGTTCGCCGTGCTGCGAGCGATCTGCGATCCGGCTGAACGTTGCCTGCCTTCCGCGGCACTGGGTGCGCTGGATGTGCAAGGTGCGATCGTGGTCTGGCGTGTGCTGGCGTCGCTGGCCGTCGATCCGCGCCAGCTCCCGCTGCTGTTCCAGCTGGCAGCCGACGCCGCCGCGGCACGGCGCAGTTTGCTCAGGCGGATCAAAGAACTGGCTCAAGCCTCGGAAACCTGACCGTCGCTTCGACGCTGCGTAAAAACTCCGCCCGGCGAGACGGTTCGCACAGTGACTGCCAGGCAGTGCCATATCGGCTGCACCGCAAAGTCAGATCTCTGCCTGTGCCTCGATCTTTGCCGTGTCCAGATCCATGCCGAGGCCGGGCTGGTCCGGTGGGGTGAAATGGCCCTGCTGCGGCGTAATCGGATGCGCCAGAAAATGCTGATTGATGGCATTCCACTTAACCAGGTATTCCTGTATCGGCGTCAGCAGCGGCGATTGCGCCAGTGAGAAGTGCAGGCCTGCGGGAGTTGAATGTCCGTGCGGGATCACGATCAGGTCGTGCACTGAAGCATACGCGGCGATCTTGAGAGTTTCTGAAAGTCCGCCGGCCCAGTAGATGTCCGGCTGCAGTACATCCAGTGCATCTGCATCGATGAAGCGCTTGAAGCCCCAGCGCGTATACTCGTGCTCTGCCCCAGATAGTGGAATTTGCGTGCGCTCCTTGACGCGGCGGTAGCTGTCGATGCGATCCGGCATGACGCATTCCTCCAGCCAGCGCGGCCGGTATTCCGCAATGCGTTCAGCAAGTTCGACGGCATAGATCGAGTCGAATGACTGCCAGCAGTCCAGCATGATATCGTAGTCGTCGCCCAGTGTTTCGCGCAGCGTGCGTACCAGATCGACATTCATGCGCATGCCATCCGCCCCGCTCATTGGGCCATGGCGAAAGAACCATTTCTGTGCCGGATATCCGAGTGCCTTGTATTCGGCGGCACGGTCGCGCACCCGGCCCAGGTCGAGCACGGCAAAACCGAGCATCGAGGCGTAGGCCGGAACGGCATCGCGGGTCGGGCCGCCTAGCAGACGAAACACCGGCTGGGTCAGCCAACGTCCCTTCAGGTCCCACAGTGCGCAGTCCACCGCGCTGATCGCCAGCATGGCGTCGCCCTGGCGGCCATGCACCATGATGCGATGCATTTGGTCCCACAGTCTTTCGTGCGCGATTGGGTCCTGACCGACGATGATGGGGCGCAGGCGCTTGGCCACGAATGCCGCGACCAATTCGGGCAGCGGCCCGGCAATGCCGAGCGGACCTTCGTCTGTCTCGATCCTGACGAAGAATTGCTCGACGCGGAAATGATTGGGGTCGATTTGGCTGCCGCCTTCGAAGTCGTTGCGGCTGCGGTATTCCGGGTAGATGTCGATCGGCCGAACCAGGCGCTCTTCCCACAACGGGCCATCAGTATGCATGGTCCCGGACAGGCGCAGAACGCGAACGGCGGTGATCTTCATTGCGGTTCTCCCCGAACTTGGCCGAACGATATCGTCCGGGCCTGGGCTTGAGGAGGCGGCCGTCAATGGTGCGGGGTAAGCGTCTTGCCTGGCCGCAGTTGAGCCTCGCTGACCACCCGTTCGTGGCCGTCACCAGTATGCTTAACCCGATATCGCAGCTCCTGTCCTTCAATAGGCAGCAACCGCTGGATTGTGTAAGCACCCGGGGGAACGTGCCGTTCGAGGCGATTGGCGATCAGATTGACCGTCTGTCCGACTTTGAATTTGTGATGTGCCATGCGACTTCTCGTGGTAGCCGACGCCGTCGATGTCGGCGCCCGGTCTCCTATATCAGAATGCGTGTTGTTCTTCTGCGTTCACGTCGACTGCTTTGCAAATGAAGATGTTGCCCGCGCTGCATCCAACCAGTTGACCGTGCATCTTTTTCTCCAAATACCAACCGTCCGCCCGATGCGGACAGAATCGCTTCCGGAGTGGGAGCATCGAGGCGGCGGGCACCGCGTGGAGAGCGAGGCAGCCCGCAACCAAACAAGCGCCGATGGATGCTGATATTGGGGAATCAGTCGGAAAATGCCAGGGGGCGTTACGATGAGTGATATCCCAACAGCTGTGGCGGGCCATTACGCGCGCGGTGGCCTGACCGACCGATTGCTTGCGGCTTTGGCTGCGGCAGGCAAGGACATCGATCACCTCACCATCGACGATCTGGCGCCGCTCGATGAATTCCATTCCCGTCGACGCCGCGCGACAGAGGAGTTGGCCCGGATGCTGGCGCCTACGCCGGCAGACCATGTCGTCGATGTCGGCTCGGGGCTTGGCGGCCCGGCGCGATACCTTGCCGCGACGTACGGCTGCCGCGTCAGCGGCGTCGACCTTACGGCGGAATTCGTGGAGACGGCGATCGAGCTGACACGTCGCACCGGACTGCGGCACCGGGTGGATTTCCGCCAGGGTTCCGGGCTCGCGCTGCCGTTCCCTGATGGCCGCTTCGACCTGGCGTGGACGCAGAACGTGGCGATGAATATCGCCGACCGGCTGAGATGGTAGGCCGAGTTGCGCCGCGTCCTGAAGCGGGGCGGTCGGCTCGCACTTCAGGACGTTGCGCAGGGGCCGGGTGGCCCGTTGCACTTCCCGGTGAACTGGGCTGACAGTCCCGAGATCAGCTTCCTGCGCACTCCAGAGGAGACCCGGGCGTCACTGGAGGCTGCGGGGTTCGAGACATTGGCCTGGGAGGACAACAGCGAGGTCGCGATCGCTGAGGCGGAAGCGGAACGTGGCGGCGGCCGGCAGCCACTCGGCATTCATCTGGTGGTGGGAGAGAGCTTCCGTGAGAAGATGCAGAACTCGCGCCGCAACATGCTGGAGAACCGTACCCGGCTGATCAATGCTGTGCTGCGCTCCAGGCTAGGCTGACCGGATCCTCCTAATCTGTGCCTTGCGCGAACCGCATTTCCTCGACATCAGCACGACCCTCACGAGAGGAGTTACGATCAGCGATGCGATACGCACTGGCACTTGCGGCGACGGCACTGGTGCTGCAGGCCTGCCAACAGAGGCCCCCCGCGGCAACGGGGACGCGCATGTTCCAGGCCGACCTTCTCGGGGCGGCAAAGAACTGCAGCGTATCTGAGGTCGCGCCGGCCGCCGGTCAGGACGCGCCGGTTACAATGAAGGTGGGCAATGATGGGGGATGGTGTGCCATCACCGTCGATAACAGCGGCAAACCCTTCGATGCTGGTCTGCTGGTGACAGAGCCAGCCCACGGCAAGGTTTACATTCACTCTGTCGGCGATAAGACGCGGATCGACTACACGCCAAACGCGCGCTTTACCGGGACCGATGCGTTTGCTGTCAGGCTACTCCCGGGCGGGGCCGTCCTCCGGGCGAGCGTTACCGTCGATCAATGACGCTTGGTCGGCGCAGCCTTGCTGCGTGCGGGCGGGGCCTGCGCGACCTCCTGGCACACTTCCGCCGCCGCCGGAACCAGGTTCTTGCCGGCCGCGTAGGTCGGCAGGTCGGCTGGACCCTGCAGCGCCATTACTTCGCGGAAGATCATCCCATTGTGCGCACAGAAGTCGGTGCCAAGCTTAAGGCCGGCGGTTGATTCAGCATTCGCCAACTCGGTGGTGAACCTGTCATGCTCCTGCTGCCCCCGCCGCCCGTACTTATGCTTAAAAATTTCCGCGAGCATGCGTTCGTTGCTCATCAGGTCGGCCTGGTACTTGCGGATGAAGGCGTTGTAGCTGCTGTCGTCCTGGCAGCCGGTCGCCAGTACCATCAGCTGGCTGCGCAGGGCCGCAACCTGCACGGCTGACCGTTCGGTCGGCGACAGGCACTCAAGCTGAGCCTGTGCCGCTTGCGCGGTGAGCAGGCTGATAGCGGCCAAGCTGGACAACAGTCGACGCATCATGTTCCTCCGGACTAGTGGCGTCGCTGACATACGTCAGAACGAGCAGAGTGGACAAGATCTTACGCGCCCGATCCGAGGACTATGACATGGAATTGGTACCTGACCTTAGCAACCGCGTGGCCTTGGTGACGGGCGCCTCGCGCGGCATCGGCCGCGCCGTGGCACTCGCTCTTGCGGCAACCGGGGCGAATGTGGCGGTCAACTATCGGGAGCGCGAGGCGGATGCGCAGACGGTGGTGGCCGCAGTGCATGGGGCTGGCCGTCGCGCTATCGCAGTCTGTGCCGATGTCGCGAGTGGCGACGCGGTCCGGGCTATGGTGGGCCGCGTAGAGGCCGAGTGGGGCAACTTGGATGTCCTGGTGAACAACGCCGGCATCGGCATCATCCGCGGCGTGGAGGACCTCACCGAGGCCGACTTTGACCTGACCATAGCCGTCAATCTCAAGTCGGCCTTCTTATGCACGCAGGCAGTGCTGCCGGGGATGCGTGCGCGGCGCTGGGGGCGGATTGTAAATATTTCCTCAGGGGCGGCACGTGGGGCTGGCGGGATCGGCGTGCATTACAACGCATCGAAAGCAGGTGTGGAGGGATTGACGCGCGGCTACGCCGCCCGCTTGGTCAAGGACGGAATTACCGTCAATGCGGTGGCACCATCGTTGATCGACACCGACATGATGAACGCGCGGCGCGATCATTATGTCGCACGGATTCCGCTCGGGCGCATGGGTACGGCGGAAGAGGTGGCGAGGGCTGTCGTGATGGTGGTGGGCAACGAGTATATGACGGGACAGACGATTCAGTTGAACGGCGGGACGAATTTCATCTAGCCGCCCGCAGCGTGCTGGCGCACCACCCGATGCGTGATCAGGATCTCCCTGCATGCAGCTGCTCGGTACAGCGTGCGAGTCCTCGCGCGTCTTGAATCCAAGTGCTGGAACGCCTGGGTTGATGCAACCCGCCCCCATTTCAACGACACCGGACACGATTGAAGCCGGTGCCTGGCAGGCAGTGCGAACTCGATGAGCTTCGGGCAGGAACTCAAGGATCTTGTGCTCAAGAGATCGGTTCTTGGATGGAGACTTTAGCTACGCGCGCCAGCGGCGACATCTAACGCCAGCGTCGGCAATCTGGACGCACGGATCGATTCGCCCGCAGGATAGCGGCCTACCCGGCCCATAGGGAACGCCATGCGCATCGAGATCATCTGCACCGGAGACGAGGTCCTTACCGGCAAGATCGTCAACACGAACTTCAGCTACATGAGCCAGAAGCTTGAGGACGTCGGGCTGTCCGTGCACTGGGGCACGACGATCGGCGACGACCGCGCAAGCCTGCTGGCGGCATTCCAGCTTGCCTCTCAGCGCGCCGATGCTGTGATCGTCAACGGTGGCCTGGGGCCCACTGTCGACGATCTGTCGCAGGAGATCGCCGCTCAGGCGGCTGGTGTCGAACTGGTGCTGAATGAGGAGTGGTTGGAGAAGATGGAGGCCTTCTTCACCAAGCGCAGCCGCATCATGCCGCCGAACAATCGCAAGCAGGCGATGCTGCCGACCACCGCGGAGATGATCGACAACCCGATCGGCACCGCCTGTGGTTTCGCGCTCGATATCGGTCGGGCACGTTTCTTCTTCACGCCGGGCGTTCCGCGCGAGTTGCGCCGGATGCTGGAGGAGCAAGTCATTCCACGTTTGCTGGCACGGAGCGGCTCGCCGGCGACAATCCATCTCAAACGCTTCCATTCCTATGGCATTGGCGAATCGCACGCCGATGCACTGCTGAACGGCATCGAGGAGCTGGTGCCCGACGGAAGCGTGAAACTCGGCTTCCGCGCGCATTACCCCCAGCTGGAGACCAAGCTGACTGTTCGCGGCGCCGATATAGACGACGTGAGGCGCAGGCTGGAGCCGGTGCAGAACGAGGTTCGGAAACGGCTGGGCAACTTTATTCTGGCGGAAGACGACCAGACGCTCGAAGGCGTGGTGCTGGCAGAACTGACGCGACAGGGTGGAACCCTGGCGGTGGTCGAGACCTTTACCAGCGGCCACATCGCGGCGCGCATTGGCCATCTGCCGGGCGCCGAACATGTGCTGCGCTGTGGTGTCACCGTGCGCGATCGCACCGCGCTGCACAGGGCGCTTGACATCCAGGGCTTTGGACTGGCGGGCGACCTGTCGCAGGAGACGACGGAAGCGGTGGCGCGCGCCGCGCGCGAACACGCAGGCGCGACCCACGCACTCGCTGTCTTGATCGACCTGGACGACGGTCCTGACCGGATCGACTTCGGCGGAACGATCTGGATTGCGATTGCGACGGCCGACGACGTGTCATTCCGCCGCTCCCGCATTCTGGGGGGTCGCGAATGGGTGCGGCTTGGTGCAGTGGAACTCGGGATGGATTGTTTGCGACGCTTCCTTCAAGGTCTGCCCGTGGTCGAGCGGATCGATTTTGAGAAGACATAATTGGCCTTAATCAAAAAGTGGTAACTAGATCTCAGCAATATGAGCAGAGGTCGCGGAACTGTTCTCATCCGGCAGCTTGCGCACTCTGTAACGGGCTTCTAAGCGGGTTGGAGAACCGTTGCCTTAGGGCACGGATAACTGCCCATTTCAGTGCAGTTTCGGGAGGCATGCATGTCCGCGACAGCACAACGCAACCCAAATCGTTGGGTGCAGCTTTGGCTTGGTGTGCTCTGCATGGTGCTGATAGCCAACCTGCAATACGGCTGGACACTGTTCGTGGGTCCGATCCAGCAGGCGCATGGCTGGAGCATCGCTGAGATCCAGGTCGCATTCAGCATCTTCATCGCTACCGAGACTTGGCTCACGCCGATCGAGGGGTACATCGTGGACCATCTCGGTCCGAACAGCGGTCCGCGGCTGATGGTGGCGTTCGGCGGCGTGCTGGTGGGTGTGGCCTGGATCATCAACTCCTATGCGAACTCGCTCGGCATGCTGTATCTCGGTGCTGCGATCTCGGGGATTGGCGCCGGCGCGATTTACGCCACCTGCGTGGGGAATGCGGTGAAGTGGTTCCCCGACCGGCGTGGTCTCGCTGTGGGCCTCACTGCCGGGGGATTTGGCGCCGGTGCGGCGCTGACAGTGATCCCGATCCGGCTGGTTATCGAGTCACATGGCTATGCGACCGCCTTCTTCTGGTTTGGTCTGTTCCAGGGCATCGTGCTGCTGATTGCCGCGCACACGCTGCGTGGACCTGGCCCCGGCATCCATCTGCCAACAGTCCGGAATGACGCCGTACCACAGACCACGCGCAGCTACACCAGCATGGAGGTGCTGCGTTCGCCTGCGTTCTGGCTGCTCTACGTGATGTTCATACTGGTATCGGCGAGTGGCCTGATGGCGACGGCGCAGGTTGCCCCGATCGCGAAAGATTATGGCCTGGCCAACACGACGATTTTGTTGGGTGCCACGGCTCTCAGTGTGGCATTGGTGGTCGATAACGTGATGAACGGGCTGGCGCGGCCGTTCTTTGGCGCGGTCTCTGATCGAATCGGCCGCGAATACACGATGGCGCTGGCCTTCACCCTTGGTGCGATCAGCTATTGGCTGCTGGCATTGTTCGGCACCAATGCGTGGACGTTCGTCGCCTGCGCTGCGCTGATTTTCTTCACCTGGGGCGAGATCTTCAGCCTGTTTCCTTCCACTTGCACTGATCTGTTCGGGCCCCGTTACGCTACCGCAAACTCGATGATGCTCTACACGGCAAAGGGTACAGCAGCGCTGTTGGTGCCGTTCGCCAATGTGCTGAAGAGCGCGACCGGGTCGTGGCAGACAGTGTTCATGGTCGCCGCCGGCATGAACGTCCTGGTGGTCATCCTGGCGCTGGCCGTCCTCTTGCCGATACGCCATCGCCACCACCGAATGGTCGCCGCCACCGGCTGACGCATTGGGCCGCGTCTGCTACCTCCGTACCTGACGGAGGGCGGACATTGGCCCGAGGAATGCGGATCGCAGCCGGCAGCATTGCGATCGGCTGCATTGTGCTTGGATTGAAGGGGCTCGCCTGGTGGATCACCGGCAGCGCTGCTCTCTATTCCGATGCGCTGGAGACGATCGTGAACGTCGCGGCCAGTGCGATCGCACTGGCCGCCTTGCGGCTTGCGGCCATTCCGCCCGACGCCAACCATCCATATGGCCATGACAAGGTGGAGTTCTTCGCCGCAGTCATCGAGGGCGCACTGATCGTGATCGCGGCACTTTCGATCTTTCGCCACGCCTGGCAGACTTGGTGGGACCCGCATCCGCTGTTGCAGCCGCTCGAAGGTCTGGGGCTGAACGCCGTGGCGACAGTGATCAATGCCGGCTGGGCAGCGCTGCTGATCCGTGCCGGCAGGCGTCTGCGCTCGCCGGCCTTGGCCGCGGATGGCCGACATCTGCTGGCGGACGTCGTGACCTCCATCGGTGTCGCCATCGGGTTCGGCCTCGTGGTGCTGACCGGCTATCTATCCCTGGACCCGATCATCGCGGCGGCGACCGGCGTCTATGTGCTGTGGTCCGGGATGGCGATGATTTCGATGTCGGTCGGTGGCCTGATGGATGCGGCGCCGGAACCTGCCGTGGTCCACCGCATCCGCGAAGTCGTGGGCGAGAGCGCGGCAGGGGCAATCGAGGCGCATGACCTCCGCATCCGTCATGCTGGCAGACTGACCTTCCTCGACTTCCACCTGGTGGTGCCCGGTTCCATGACTGTCGCTCAGTCACACGCCATCTGTGACCACGTCGAGGAGGCGTTGCGAGCCACGATGCCGCACCTCATGATCACGATCCACGTTGAGCCTGAGGAAAAGGCCAAACAGCACGGGGTTCCAGTGCTGTGAATCGCGTGAGGCGGCGGAGCGGCTGGCGGCAGTTTCTCGGTGGCCTTCTGCTTTTGCTGCCGACGGTGCGGGCTAATGCCGCTGATCGTGTGGTATCGCTGAACCTGTGCACCGACCAGATGCTGGAACTGCTGGCGCCGGAGAAGATCGCCGCGCTGTCGACGCTCGCGCGGGACTCGTCCATTTCGTTCATTGCAAGTCAGGCAAAGAGGTTTCCGAGCGTCCGCGCCTCGGCGGAGGCCGTCCTGCAGTTGCACCCCGATCTGATCCTGGCTGCTCCCTACGGTGCACAGGCTACGCTCGCGGTGCTGGAACAGGAGCACATCCCGATCTTGCGGATCTCCCTACCGCGGGACCTTGCCGGCATTCGCCAGATGACTCGGCAGGTTGCACACGCTCTCGATGTGGCCGAGCGCGGCGAGGTTCTGCTCGAGCGCATGGACACGGGACTTGCGGAACTGCCGCACGTGGACCGAGAGGTCCGGGCCTTGGTGTGGGAGCCGCGAGGCTTCACCGCCGGACCAGGCACGCTGATGGACTCGCTGCTGCGGGCCGCCGGTCTGTCCAACGCGTCGGATGGGCGGCGGGTCGGACTGGAGGCCCTCCTGCGCCACGCACCTGATCTGCTCATTGTGCCGACGACGCCCGCGTATCCATCCCTGGCCACGACGGAGTTGCAATATCCGGCCCTGGCCGAGATTCCGCGGCGCACAATCCCGCCCGCCCTGACGATCTGCGCCGGCCCGTTCAGCGCCCAAGCCGTGGCACTCATGGCCCAATGATCCGCTGGCTGGCGCTGATGCTGGCTGTCCTGATCGCGCTCTCTTTGCTGACCGGCGATGCTACATTGGCCCTGCCGGATGGCGTGATCTTCTGGCAACTGCGGCTTCCGCGCACGTTGCTAGGCCTGCTGGTCGGTGGTGGTCTGGGTTTGTCGGGTGCTGTGCTGCAGGGGGCGTTGCGCAATCCGCTGGCGGATCCCGGCTTGCTGGG
>JBKPOG010000135.1:0-41765 GCA_046732975.1 Pseudomonadota bacterium
ATCCCGTACAGTACGAAGGCCAGGAATGCAGCCGCAACGTGTTCTACGCGGGTGCTGCTCCTAATCAGCAGGCGATCCCTGCGGTCGATTACCTGATGAATGATATCAAGGCCAAGCGCTGGGTGCTGGCCGGCACCGACTACGTCTATCCGCGCACGACCAACCAGATCCTGGAGGCTTACCTGAAGCTGAAGGGCGTGCCGCCCGACGATATCATGAACAACTACACGCCGTTCGGTCATTCGGATTGGCAGAACATCGTCGCCTCGATCAAGAAGTTCGGCTCCGCCGGCAAGAAGACTGCCGTGGTATCCACCATCAACGGCGATGCGAACGTGCCGTTCTATAAGGAGCTGGGGAATCAGGGCATCAAGGCGACCGACATCCCCGTGGTGGCGTTCAGCGTCGGCGAGGAAGAACTGGCCGGCATCGACACCAAGCCGCTGGTCGGGCACCTCGCGGCGTGGAACTACTTCGAGAGTGTCGATAGTGCGGATAACAAGGCGTTCATCGACGCCTGGCACAAGTTCATCAAGAATCCGAAGCGCACGACCAACGACCCGATGGAGGCGCACTTCATCGGCTTCAACATGTGGGTTGAGGGTGTGCAGAAGGCGGGAACCACGGCGCCGGATGCGGTGATCGACGCCTTGATCGGCGTCTCGGTGCCGAACCTGTCGGGTGGCTACTCCACCATGATGCCGAATCATCACATCACCAAGCCGGTGCTGATCGGCGAGGTGCAGGCAGACGGCCAGTTCAACACCGTCTGGCAAACGCCTGGTCTGGTGGTGGCGCAGGAGTGGTCGCCGTACGTCGCGGACACCGCGGACCTGATCGGCGACTGGCGCGCACCGCTGTCGTGCGGCGCGTTCAACGTGAAGACCGGCAAGTGCGGCGTAGGTGGTGGCAAGAAGGCGTGATCGCCTGAGCCGACCACTCCCCAGGGGGTGGCCTGTTTCCTCCCCAGGCCACCCCCACGTTTTTCTCAAGGCGTGGTTATGAAGCGTATCGCCTGGCTGCTCTTGATGGCTCTGTTGGCCCTGACGCCGACGGCCGGTCGTGCGCAGTCGGCCAATGAGGCGCTTGCTGCGCTGGCATCACCGAGCTTCGAGACGATCCGCCAGGGCGTCAGCATGCTGGCGGCGTCCAGGCATCCGCAGGCCACCGCGATCCTCGCCGCGTTACAGGCGAACCGGCTGTTCGCGCGCAGCAGCGACAAAGCGTTGTTCATCAAGGCGGATAGCGGTTCATTCAACGATGCAGTAACGGGCACGCCGGCGCACGACATCATGGCGAGCGGCTTGAAACAGGTGCGCCTGAACAACGCGGTGCGCGCCGAACTCGAGGCGGCACTTGGCAGCCTGTGGTTGTTGTCGCCTGACACGGGGATACGGCTTGATGCGGCCGAGGCTGTGTTCCATTCGCATGATCCGGCGGCACTGCCAGCCGTGGAGCGCGCGCTGGCACACGAAAGCGATACCAGTGTCAAAGTTCGTATGGAGCAGGCACGTGCGGCGGCGCTGCTGTTCGCAGACGGCAGCAGTGAACCTGATCGTTTGAACGCTGTTGCGGTGCTGCGCCAGCGTGGCGGTATCGACAGCAGGAGCCTGCTCGCATCGCTGTCGGGGCAGCCACCTGCCGTCGCCGCCGCTGCGGCTGCGGCGGTCAAGGCGATCGACTGGGATCTGCAGCTGTGGAGCATTGCGCAAAGCGTCTACTATGGCCTGTCGCTCGGTTCGGTGCTGTTGCTGGCCGCGGCGGGCTTGGCGATCACCTTCGGCGTCATGGGCGTGATCAACATGGCGCATGGCGAGATGGTGATGATCGGCGCCTATGTCACCTTCATGGTGCAGCAAGTGATTCGCGATAGCGCGCCTGGCCTGTTCGGTGCCAGCCTTCTTGTCGCAGTGCCGCTTGCGTTCGTGGTTGCCGGGCTGATCGGCATCGCCATCGAGCGCACGTTGATCCGCTGGCTGTATGGGCGGCCACTCGAGACATTGCTGGCGACCTGGGGGCTGTCGCTGATCCTGCAACAGGCTGTGCGTTCGCTGTTCGGCCCAAACAACCGCGATGTCAGCACGCCAGATTGGATGAGCGGAGCGACGCAGCTCGGCGGCCTGACACTGACATACAATCGCCTATACATCATCATTTTCGCCTTCCTGGTGCTGGCGGCGCTGATGGCGGTGCTGCGCTTTACCTCGCTGGGGCTTGCGATGCGCGCGGTGACGCAGAACCGGCAAATGGCCGCAGCAATGGGGATCCGCACGCCCTGGATCGACGCGTTGACCTTCGGGCTAGGCTCGGGCGTCGCCGGCATCGCCGGCGTGGCGCTGAGCCAGATCGACAATGTCTCGCCGAACCTGGGCCAGGGCTACATCATAGATAGCTTTATGGTGGTGGTGTTCGGCGGTGTCGGCAATCTGTGGGGCACGGTCATGGGCGCACTGACCCTGGGGATCGTCAACAAGTTCCTCGAGCCGGTGGCTGGGGCGGTACTCGGTAAGATCGTCGTGCTGGTGATGCTGATCCTGTTCATTCAGCGGCGACCGCGCGGGATGTTTCCGCTGAAAGGGCGCGCGGCGGAGGCATGAGGCATGTCCTCCTCCCCCCGCCCCCCTCCCGCAAGGGGAGGGGGAGGACGGTCGATCGGGCAACGTGGTTGACGCTTATCCTCGTGCTGGGGGGCGCGGTGCTGCTTGCGGTGTTGAACCTGGCCACCGCGCCGACCGTCGCTTACCACGTGTCGACCTATGCCGTCGCGCTTGTTGGCAAGTATCTCTGCTACGCCATGCTTGCCCTGGCACTCGATCTGGTTTGGGGCTTTGCCGGCATTCTCTCGCTCGGTCACGCGGCGTTCTTCGCTCTTGGCGGCTACGCCATGGGCATGTACTTGATGCGGCAGATCGGTGCGCGTGGCGTCTACGGCAACGCCAACCTGCCTGACTTCATGGTGTTCCTGGGTTGGCATGAGCTGCCATGGTACTGGCACGGCTTCGAGTGGTTCGGCTTCGCCGCGCTGATGGTGATGCTGGTGCCGGGGCTGCTTGCACTGGTGTTCGGCTGGCTCGCGTTCCGTTCGCGAGTCACCGGCGTGTACCTGTCGATCATCACACAGGCGCTGACCTATGCGCTGCTGCTGGCGTTCTTCCGCAACGACATGGGGTTTGGCGGCAACAATGGGATGACCGATTTCAAGGACATCCTGGGCTTTCCGGTGCAGGCCGAGGCGACGCGCTGCGCGCTGCTGGTTATCACTGCTGTGTTTCTTTGCGCACAGTTTCTGGTCGCGCGCTGGTTGGTTATCTCACGATTCGGCAAGGTCCTGGTCGCGGTGCGCGACAGCGAGGCACGCACGCGCTTCTTGGGTTATCGGCCGGAGTCCTACAAGTTGGTGGTCTGGGTTCTGTCAGCGATCATGGCGGGGATCGGTGGCGCGCTGTATGTGCCGCAGGTTGGCATCATCAATCCTTCGGAGTTTTCTCCGGCAAACTCGATCGAGGCGGTGATCTGGGTGGCGGTTGGTGGCCGCGGCACGCTGTCTGGTGCGATCCTCGGGGCGGTGCTGGTGAATTTTGGCAAGACCTATTTCACCAGTGCGATCCCGTCGCTGTGGCTGTATGCGCTGGGAGCGATCTTCATCTTCGTCACTCTGCTGCTGCCACGCGGCATCGTCGGTCTGTTCCCCCGTCGGGAGCGGATTATTGCGACCGACTCTGTGCCCGCGGTGCCGGAGGCAGCACGCGAGGCGATCGGATGAGCGGCGTCAGTGCTGAACTGCACGATACACTGTTGTATCTCGATGGCGTCACCGTCAGCTTCGATGGTTTCCGTGCGTTGAACTCATTGTCTCTCGTGCTGGAGGCGGGTGAGATGCGCGCGGTGATCGGCCCGAACGGCGCGGGCAAGACCACCATGATGGACGTGATCACCGGGAAGACACCACCGGATGAAGGCAAGGTGGTGTTTGGTCGCGACACCGACCTTACACGCCTCGATGAGCCGGCTATCGCTTCACTCGGTATCGGCCGCAAGTTTCAGAAGCCCACAGTGTTCGAGTCACATACCGTGTGGGACAACCTGCTCCTGTCTTTGGCGGAGGACCGCAGGCCTCGCTTCACGCTGTGGGCGCGCGAGACCAGAGCGGAGCGGAAACATATCGAGGAAATCTTGGTCATGACCCGGCTGATCGATCAGCGGGATAGATCGGCTGCAGGCCTGTCGCATGGCCAGAAGCAATGGCTGGAAATCGGTATGCTGCTAGCCCAGGAACCGCAGCTGCTGTTGGTCGATGAGCCGGTGGCTGGCATGACCGATGCCGAGACCGAGCAGACCGCCGAACTGTTGCGCGAGATCAATCGGACGCGCAGCGTTGTGGTGGTGGAGCACGATATGGCATTCGTGCGTGCGCTCGACGTCAAGGTAACGGTGCTGCACGAGGGCGCCGTGTTATCGGAGGGTTCGATCGACCATGTCAGCGACGACCCGAGGGTGATCGAGGTTTACCTGGGCCGATGACCGATGCTTGAAGTTGATCATGTTAACCTGCACTACGGCGCGGCAATTGCGCTGCGCCAGGTGTCGCTGACGGCAGAGGTCGGCGCGGTCACCTGTCTGCTTGGTCGCAACGGCGTGGGCAAGACCAGCCTGCTGCGCGCATCCTATCAGCGCGGGCGCGATCCGTTGGGAGGGCGCCGACGTCGCGCGGTTGCCGATCCATGAGCGGGCGCGTCGCGGCATCGCCTGGGTACCGCAAGGTCGCGATATATTTCCCCTGCTGACCGTGCGCGAGAATCTCGAGACGGGATTTGCTGTTCTGCCGCGCGCCCGGCGACGCGTGCCTGATCAGGTGTTCGAGCTGTTTCCCGTGCTGAAGACGATGCTGCGGCGGCGCGGCGGCGACCTCTCAGGCGGACAGCAGCAGCAACTGGCGATCGCGCGCGCACTGGTGATGAAGCCGCGCCTGCTCGTGCTGGACGAGCCGACCGAGGGCATTCAGCCGAGTATCATCAAGGACATCGGCGGGGTCATCGCGCTGTTGCGGTCGCAGGGTGAGATGGCGATCCTGCTGGTCGAACAGTATTTCGATTTTGCCCGCGACCTGGCGCAGACCATCGCTGTGATGGATCGCGGTGACATCGTACTGGCGGGTCGGCGAGAGGACCTGGAGGAGGCAGATATACGACGCCGGCTCTCGGTGTAGCGAAAGTTGACCGCCGGCGGATGGCGTCTCATATGGATGCATTGAATGCAACATACTGCGAGACCGCAATGGCGACGGTGCTCACAATTCGGAAACTCTCGGAAGCTGTGCAGGCGGCCTTGCGCGAACGCGCGGCAGCTGCGGGGCGCAGCGTCGAAGCGGAAGCCCGAGAAATCATCACGTCCGCCTGCCTGCCTCGCCGCGATGCGGCGTGGTGGAATGAGTCGGCGCCACGCGCCCGTGCCAGAACACCGCAACAGTTGGCTGTCGAAAGCGCCGAGCTGATTAGAGAAGGTCGTGATGCGCGTTGAAGAGGTGCCAGAGTGGATCGTGGTTGATGCCAGTCTCGGATTGAAATGGGTGTTGATTGAGGAGCACAGCGGACGTGTTGTGCCGCTTCGAACCAGGCCGTTAGATGGCAGCTCGGTCATTGCCGCTTTGGCTATTGCCCGCGACCTTGTGCATCCGATCTATGACTGCTGCTATTTGGCATTGGCGATCGAAGAGAATTTGGTCGTCGTTACTGCTGATCGGCGGTTCCGTGCGGCCGTTGCGCAACATCCTTCGCTCGCCGATCGGGTGTTGCTGTTGCGTGACATCGTCCTGCACTAGCCAAACTGATGGATGCCGCGACGGTCCGTTCCGATCTGCAACGGGCGTCTGGCGAGGTATTGGTGTCGGTCAAGCGACGTGACGACAAGTCCGTGCTCGATCAGCTGCGGCAAGCGGGCTGCCTGAAGGCGCGGTTTCCGCGGGATGACAATGCCGGTGGGCTGAACGTGGTCACGCTGAATACCTCGGGCGGGATCGCTGGAGGTGATGACCTGCGCAGCTCGTTCAGCATCGGGGCCGCCGCTTCGGCAACGATCGCAGGGCAGGCCGCGGAGCGGTCGTATCGCGCGTTGCCCGACAGTCCTGCTTCGTTTGTTCAGACCCGCATCGTGGTGACAAAGGGCGGCGCAGCCGAGTGGTTGCCGCAGGAAATGATCCTGTTTGACGGATGCCGAGTGCGGCGAAGCTTGCAGGTTGAGCTTGCGGAAGACGCGCGGTTCCTGGGGATCGAGAGTCTGGTGTTCGGTCGGACTGCGATGGGCGAGGCGGTCAATCACGGGTCACTGCGCGACGTCATCGAATTGCGTCGCGGGGGGCGCTTGCTGTTGCACGATGCGGTGCGGCTGGATGGTGAAGTTGCCATGAAGCTGCAGCGGAAGGGGATCGCCGATGGCGCACGCGCGCTAGCCACGATTGTCTATGTAGCGCCGGATCCCGACGTGATGCTTGCGCCGCTGCGTCGCCTGGGTATTGGCACCAGTGTATGGGATGGCATGTTGATTGCCCGTATACTCGGTGCAACCGGGGCGGTGCTCCGGACGACCGTCGTCGACGCATTGCAGGTTCTGCGCGGCGGGCGTCCACTGCCGCGAGTCTGGCTATGCTGAGGGGAAGCGGATGAACCTGACGCCGCGAGAAAAGGACAAGTTGCTGATCAGCATGGCGGCAATCGTCGCACGTCGCCGTCTGGAGCGTGGTGTTAAGTTGAACCATCCCGAAGCCATCGCTCTGATCACCGATTTCGTCCTGGAAGGCGCGCGCGACGGCCGCAGCGTCGCGGACCTGATGGAAGCAGGTGGCCAGGTGCTGGCTCGTGCGCAGGTGATGGAGGGTGTGGCAGAGATGATCCATGACGTGCAGGTCGAGGCCACGTTCCCCGATGGCACGAAGCTGGTCACCGTGCACGCCCCGATCCGATGAGCGGATTGGGTCGGTGGCTAGCGTCATCCCCACGACCAGCGGGGATCCAGCGGCTGGACCCTCGCTTGCGCGAGGGTGACCGCAAGGGGAGCGCTTGCGATGGTTCCGGGTGAGTTCCCTCCCCGAGATGGCGACATTGAACTGAACGCTGGTCTGCCACGCACCACGCTGACGGTGGCCAATACCGGCGATCGACCGGCCCAGGTGGGCAGTCACTACCACTTCGCAGAAACGAATCCTGCCTTGTCGTTCGACCGTGCCGCCGCACGCGGCAAGCGGTTGGACATTGCCGCGGGGACAGCCGTGCGGTTCGAACCAGGGCAGACACGCGAGGTCACGCTCGTGCCTTATCGTGGCAGCCGCATGGTTCAGGGGTTCCGCGCCGAGGTCATGGGAGCGCTCGACTGATGGCCCGCCTGCCGCGCGCTGCTTATGCCGACATGTTTGGGCCGACCACTGGCGATCGCGTGCGCCTGGCCGATACGGATCTGATTGTGGAGGTGGAGCGCGACTTCACCAGTTACGGCGAGGAAGTGAAGTTCGGCGGCGGCAAGGTGATCCGCGATGGCATGGGCCAGTCGCAGGCATCCCAGGCTGAAGGCGCCGTCGATACGGTCATCACCAACGCCCTGGTCATCGATCACTGGGGCATCGTCAAAGCCGATGTGGCGATCACCAATGGCCGCATTGCCAAGGTGGGCAAGGCCGGTAATCCCGATGTTCAGCCGAACGTGGATATCGTCATCGGTCCCGGCACGGAAATCATCGCCGGCGAGGGCAAGATCCTCACGGCCGGTGGCATCGATGCGCATGTCCACTTCATCTGTCCGCAGCAGGTGGACGACGCCATTGCTTCAGGCATCACCACGCTGATCGGCGGTGGCACCGGCCCAGCCACCGGCACTGCTGCTACGACCTGTACGCCGGGGCCTTGGCACATCGCGCGCATGTTGCAGGCGGCAGAGGGGTTGCCGGTGAACCTGGCGTTCGCCGGCAAGGGCAATGCCTCGCGTCCTGCGGCGCTGGAGGAGATGATCCGGGCTGGCGCTTCGTGCCTAAAGCTGCACGAGGACTGGGGCACCACGCCCGCCGCGATCGACTGTGCGTTGAGTGTTGCCGATCGGTTCGACGTGCAGGTGATGATCCACACCGACACACTCAACGAGTCGGGCTTCGTCGAGGATACGATCGCGGCGTTCAAGGGCCGCACCATTCATGCGTTTCACACCGAGGGTGCGGGCGGCGGGCATGCCCCCGACATCATCAAGGTCGCCTCGCTGGCGCACGTGCTGCCGAGTTCGACCAACCCGACGCGTCCATACACAGCGAATACACTTGACGAACATCTCGACATGCTGATGGTGTGTCACCATCTCGACGCGTCGATCCCGGAAGATGTGGCATTTGCGGAGAGCAGGATTCGCAAGGAGACGATTGCAGCCGAGGACATCCTGCACGACCTGGGCGCATTGTCGATGATGTCGTCGGACAGTCAGGCGATGGGGCGTGTCGGCGAGGTGATCATCCGCACGTGGCAGACGGCGCACAAGATGAAGGTGCAGCGTGGCGCGCTGCCCGGCGACAATGAGCGCAACGACAATGCGCGGGTGAAGCGATACATCGCCAAATATACCATCAACCCAGCTATAGCGCAGGGTCTGGCGCGCGAGATCGGCTCGATCGAAACTGGCAAGCTGGCGGATCTGGTGCTGTGGTCGCCGGCGTTCTTCGGTGTGAAGCCGGACCTGGTGATCAAGGGCGGGTCGATCACCTGGGCGCCTATGGGTGATCCTAACGCATCGATCCCCACACCGCAGCCGGTGCATTATCGACCGATGTTCGGCACCTTCGGTCGCGCGCTGGCGGAGCACTGCCTGACTTTCGTTTCTGCCGCTGCGCTCGATGCCGGGATTGGCGAGACGTTGAATTTGCAGCGGCGCATTGTGCCGGTGAGCAACACACGCGGTGGCATCGGCAAACAGTCGATGATCCACAACAGCGCGACACCGGTGATCGAAGTGGATGCAGAGACCTACGAGGTGCGCGCCGATGGCGCGTTGCTCACGTGTGAACCCGCGACTGTGCTGCCAATGGCGCAGCGCTATTTCCTCTTCTGATGCGCGCCGAAGTCGTCCTGCCGGCCGGCACATGGGATGCGACGGCAGAGATGGATACGGTGCTGATCGACTTCGATCGACGCCATCGCCGTCGCATTCTGCTGCGCACGGAGCAGGGCAGGGAGGTGCTCCTCGACCTGTCGCAGGCGGTGCGGCTGCGCGAAGGCGATGGGCTAGCGGTCGACGGCGGCGTCGTTCGCGTATGTGCCAGGCCGGAGAAGCTGCTGGAAATCCACGCGCACGATCCTGGCACGATGGTGCGCATCGCCTGGCATCTCGGCAATCGCCACCTGCCGGTGCAGTTGCAGGACGATCGCATCCGCATTCGCGCCGATCATGTGATCGAGGAGATGGTGCGCGGTCTCGGCGGCCACGTTGCGGCAATCGAGGCGCCATTTGACCCTGAAGCCGGTGCGTATGCCGGCGGGCACCATCACCATGACGATGCGTGAACTGATGCGCCTGTTGGCGTGGTTGTCGCCGTCGTTTCCAACAGGCGCCTATGCCTACTCGCATGGTCTGGAATGGGCCGTGGAATGCGGGGACATCGGCGATGAGACGGCGCTTGGCGACTGGCTGAGCGATGTGCTGGCGCATGGTTCCGGACGCAACGACGCGATCCTGCTGCGCCATGCGCATCGCGGCGGCGATCTCACCCGGCTCAACGATTTCGCCACCGCGATCGCATCGTCGCGCGAGCGGCGGGCGGAAACGCTGGACCAGGGCACAGCGTTCATCGCTGCCGCGGCCGCCTGGCATCCGCCCGAGCTGCCCGAACGGGTCGCCTATCCGATCGCCGTCGGCGCACTCGCGGCACGGCACGGCATCGATGAAGACGCGACGACTACGGGCTACGTACAGGGCTTTGCCACCAATTTGATTTCCGCTGCCGTTCGCCTCGTGCCGTTAGGCCAAAGTTCCGGACTGCGGGTGCTCGCCGAACTCGAACAGATCATACTGACGGTGGTGAACGAAACCCGCACGGCGACGCTGGACGATATCGGCGGATGTGCCTTCCGCGCCGATATCGCCGCCATGCACCACGAGACCCAATACACACGGTTGTTTCGTTCATGAAGGCTGTCACCCGGAAGCATACATGATGGCCTGGCCAAGCCTGGCCATGACGACAGAAGGCCGGGTTGGCGCCCGGAAGCATACATGACCAAATCGCGTCACGGGCCATTGCGGGTTGGCGTCGGCGGCCCGGTCGGAACCGGTAAGACGGCGCTGATGGATGCGTTATGCAAGTGCTTGCGTGCCGACTACGACATCGCGGCGATTACCAACGACATCTACACCAAGGAGGACGCCGAGTTCCTCACCCGGGCCGGGTCTTTGCCACCCGAACGCATCCTCGGCATCGAGACCGGCGGGTGTCCGCACACCGCCATCCGCGAGGACGCGTCGATCAACCTGGCCGGCGTTGCTGAACTGCGCCGGCGGTTTCCGGAGCTTGACCTGATCCTGATCGAATCGGGCGGCGACAATCTCGCAGCGACATTCAGTCCGGAACTTGCGGATCTGACGATTTACGTGATCGACGTCTCCGCGGGCGACAAGATCCCCCGCAAAGGCGGCCCCGGCATCACGCGCAGCGATCTGCTGGTGATCAACAAGATTGATCTCGCTCCATTCGTCGGCGCCAGCCTGGAAGTGATGGATCGCGATGCGCGCAGAATGCGCGGCGACCGCCCGTTCGTATTCGCCAATATCCGGGCCGGCATCGGGGTGCCGGACATCGCGCGCTTCGTTGCCACGGAAGGCGGACTACGGTCGGGCGATCGATTGAGCCCGTGATTCCCGCCCTCTGAGGTTCCCGCCTCGGGCGATCACGCCTAGCCGAGTGACACGCGCCAGTAACCGCCACCTTCGCGCTTGACCTGTCGCATCGCCTCGCCGGCGCGCTGCGCGAGTTCGGCGAAATCCTCCCCCGGCTGCCTGGTGGCAATCCCGATCGAGAAACTGATCTCGGACACCGCCGTATCACTTTCGGCATCCGCAGGCTCCAGGCACAGGTTTTCAGCCCGCTCTGCCGCAGTCAGGTAGTCAGCGCCGCTGAGCCAAATGGCAAATTCCGCACTCCCCGTCCGCCCGACCAGATCTGTAGGGCGCACCGCGCTTCGTAGCAGCATTGCGGCACGACGTAGCATCAGATCAGCATCGTCCGAGTCTTGCCGTAGAGAGACGCCGTCCAGGTTGTCCACCTCCGCCAGCAGCAACGTGCCGGGAAGAAGATCCCGGTCGAGCCGCGCGATATGCCTGCTCGCTTCGGTTACGAAGGTTCGCTGGTTGAGCAGCGCGGTCAAAGTGTCGATCGAGGAGGAGCCGTAGGTATCGCGCTGTCCCAGTTCGCGTTCCATCAGCAACCAGACGATGCCGGCAACGGCGTCCACCAGCGGCACGTCTTCGCCGCTCCAGCCTCGCCCCGCGCGTTTGCGCCAGAACACGACGCCAATTTTTTCCCGAAAATTCTCACGGCATACGCCGACGGCAATCGGCCGGCCGTTCGGCTCCGCCGACAACACCGGCGTGCCGATATTGGCGCGCCACAACATCACCGCCGCCGACGTCCCGGACAGACCGATCATGCCGGCGCGATGCAGCACTTCGGGTTCCAAGGTCGCTGAATCGGGGACTGAACGGATGACTGCGATGCCTTCCGCCTCGAGTGTGGCCATCATAGCGTCGAGCCCGGTTGCCATCATCCGGTCCTGCCGTTGCTCGCGGCGAAGACAACGAAGGATATCGGCAAGCCCGGCATTCATGCGGGCGATTGCCGCGCGTTCACTCTGTGTCGTCATGCGAATTTGCACTGGCGCTGGCTGGTTGCGCTCGCCAGCGGCTCCTCTGGCTATGAAATGATGGAAGATGGCTGAAATGCCGGGCGATGGCAGCGGATCATGCCCAGTGCTTCCCACAATGTGCCGCCAAGGCATCAACGCCGGTGCGGGCGGTGCCGGCGAAGCATTGGGCCAGCAGAGCGCGCTCCCATTGTGATACTGGACGCGTCGCGGGCGCACATGGATCCTGCAACGGATCAGGCTGCATCCTCACTATCCTTCAGATTGGCCTGGAGTTTTATACTGGTCGCGGTTGCACCGGCGTTTCGGTGATGAATCGAGGCGGACGCAAAGGGGTTCTGGCGAGCGGCGGCAACGATAGCGGCCGCCGGCGCGCGAGATGGGAGCGTCCAGCGCTATGCCGCAGGCAGGGTCAGTGACCGGGGTTGCAATCTCGTGCGCGCTGGTGCGCGGCTTGCCGATCCGCCGGATGACCCGATAATCGGCACCAGTCAGGAGGCAGAAATGAGCGACTGGACCAAGGTGACGCGGCCGATCCCGGTGCCGAACCAGTGGACGCAGCCATTCTGGGACGCGGCAAAGCGGCGTGCGCTGGAACTGCAGCGGTGCCAGAGCTGCGGCCATTTTCAGCATCCACCCTATGCGACATGCGTGCAGTGCGTCAGCACCGACCTGAAGTTCGAACCGGTGGGTGGCAAGGGGACGATCTACGCCTACACCATCATGTATCACACTGGTGACAAGCGCTTCGCTTCTGCAGTGCCGTACGCGAGTATCATCGTGGAGTTGGACGATGCGCCGGGTGCGCTGCTCGCCGGCAATCTGCTGGAATCGCCTTACACCGACGCCAAGGTGGGTCGCCGCGTCGAGGTGATCTTCGAGGAGCTGAACGACGACATCACGCTCCCGCAGTTCCAGCTGGTGCGCTGAAGGGAGCCGAACGCATGTGGGAGAACCGATGCAAAGTGGCCGTCAGCGGCGTGGGCTACTCCAAGGTCACCCGTTCAGCCGAGATCCCGCTGGCTGCGCACGCACTGACCGCGGTGAAGGAGGCGGTCGCGGACTCCGGGCTTCGACTGGAGGATATCGACGGACTGGCCACATATCCTGAGCTGCCGGCGACCGGGCATGCGGAAATCGACGGCATCTCTGTCGTTTCCGTCAACTGCATGATGGCCATGCTGAAGCTGCCTAACCTGACCTGGCACATCCAGGTAGGCACCACCAATATCGGCGGCGCGGTGCAGCAGGCGGTGAATGCGCTGCTCGCGGGCGTGTGCAAATACGCGGTGGTGTGGCGCGCGATGCATAATCCGCGCGGCACGTATCAGAACCTGCCCAGCGGGAATGCAGCAGGAGCCGCGCAGTTCACTGCTGCCTATGGGTTCGGCGGCCCGGGACAGGGCATGGCAGTTGCATATACACGCTGGCTGGAGCGGCACGGCCAGAACCGCGAGAAGATGGCGACGCTCGCAGTGACGCAGCGCAAGCACACGCAGCATAATCCGCATGCATTTTTCCATGGGGTGCCACTGACACGCGAGGATTACCTGAACTCGCGCTGGATCGCTTATCCGTTCTGTCTGTTCGATTGCGACATTCCGGTGCAGGGCGCCGTGGCGATCGTGCTGACGACGGCGGATCGCGCGCGCGACCTGAAGCCGCGCCCAGCGTATCTCGCCGGGTATGGACAGCGGTTGCACTTCGAGGTCGCAGGCCGGATCGGCAGCCTGAGCGATTACATGCTTGGTGGCAGCAGTTCGGCGAAGCTGACCTGGGAGCGATCGGGATTTTCGCCGAAGGACGTCGACGTGGCGCAAGTCTATGACGGGTTCTCTGCGTCGGTGATCTACGGGTTGGAGTCGTATGGGTTCTGCAAGGAGGGCGAGGCGCTGGACTTCATCCAGGATGGCCGCATCGAGCTCGACGGCGAACTGCCGCTCAACACGTTTGGCGGCAGCCTGGGAACCGGCCGCATCCATGGCCTGTGGCATATCATCGAAGGTGCGCTGCAGGCGTCGGGGCGCGCTGGGTCGCGGCAGGTGAAGGATGCCAACGTTTCGTTCGTCGGGGCAAGCGCGCCGATCGTGACGGGGACAACGTTCATCTTTGTTGGTGAGCCCTACTGAGGTAGGGATGCACGCCACATTCTGAATAGCGCCGCACGTTGGGTTGCCTGGCCGACACCCGGCATCAGGTAATTGCGCAACCTTGGGAGGCTCTCCGGAGCCCGGGCCAGCGCGTCAGCCAACGCGCTGATTGATCCAAATCAATGTGCATACGCCTGTACGGTCGATAGATCGGTCTCCTTTGGCGGCGACCACCTTCGATGGCGGCTGTATCGCGAACAGGCCACCCGAGTGACCGGGACCGCTCTTTGCTTGATTACGCCTTTATGCCGATGCAAACTCGGACCAAATGGTAGCAGACTCGGACGCGGGGAACGTCGGGCTACAGCGGACATACCAGACGCCAGTTCTGGCGACGGCACTGTTGCTGTTGCTCGCTGGCTGCAAGGTCGGTCCGGACTTTGCCGAACCCAACGCCACGGTTGCCGCCAACTGGCTGGAAGCTGGCGACCCTTCGGTTCATACCGACCGCGTAGATTATCAAACGTGGTGGACCGCGTACCACGATCCGACGCTCGAACGGCTGATTGATTTGGCTTACCAACAAAATTTGTCGTTGCTGGCTGCCGGCACCAGGGTGCTGGAGGCGCGCGCCAAACTCGGCATTGCGATCGGCGAGTTCTATCCGCAGACACAGCAGATCGGCGCCAATGCCAGCTACAATCAGGCGAGCCAGGTCGATCCGACCTCGAACCCATCCCACGAACTGGGCAATTACTGGCGTGCTTCGCTCAGCACGCAGATCACGTGGGAGCTGGATCTGTGGGGTAAGTTCCGTCGCGGGGTGGAATCGGCGGATGCCGATTATCTTGCGTCGATTGCCACCTATGACGATGTGCTGGTGACGCTGCTGGGTGACGTGGCGACCGCATATATCGGCATCCGCACGTTGCAACAGCAGCTTGCGATCGCGCAGGAGAACGTCGTCAAGCAGCGGAAGGCTCTGCAGATCGCGCGCTACCGCAACCAGGGCGGTACTGCGACCGGGCTCGACGTGTTCCAGGCAGAGAATGTGCTGGCTCAGACCCAGTCGACGATCCCGCAGTTCACGGCACAGCTGCAGCAGGGCAAGGACGCACTCAGCGTGCTACTCGGCATGTCACCGTCGTCGCTGGACTCGCTGCTGAGCGGGCCGCAGACCATACCAGTGCCGCCAAGGGACGTGGCCGTTGGTATCCCGGCTGACCTGCTGCGTCGCCGGCCCGACATTCGAACCGCCGAACTCAAGGCCGCTGCCCAGAGTGCCCAGATCGGCCTGACCAAAGCCGACTTGTTTCCGGCATTTGCACTCGGCGGGGTGTTCGGCACGGTCGCAGGAACAACGGGCAGCAATCGTTTGAATGAGGTGTTCACCGCGCCTGGGATTCAGTTCGCGTTCGGCCCATCGTTCAGCTGGCCGATTCTCAATTACGGGCAGATCACCAACAACGTAAGGGTGCAGGACGCACGCCTGCAAACCTTGCTGATCGACTACAAGAACTCGGTCTTGAAGGCGCAGCAGGAGGTGCAGAACAACCTGACTGCGTTCCTTCAGGGCCGGTCGCAGGTCGAATTCCTGCGACGCAGCGTTGCGGCAGCCAATGCCGCGCTGCGCATTGCGCTCGATCAGTACCTGCTTGGGACCAGGGACTTCACCACCGTCCTGACGGCGGAGCAGAACCTTTATCAGGCTCAGACCAATCTTGCCTCGGCCTCGGGCAATCTCTCCACAAGCCTCGCATCTTTGTACCGGTCGCTTGGTGGCGGTTGGCAGATCAGAGAGAGGAATGACTTCGTGAACGATGCAACCCGCAACGAGATGCGTCACCGCACTGATTGGGGACGGTTGCTGCCGCCGTCTGACCAGCCGCAGCCATCGACCCCCGGTCTTCCTGCTCCTGCCGACCGCGGCCCGGATGTGCGGGCGCCACAGTGGTGAAGCCGGTGCCGGTTCGGGCCATCCGCATGGTCGTCAAGGCGGGCGTCATACTGGCTGTGGCGGTCGTGTTTGGCGGCATGCTGCCGATCGGGCAGATCAGTGCCGCCGACGTCTTAGATCGCTGGTGGGAAGACCTGACTGGCAACAATTCAAGCAGCCGCGCAGCAGCGGCCCCCACGGTTCCGCAGAATCGCGCCGGATCGCCGCAGCCTGCACCACCGCCGGCTTCTTCGGAAACGATGCAGGCGCAGGCGCCCGTGTCACAGTTGCCCACCATCCCGGTGGTGCGGCCAAAGGTGCAATCGGTCAGTGAGAC
The DNA here is from genome assembly GCA_046732975.1 of Pseudomonadota bacterium. Taxonomy (GTDB): domain Bacteria; phylum Pseudomonadota; class Alphaproteobacteria; order Acetobacterales; family Acetobacteraceae; genus JAMXLO01. Next base: position 16,243 of record JBKPOG010000135.1, read on the forward strand.
TCTGGAAGTCACCGGAAATGCCGCGGCTGTCGCACAGGTGAAGCTGCTCGCGCGCGTTGTCGGCTATCTTGAGCAAATCCACTTCGAAGATGGCGCGCTGGTGAAGAAGGACGACCTGCTGTTCACTGTTCAGCAGGATCAGTACAAGGCGCAATTGCAGCAGGCGCGGGCACAATTGCAGCTCCATCAGGCGGCTCTGCTCTACGCCAAGACCGAAGTTGGACGCTACGCGGCGCTGCTGAAGCGCGACGCGGCCACCCAGGTCGATGTCGATCATTGGAACTTCGAGCGCGCGAGTGCCGAGGCGAACATCCTGGCGGCGCAGGCGCAGATCGCGCTGGCGCAACTGAACCTGAATTATACCGAAGTGAGGGCTCCGTTCGATGGCCAGATGGGCAAGCATCTGATCGACGTGGGCAATGTCGTCGGTGGCAATGGCCAGGAAGCCGCTCTTTCCGACATCACGCAACTCGATCCGATCTACGTGGTCGCGAATATCAGCACGCAGCAGGCGCTGCAGATCCGCGCCAATCTGGATCAGCGCCGTCTTACCTTGGCCGAACTTCACCAAGTGCCTGTCGAGGCCGCGCTGTCGGACGAGACCGGCTTCCCTCACCGCGGCACGATTGAATATGTGGCGCCAGCAATCGACCAACAGACCGGAACCCTTCTCGTGCGCGGCATCATGCGCAATCCAAATCGCACGCTGCTGCCCGGAATGTTCGTCAAGATCCGCCTGCCGATGGGCAAGGTTGTGCGGAGTGCGCTGCTGGTCCCGGACCGTGCCTTGCAGGAGGATCAGGGCGGTCGTTATCTGCTCGTGCTCGACCAGGACAACGTGATCCGCCAGCGCTATGTGCAGCTGGGCGAGTTGATCGGTTCATTGCGCGTCGTCGCGAGCGGATTGAACCCGGATGATCGTGTCGTGGTGGGCGAACTGTGGCGTGCGACACCCGGCATGAAGGTGGTACCGCAGCTCACGACCGTCGACGGGTAGGGCAGGCGGCGATGATATCAAAATATTTCATCGAGCATCCGGTCCTCGCCAACGTCCTGGCGATCGTTCTGGTGCTGATCGGCGCCGTATCGCTGTTCCGTCTGCCGGTGTCGCAGTATCCCAACGTGGTGCCGCCGACAGTGGCGGTGACGGCGAGGTATCCCGGCGCCAGCGCGCAGACTGTGATCGATACGATTGCCCTGCCGATCGAGCAGCAGGTCAACGGCGTCGACCGGATGCTGTACATGGAGTCCACCAGCGCCTCCGACGGCACCTACAGCCTGACGGTGACATTCGCGATTGGCACTGACCCCGATATCGATCAGGTGCTGGTGCAAAACCGTGTGCAGCTCGCACTGGCGTCACTGCCCGAGCCGGTTCAGTCGCAGGGCGTCAGCGTGCAGAAGAAGAACACCGCCATTCTGCAAATCGTCACGCTGGATTCGCCGGACGGCAAATACGACAGTCTGTTCATGAGCAACTACGCGACGATCAACCTGACGAACGTCCTGGCGCGCCTGCCCGGCGTCGGCAGCGTCATGGTGTTCGGCGCCGGTACCTATTCCATGCGCGTCTGGATGGACCCGCAAAAGCTCTATTCCTTCGGTCTGGAACCGAAGGACGTCATCAACGCGATCCGCCAGCAGAGCCAGAATGTGGCGGCGGGACAGGTAGGAATGCCGCCGGCGCCGGCGGACACGCAGTTCCAATACACCGTCGACATCCAGTCGCGGCTGAACGATCCGAGCCAGTTCGGCGACATCGTGGTCAAGGATCAGACGGCTCAGGGCGGACGGCTGATCTACGTGCGGGACATTGGCCGCATCGAACTCGGCGCGCAGACCTACGCGCAGGACTTCAAGCTGAACGGCAAGCCGGCCGCGGGCATCGCGATCTATCAGACGCCGGAGTCGAACTCGCTGCAGGTCGGCAAAGAGGTCGGCGACACGATGGCATCGATGTCGCGCCGGTTCCCCGAGGGGCTGCATTATTCAATCCCCTACGACACCACCACTTTCGTCACGGATTCGATCAACGAGGTCTACAAGACGCTGTACCAGGCCGGCATCCTGGTGCTGATCGTCATCCTGGTGTTCCTGCAGAACTTCCGCGCCACACTGGTGCCGGCGACCACGGTGCCTGTGACCATCATCGGCGCATTCGCCGCAATGGCGGCCCTGGGCTTTACAGTCAACCTGTCCACGCTGTTCGGCATCGTGCTGGCAATCGGCATCGTGGTGGACGACGCCATCGTCATCGTCGAGGGCGTCTCGAAGTATATCGAGCGCGGCATGTCCGGGCACGACTCCGCCATCAAGGCGATGAATGAGCTGTTCGGGCCTGTTGTCGGCATCACGCTGGTGCTGATGAGCGTATTCCTGCCGGCCGCCTTCGTGCCCGGCCTCACCGGGAACATGTTCGCCCAGTTCGCGCTGGTGATCGCGGCGACAGCGCTGATCAGTGCGATCAACGCCGCCACGCTGAAGCCAACGCAATGCGCGCTGTGGCTGCGCACGCCGGTGCCGCCGGAAAAGCGCAACTTCTTCTATCGCGGCTTCAATCGTCTCTATGACCCGATGGAACGCGGTTATGCAGCGTTCATCGGCCGCATGGTGCGCCATAGCGGGATAATGGTGGTGATCGCATTGCTGCTCGCCGGAGGCGGGATCTGGGGGCTGGCGCGGCTGCCGACCGCATTCATCCCGATCGATGATCAGGGCTATCTGATGCTGGCGATCCAGTTGCCGGAGGGTGCGTCCCTCGGGCGTACCACCGCATCGCTGGAAGAGGCCGGCAGGCGCGCACGCGAGATACCCGGCGTGCAGGAAATCATCGCGCTTTCGGGAATGTCGGTGCTCGACAACAGTGCTGACCTGGCCAACGCTGGAACCGTCTGGGTCATGCTGAAGCCGTTCGGCGAACGCATAAAGGCAGGCGGCCAGGATCTGCTGACGCTGTATCGAAGTCTGCAGCAGGCGGTCGCCACGCTGCCCGACGGGCAGGCCTACGTGCTGCCGCCGCCGCCGATCCAGGGCATCGGCAATGCCGGTGGCTTCCAGATGCAGCTGGAGCTGCTGGGCGGCAGCTTTGACTATCAGAAGCTCAAGGACCTCACACAGGAGATCGTCAGTCAGGCCAGCAAAGATCCGTCTGTGGCGAATGTCATTACCACATTCCGAACAGACGGACCGAACGTCGCCCTGACCGTGGATCGCGCCCGGGCGGAGACGCTGCGGGTATCGGTGGGCGACGTGTTTGCCACACTCACCGACTATGTCGGGTCCACTTATGTCAACCAGTTCAACAAGTTCGGCCAGTCACTACAGGTGTATGTGCAGGCCGAATCGCAGTATCGCCTGCACCCGGACGATCTGCTCAACCTGTATGTGAAAAGCTCTGACGGGAACATGGTGCCGATCGGTGCGATAGCTCATCTTGGGCCGGTTGTCGCGCCGCCGCTGATCACCCTCTACAACCTCTATCCGTCGTCCACGATCGTCGGCGGCTCCGCCCGAGGCTACAGCTCGGGCCAGTCGATGGCGGCGATGGAGCAGATCGCCAAGCGCGTCCTGCCGAATGACGTCAGCTACGAATGGACGGCGATGTCCTATCAGGAGAACATCACCGGCAATCAGCTCTATTACGTGTTCGGCCTGTCGGTGCTGCTGGTCTATCTCTGTCTGGCCGGACAGTACGAAAGCTGGATCCTGCCGCTCGCGGTGCTTTCGGCAGTGCCGCTTGCCTTGCTCGGTCCGGTGATCGCACTTTCCAGCCTGGGTGCCGCCAATAACCTCTATACCCAGATCGGGCTGATGCTGCTGATCGCGCTATCGGCGAAGAACGGCATCCTGATTGTCGAGGTCGCACGCGAGAGGCGGATGGTCGACGGGCTGTCCATCCTGGAATCTGCGGTGGAGGCGTCGCGGACCAGATTCCGGCCGATCCTGATGACGTCGTTCGCGTTCATATTGGGCGTGCTGCCGTTGGTGCTCGCGACCGGCGCGGGCGCCAATGCCAGGAAGTCACTCGGCATCAGCGTGTTCAGCGGCATGATGGCATCTACTTGCCTTGCTGTGCTGTTTGTGCCGTCGTTCTTTGCGGTGCTGCAGCGGTTCGATGAGTGGCGAAAGCGCAAGAAGCAGCCCTCGACGGGTAGTCGCGTCGATCACGGTGTCCCGGCCACCGGCGACCTGTAAGACCGTCATTGTCGTAGCCGGCTAGTCCCGGCCATGACGATGGGACCGACTTGGAAGCGTAGTCGCTTCCCGCGCACGCGATTGCGATTGCCGCGATGCTTCTGCGAATACCGTTCGCATGCCAACCTGCGCGCAGCAGAAGCCGCGGAGTTGCATGCATGAACTCTCAGAGCATTACTGGATTGTCATCTCGTGTTGTCCCCGCCTTTGCGGCGCTGCTGCTGATTGCCGGCGGCGCAGGAACGGTGCGCGCGGAGGCAGCTGGCTGCAGCGGCGATAACGGAGGCATCACTCTATCCCCCGGCTTCTGTGCCACCGTGTTCGCCGACCAGCTTGGTCACGTGCGACACATGGTCGTGGCGCCTAACGGCGTGCTGTATGCCAACACCTGGAGCGGTCGCTATTACCACAACGACACGCCTCCCACCGGCGGGTTTGTGATTGCGCTACAGAGTACGGCAAACGATGGAAAAGCCGACAAGATCGTCCGCTTCGGCCCGACCCGCGCAGATGGCGATGCGGGTGGCACAGGGATCGCTATTTATAAGAACTATCTTTACGTGGAGACGAACGACCGCATCGTGCGATACGCCTTGCCGACGAGTGGGGTTGCGCCGACAACGACGGCAGAAACCGTCGTGTCCGGTTTGCCGCTGACTGGTGATCATCCGATGCACCCTTTTCAGATCGACCGCCAGGGGAACCTGTATGTCGATCTCGGCTCGGCCACCAATTCCTGCCAGAGCGAGAATCGCATGCCGAACGTGCCTGGTCTCAACCCATGCACGGAATTGCAGACCCGCGGCGGTACCTGGCGCTATGACGCCAACAAACTCGATCAGCACTTTTCGCCGGCAGAGCGCTTTTCCACGGGTCTGCGGAACGGCGAAGGCTTCGGTATCGATTCAGCAGGCCGAGTGTTCGCAACCCAGCACGGGCGAGATCAGTTGGCCGAAAATTTCCCACGGCTTTACCAACAGCCACAGGGTGCCAATGAGCCGGCCGAAGAGGTGGTTGAATTGCGACAGGGCGCCGACTTCGGTTGGCCCGAGTGCTACTTCGATTATGATCAGAAGCGGCTCGTGCTGGCGCCTGAGTATGGCGGCGACGGCGGCAAGACGGTGGGCGTCTGTGCTCAGAAGCAGGCGCCTGTCGCCGCATTCCCGGCTCACTGGGCACCGAACGACCTGCTGATCTACGAGGGCAAACAGTTTCCGCCGGCGTACAAGGATGGGGCTTTCATCGCATTCCACGGATCTTGGAACCGCGCGCCGTCGCCGCAGGGGGGATACAATGTGGTGTTCCAGCCGCTGCATGACGGCAAGGCATCGGGCCCATTCGTCGTGTTCGCCGACGGCTTTGCCGGAGCCGTCAAGGAACCTGGCCGCGCAGCGCACCGACCCACTGGTCTCGCCGTTGCACCGGATGGATCGATGTATATCTCCGACGACCGGCGCGGCCGCATCTGGCATGTGACCTTCAGCGGCGGCAGCAATGTAGTCGGCATCATGTCCGCCGGACCTGCGCCGTCTGCCGGTCAGTCAGCGGCGCGCAACGCTACGCCACCGGAAGGCCTCCACCCCGAGGCTGGCCTGCCCATCCCGCCAGGCGGTTCGCCTGATCAGCTCGCGCTCGGTGACCGCATTTTCCACGGACAGGCTGAGGGCGGGACTTGTTCGGGCTGCCATAGCAGCGACGGCAAGGGATCGTCGGTTGGTTCCGATCTGACAGAGGGCAAGTACCTTTGGGGTGATGGCAGTGTTGAGGCCATCATGCATACGATCGAAAACGGCGTGCCAAAGGCCAAAGAGCACACTGGCGCTATGCCACCGAAGGGAGGCGCCAACCTAACGCAGGCAGATGTCACCGCTCTCGCTGACTATGTTTGGGCACTCGGCCACAGAACCAGCCAGTAGGGCGGTGGCTTTAGCCAACTTCGTCGAGTTCGGTGCCCCACATTCGTTCGAGCCCGTACATCGTGCGCGCCTCGGGCTTGAACAGGTGCACCACGATGTCGCCGGCGTCGACCAGCACCCAGTCGGCGCCGCCCGCACCTTCCACCTGCACCCGCTTTAGGCCCGCCGCATGCAGCTTCTCCGACAGGTGCTCGGCCATCGCGGCAATCTGGCGGTCCGCAAGGCCGGTGGCGATCACCATGCGGTCGCAGAACGACGCTTTGCCTTCAAGGTCGAGCGTGACGACGTTCTCTGCCTTGTCGTTCTCCAGGCTTCCGACGATCACTAACTGCAGCTGGTCCAACGCTGAGGGTTCCTTGCGCGTCCGATGCGCAGTGACAGGGCGAGGGCCTGCGACGACAGTTTTTTTGCGCAGCGTGCTGGGAGTCTTGTCAGCCACGACAAGCGTCGGTTTGGCGGCCTTCTTACGCGGTACCGCTCGGTGGCGTGCCGGGGAGAACGGCTTCGAAGGCTTGGCTATGGCTCTGCTCCTATGCTGGCGCGAATTGCGCTGGCTGATGCCGGATGCTCTGGTACATTCAGGAAAGCCCACGCAGGCGCGCTTAATTCAGCCAATCGTCTCGCCACTCGCATCGGCCGCCGCGCAGTTGCGAATCGGCGCACCGCCTGGCTGGCCAACGCGCGGTGATTGTAGCCGGGCCGCGGCAGCACGGCGATTGGAATGCTCCGAACGAACTCCAGCCAGCGACGCCAGCGCGGCAGTTGCAGCAGGATATCGGCGCCGGTCAACCAGATGAAGCGCACCCTTGGGAACCGTCGCAGCAGCAGCCGCAACGTATCGATCGTGAAGCGCGTGCCCCAGACAGCCTCGATCCCGCTGGCGATGATGCGTCGGCCATCGGCGATGCAGTGTGTGGACGCGAGCCGCTGCTCGAATGGCGCCATGCCGCATAGCGGCTTCAAGGGATTGCCCGGAGATACCAGCAGCCAAACCTGGTCGAGCTGCAATCGCCGTCGCGCCAGGTCGATGACGTGTCGATGACCCGCATGTGCAGGATTGAACGAACCTCCGAGTAGGCCGATGCGCATCAGCCTTCGATCGCCGAACCGAGGGATCGGATCGGTCAGGGACGCACCTGCCCGTTGCCGATGACAAGATAGCGGTAGGTCGTGAGCTGATCGGGCCCGACCGGTCCACGCGCATGGATCCGCCCCGTGGCAATGCCGATCTCGGCGCCAAAGCCGAACTCGCCGCCATCGCAGAACTGGGTCGACGCATTCCACAGCGCGACCGCACTGTCGACGCCGTCAAGGAAACGCCGCGCCGCAATCGGATCTTCTGCCACGATTGCGTCGGTGTGTTCGGAACCATGTCGCCTAATATGGGCGAGCGCCGCGTCGACACCATCCACCACGGCGACCGACAGGATCGCGTCCAGCCATTCCGTGTCGAAGTCTGCTTCGGTTGCCGGCGACAGCTCGGGCACGATGTCGCGCGCCGATGCATCGGCCCGGAAGTCGCACCCAAGCGCCCGAAGATCGGCGACAATGGCCGGCAGCAGCGCAGGTGCGATGGCGCGATCGATCAGCAGCGTCTCGGTGGCGCCGCATATCCCGGTGCGCCGCATCTTTGCATTCGCGACGATCCTGCGGGCCATCGCATGGTCGGCAGAGCTATGCACATATGTGTGGCAAAGACCTTCGGCGTGCGCCAGCACCGGCACCCGCGCTTCCCGCTGTACTCGCTCGACCAGCGACTTGCCGCCACGTGGCACGATCAGATCAAGCAGCCCGGCACCCGCCAGTATTGCCGCGACGTAGGCACGGTCAGCGTTGGGTGCGATCTGCACGCACGCTTCCGGCAAACCGACCTCGCGCAGACCTGCTACGAATGCAGCATTGATGGCGGCCGCGCTGCGCAAGCTTTCCGAACCGCCGCGCAGAATCACCGCGTTGCCCGATTTGAGGCAAATGCCGGCGGCATCGGCCCCGACATTGGGACGGCTCTCGTAGATCATGCCGATGACACCGATCGGCGTGGCGATGCGTTGCATGCGCAACCCATTTGGACGGGTCCAGTCGGCGAGCGTACGGCCAAGCGGATCGGGCAGTTGCGCGATGTCCTCCAGGCCCTTCGCCATCGACTCAATGCGCCCCTCGTTCAATGCAAGGCGGTCGCGGAACGCGGGAGTACCGCTGCAGGCAGCAAGGTCGCCGGCATTGGCCGTCAGGATCTCGCCACTATGAGCGCGCAAGCTCGAGGCCATCTTGCAAAGCGCTGCATTGCGCGACGCGTCCGGCATGCGTGCCAGAACATGTGAGGCTTCGCGTGCTGCTGTCGCAGCGCGCTGCAGGTATTGGGTGGCCTCGGTCTCAATATGCATGAACCCGTCCCCTCACCGCTATAGTGCCGTCCCTCGGGTCCAGTTGCCAGAGGGGTGCGACGAGATCTGCTACACGTCGGAAAGGCGCCGACTGCCGAGAGCACCGTCGCATCGAACTTATTGTCGCGCCTGCCCTTCCTCCCCTATTGGATGATGGCAGGCAGTCTAATAGGTCGCGCCCTTACAGCAGCACCAGGTCGTCGCGGTGAATGATTTCGTCGCGGCCACGCCAACCGAGTATTGCCTCGATTTCGTCGGAGCGATGGCCGGCGATGCGTTCGGCGTCAGCGCTGGCATAGGCCGATAGACCACGCGCAAGCGCCTTGCCGTCGAGCACGCGCACCACGACTGGATCGCCGCGGTGAAACGTGCCTTCGACAGCACGGACGCCAGCCGGCAGTAAGGAGCGGCCGGCGGCAAGTGCGCGCGCCGCGCCATTATCCACCACCAGCGTCCCGAGCGGTGCCAGTGCGCCCGCGATCCAGCGCTTGCGTGCGGATCGCCCCTCGGGCGAGGCCAAGAACCAAGTACAGCGCGCACCGTTCTCCAGCGCCGAGAGCGGCCGATCCGTGTGGCCGTAGGCGATGGCCATTGCACAACCGGCCTGGGTGGCGATGCGTGCAGCAGCCAGTTTGGTCCGCATGCCGCCGGACGAGTACCCGGGTGGCGGTTCGCCGCCCATCGCCGCGATCTCCGGCGTGATGCCGGGCACCACTGGAATGTGCGCTGCCGCCCGATCGCGTCGTGGATCGGCAGTGTAGAGACCGTCGATGTCCGATAGCAGGATCAACTGGTCGGCCTGCATCATCTCGGCGACGCGCGCGGCGAGGCGATCGTTGTCGCCGAAGCGGATTTCCGTGGTGGCCACCGTGTCGTTCTCATTGATGACGGGGATGCAGCCAAGACCAAGCAACGTGTTCAATGTGGCGCGTGCGTTCAAATACCGTCGGCGATCCTCGGTATCGTCAAGCGTCAGCAGGAGTTGCGCGGCAGTCAGGCCTTGCGCGGACAAGGCCTCGCTCCAAGCCTGCGCCAAGCGGATCTGCCCGACCGCGGCGGCTGCCTGCTGTTCCTCGAGGCGCAACCGATGCTGGTTCAGTCCAAGTGATCGACGCGCCAGCGCAATTGCGCCGGAGGACACCACGATCACGTCAATATTGCGGGATCGGAGCGAGGCGATGTCGGCAGCCATCCCCTCGAGCCACTGCGTCCTGGGTGCGGCCTCGTCTGCATCGACCACCAGCGCACTGCCGATCTTCGCCACGAGCCGCTGGCCGGAGGTGGGCCTGGGGGTCAAGGCTGTACCAAACCTCCCCCTCTCCTCGCGGGAGGGGGGTGGGGGGAGGGGGCTGCCGGACTGGTGCCGATCCCCCTTCCCCCAACCCCCTCCCGCGAGGGGAGGGGGAGTTCCAGATCCGGGTTCTCTTGCTGCCCCTTCTGCACGTTGATCATATCCTGAAGCGTGCGTAGGACCGCGGGAACGCCTTCACCTGTGGCGCCAGACAGCAGCAGAACTGGTCGACCCGACGCCTTGGCGAGCGCCGCCCGTCGCGAAGAAGCCTCGCGCGGTGACATCGCATCGAGCTTATTCAATGCGATCAACTCCGGCTTCTTGGTGAGGCCGCCGCCGTAGGCTGCCAATTCCTCGCGCACGGTCCGCCAGGCGCGCACCACATCTCCGGCCGCGCCATCGACCAGGTGCAGCAGCACAGCGCACCGTTCGACGTGGCCGAGAAAGCGGGTTCCAAGACCGATGCCCTCATGCGCTCCTTCTATCAGCCCAGGAATGTCCGCCAGCACGAACTCTTCTGTGCCCGACACCCGCACGACACCAAGCTGCGGGTGCAGTGTGGTGAACGGATAGTCGGCGATCTTCGGACGCGCAGCAGACGCCGCTGCAAGGAACGTGGACTTGCCGGCATTCGGCAGCCCCACCAGTCCCACATCGGCGATCAGCTTCAGCCGCAGCCAGACCGAGCGCTCCTCACCCGGCCATCCCTTGTCCGCTCGCCGCGGCGCCCGGTTGGTCGATGACTTGTAATGAGTGTTGCCGAACCCCCCATCGCCCCCGTGCAACAGCACGATCCGTTGGCCAGGCCTATCGAGGTCGGCCAGCAGGGTTGCGCGGTCCTCCGTCAGCACCTGCGTGCCGACCGGCACCTTGATCATCACTGCCGGCGCACTTGCCCCAGTGCGGTCTGATCCCGCGCCGTTCCCGCCCTTCTTCGCGCGGAAGTGCTGGGTGTAGCGGAAGTCGATCAGCGTGTTCAGGTTGTCGACCGCCTCGAAAACGATATCGCCGCCCTTGCCACCGTTGCCGCCATCGGGACCGCCGAACTCGAGGAATTTCTCGCGCCGAAACGCCACGACGCCATCGCCGCCGTCGCCCGAGCGCAGGTGGATCTTGGCTTCGTCGAGAAACTTCATCGTGGGCTCCAACGACGGCCGGATCGCGTCCGGCCACAAGCAAACGGGGGCCGGCTAGTGCCGACCCCCGCTCAACGCCAATCGGGTTCGGCGCGCTATTCGGCGGCGGCCGGCAGCGGCGCAACCGAGACGTGCACGCGATCGTCCGCTCGGCGCTTGAACTCCACCTTGCCATCGACCAGCGCAAATATGGTGTGGTCGCGACCGAGGCCGACGTTGTGCCCCGGCTTCCACTTGGTGCCGCGCTGCCGGACGATGATGTTGCCAGCGAGCACCGCCTCACCACCAAATTTTTTGATGCCGAGCCGTCTGCCAGCCGTGTCGCGGCCGTTGCGCGAGGAGCCGCCCGCCTTCTTGTGTGCCATGCTCGATTACTCCTGCGCGTTCTCTACGCCCGTTTCAGGGATCGGGGCCACGTTCTCGGGCGCCTCGCCCGATACCACCGCGAGGCTCTCAGTCGCATCGACCGCGGCCGGCGCCGGTTCCACCTCGGCCGGTGCGGCCTCTACCAGCGACTGTCCGTCCTGCGCAAAACCGGCGATGCGCAGCACCGTCACGGGCTGACGATGGCCATTCTTCCGTCGGCTGTTCTGCCGGCGGCGCTTCTTGAAGATGATGACCTTGTCCAGCCGGTCCTGCGCGATGACGGTGGCGGTCACCTCCGCACCAGCAACTGTCGGCGCGCCGACAGTCACGCCGGCGTCGCTGCCCATTGCCAACACATCGGTAAAGGTGACGGTGGCACCCGGCTCGGCCGCCAGCTTCTCCACCTTCAGAACCGCTTTCGGCGTCACCCGGTATTGCTTCCCGCCGGTGCGGATCACTGCGAACATCGGCCAAACATCCCAAACGGTCACGGGCCGCGAGGAGCCCAGGCGGCCGGAGGCGCGGGTTATAGCGGCCGCAGCACCGCTGTCAACGCGCCGTGCAACTGCCGGTGCTTCGCATCGGCTGGGCGTTTGGTTTACGCTATACTGCATGATCTCGATACGCCGTGCTCGACCGTCGGATGCGATTTCGATCGGCTCCGTGCACGTGGCGGCCTGGCGTAGTGCCTATCCCGGGATCCTTCCGGACGATTTTCTGGCGCGTCTCTCAGTGCCGCGCCAGGCGGCACACTATGACGCGGCGATCCGCTCCCCCTCCACCGGCGTCTTCGTCGCCTCCGCATCAGGCTCCGACGTACCGCAAGGCAGCGGCTCTCGCGTCGTCGGCTTCGTGACCGCGGGGCGTTCACGCGGCGGAGAGTTCACCCGTCGGCTGGCCGAGGGCGAAGTGGAGACGCTGTACTTGTTGGATGACTGGCGCGACCGCGGAGTGGGACGCAAGCTCATGCGCGCCGCCGGCGCGCACTTGGCCGAGATCGGCTGCAAATCCTGCTTCCTTTGGGTCCTGCGCGACAATCCGAGCCGCTGGTTCTACCAGCGCCTCGGCGGCAAACCGGTCGCGGAGGCATTGATCCAGTTCGCTGGCGCGAAGCTGCCGCAGACTGCATTCGTCTGGGATCCGATCGAGAAATTGTTGGCCGCCTCGCCGCTTGAATCCTGAACCGTTTGGCTTTCCTGACGTTCTGATTCGTTAAAGCGACAGGAGAGCGTCTCGTGCGGTATCCGGTGATCCTTGCGGCCAGTCTCGCGCTGCTGCCAGGCCTCCCAGTGGTTGCGCAACCAAGCCCGCCGCCACTTGCCTACGTGCAGCCGATACCGCCCGCCGCAGTGCAGATGGTGCAGGACAGGCTGCGCCAGGCTGGGGTGTACAACGGTCGCATCGACGGGATCTGGGGTGCCGATAGCCAAGCCGCGCTGGAGCGCTTCCAGCAGGCGCATCAGCTGCAGGTGACCGGGCAACTTAATCAGGCAACCGCAGCAACGCTGGGGGTTGATCCCAATACGCTGCTTGCGACCCCGGCCGCCGCTCCGGCTCCGCCGCCACCAGATCGCTTGCGGCAGGGTTCCGTTCGAACTTTGCAGGCACGGCTGGGGAGCCTTGGATTCTATAGTGGACCGGTCGATGGCGTGTGGGGCGCCGGAACCGAGACTGCGATACAGAATTTCCAGCGTGCACGGGGGTTGCAACCCGACGGTTTGCTTGGTCCGGGGACTGTAACGGCGCTGGGGTTGACGCCCGACGCGCTGGCGTATCGCTGATCCTTGATCAGGTTCGGTTAGCGATTGTCGCTGGTGGAAGCGGCGCGTTAACTTGGCTGTGCCAATCTTTGCCGGATTCTGACGGGCGAGGTTCCCGATGAGCGGCATCGTCTCTGGCGTCAACTACAGCCTGCTATTTTCAAATAACACATCGGTCTCGAACATCACGACCGAGATGCTGAACACGATCTACAGCAATGCGCCTGCCTCTAATGCGGTCTCCACCGGCAATCCGATTACCGATCTGAAGCTGGCGCAGGCGAACGAGGCGACCGACGTCGCGAAAGAGGCGAAGACGCCGCAGGTCGCGCGTGACATCGCCGCATTCCAGAAAGGTGTGGCGGATGCCAAGGACATTCAGACTGCGTTGAAGAACCCCAACGTCATGAAGGTCCTGCTGACCGCGAACAATCTGTCCAAGTACATCCAGTATCCGGCGCTGGCCCAAAAGGCGCTGCTGTCAGACCCTAGCGACAGCAACTCGCTGGTCAACAAACTGACCGATACCAACCTGCTCAATACGACAAAAACCTTCGATTTCGCCAAGAATGGCCTTGCGGCTCTGCAAGATCCCAAGGTCATTGCCACGCTCTCGAATGGCTATGCGGAAGTGATGTGGCGACAATCGCTGGATCAGGCGACACCGGGGCTGTCGAATGCATTGGCGTTCTTAAGCCAGGCCAGTTCGATCAAGTCAGTGGACGAGATCCTGGGCGATTCAGTCAATCGCACAGTTGTACTGACTGCCCTCGGAATTCCACAGCAGATTGCCTTCCAGAGCCTCACGGCACAGGAGCAGGCCGTAGCGTCCCGAGTGAACATCTCCAAGTTCCAGGATCCGAAGTATATCACCAGCCTGACCGATCAGTATCTGCTGACCATGCAGCAGCAGTCGCGGTCGGGCAGCAGCGGGACGGGCCTGACATCGCTGGTGACGCAGTCCGGCGGGCTGGTGGTTTAGCGCCGCAAACGATGTGACGACTTCGGACTGGAGTGAAAGGCGATCAGCAATTGCCGCTGATTGTCCGGCGCCGCATGATTGCCGCATGACCATCCAAATCGCTGTCCGTCGGTTGCCGCACAATCCTGACCTGCCGCTTCCGGCATATGCCACGGGCGGCGCAGCCGGTATGGATCTCCTGGCGGCGGTGGAAGCTCCCGTGACGATCGAGCCAGGCGGGCGGGCGCTCATCCCTACCGGTCTCGCGATCGCTTTGCCGCCGGGTTACGAGTTGCAGATCCGCCCGCGGTCCGGGCTGGCATTGCGCCACGGCATTGTGCTGCCGAACAGCCCTGGCACGATCGACGAGGATTACCGCGGCGAAATTCAGGTCATTGTGCTGAATGCCGGCGATGCGTCGTTCACCGTCGAGCGTGGAACGCGCATCGCGCAGGCGGTGCTGGCACCGGTGGTGCGCGCCCGGTGGCACGAGGTCCAGAGCCTCGACAGCACCACGCGCAACGAGGGCGGTTTCGGCAGCACCGGCCACTGATCCTTTCACGCGATTGCCACGGCGGCGGGGGGTGACTTCGCGGAGGGCGCCGGGGTACAGGGCGCGCTCCAACAACTGACCAGCCTGATGTCTGACACAGTTCACCCCGCCCTCACGCAGGGAAGGCGCCTGCCGAACCTGTGGGATGCCGCAGCGATCCTCTGCGTGTTTGCGCTGCTGATCGGCGTCAGCCGGGTCGCGCGAGGAACCTTCGCGCCGATCAGCGCGCCGGGTGCCCTGGAGGTCAACCTCGATCCGGTCAACCTGCCGAACTACGCAGCGCGTACCACGATGCGCATGTTCGCGGCCTTGGTCGCTTCGCTGATTTTCACCTTCACCTACGGCACAGCGGCGGCGAAGAGCCGGCGCGCCAGCCTGGTGCTGATCCCCATCCTGGACATCCTCCAGTCGGTGCCGATCCTGGGGTTCCTGACCTTCACCGTCGTGTTCTTTATGGGCCTGTTCCCGGGGAACGTCCTGGGACTGGAGCTGGCATCGATCTTCGCTATCTTCACCAGCCAGGCCTGGAACATGGCCTTCAGCCTGTATCAGTCGCTCAAGACGGTGCCGGCCGATCTACGCGAGGCGGCCGATAGCTTCCACCTGAGCACATGGCAGCGCTACTGGCGGCTCGAAGTGCCGTTCGCCGTTCCGGGCCTCGTGTGGAACACCATGATGTCGATGTCGGGCGGGTGGTTCTTTGTTGTTGCATCCGAGGCCGTGGCGGTCGGCGACAACAGCTGGAAACTCCCCGGCATCGGCTCCTATGTCGCGCTGGCGTTGCAACGGCGCGACATCCTCGCGGTGTTCTATGCGATCGGGACGATGCTGCTGGTGATCCTGGCCTACGACCAGCTGCTGTTTCGGCCGCTGGTCGCGTGGTCGCAAAAGTTCCGTTTTGAAACGACCGCTGGTGCGACGGCCGACGATCCTTGGTTGCTGCGCATGATGCGCCGTACGAGGCTGTTGAGTCTCGGCGCCGATGCGCTCGGGGATGCGGCGACCGCACTCGGTGGCGTGCCCTTGCGGTTTCTGCCGGGGCACCGGGGCACGATGGTCGATCAGCGCCGGTCACGCCCTGTGGATATCATCTGGCTTCTGATCTTGGCCGTGGTGCTGGTGTGGGCGGTGACACGGATCGTGACGTTCGTGTCCGGGGAGCTGCAGTTCAGCGATCTTTGGCAGGTGTTGATGCTTGGGTCGTTCACACTGATCCGCGTCATCGTGCTGATCGCGTCGGCCACTCTCGTCTGGGTGCCGATCGGTGTCTGGCTCGGCCTGCGACCGATATGGGCACGTCGCGCGCAGCCCGTCGCACAGTTCCTCGCGGCATTTCCCGCCAACCTGTTGTTTCCGCCCTTCGTGCTGTTCATCGTGTATTTCGGCTTGAGCCCTGACGTGTGGCTAACGCCACTCATGATCCTTGGCACGCAGTGGTACATTCTGTTCAACGTTGTTGCGGGTGCCGCCGCCTATCCCGGTGACCTGCAGGAGGCCGCGAAGAACTTTCGTGTCGGCGGCCTGTTGTGGTGGCGGAAGGTGATGATCCCCGGAATTCTCCCGTATTACGTGACAGGCGCGATTACCGCCTCTGGCGGGTCGTGGAACGCCTCGATCGTTGCCGAGGTCGCGTCATGGGGCAACACAAAGCTCACAGCGCACGGGCTCGGTGCCTATATCGCGCAGGCAACCGAGCAGGGTGACATGGCGCGTGTCGTCTTCGGCGTGGCAGTGATGTCCGGCTTCGTCCTGCTGTTCAATCGTCTATTGTGGCGGCCGCTCTACGCCTATTCGGAACGGCACCTGAAGCTCGGCTGAAGGAGAGACGCGGATGGATACGGTCGTCAGCCAGCATGCTCTGCTGGAGGTGCGGGCCTGCAAGCAGGCGTATCATAAGGAAGCCAACACCGAGTTGGTCGTGCTGGAGGATGTCAACCTGACGCTGCGGGAAGGTGAGATCGTGGCGCTGCTCGGGCGCTCGGGTTCCGGCAAGTCCACGCTGCTGCGTATTGTTGCCGGTCTTCTTGAGCCGACGGCGGGAGAAGTGCGGTGGCGCGATCGGCCGGTGCGTGGGCCCGCCGAAGGCGTGGCGATGGTGTTCCAGAGTTTCGCCCTGTTCCCCTGGCTGACCGTGCGCGAGAATGTCGAAATCGGGCTGGAAGCGCGCGGCGTGGCCCGGAGCGAGCGGGAGGAGCGTGCGGAGGCGGCAATAGATCTGATCGGTCTGGGCGGCTTTGAAAATGCCTATCCCAAGGAGCTGTCCGGCGGCATGCGCCAGCGCGTCGGTCTGGCCCGTGCGTTGGTCGTGCACCCCGACCTGTTGTTGATGGACGAGCCGTTCAGCGCGCTCGACGTGCTGACCGCCGAAAACCTGCGCACCGACCTGATCGACCTGTGGTCGGAAGGCAAGTTGCCCGTGCGTTCGGTGCTGATGGTGACGCACAACATCGAGGAGGCGGTGCTGATGTGCGACCGCATCCTGGTATTCTCCTCCAATCCTGGCCGCGTATCGAGCGAGCTTCGCGTGCCGTTTGCGCACCCGCGCAACCGGCTCGACCCGGCGTTTCGGCAGATGGTGGACGATATATACGCGCTGATGACGCGCCGACCGGTTCCCAGCCGCACATTGGCCGCAGCGCCGTCGAATATTGCGATGCCGCTGCAGCGGGTCGGCACCAACCAGATGGCCGGCTTGATGGAGGCGCTGGAACAGCCCCCCTACAACGGCCGCGCCGATCTGCCTGCCCTTGCGGCAGCGCTGCAATATGAGGTGGACGAACTGCTGCCACTCGGCGAGACGCTGCAACTGCTGCACTTCGCCCTACTGGAGGAAGGCGACATCATGCTGACCGAAGAGGGCAGGCGCTTCGTCAGCGCCGAACCAGAGGAGCGCAAGCAGTTGTTCGCTGCTGCACTGCTGGCGCACGTGCCGTTGGCTCGCATGGTGCGCCAGGTGCTGGAAGAACGATGGAATCATCGCGCCTCCGCAGTGCGGTTCCGTGACGAGCTAGAGGACCACATGTCACCGGAGTACGCCGAAGACACGCTGCGTACGCTCGTCGCCTGGGGCCGCTATGCCGAACTGTTCGGCTATGACGAAGAGGCAGAACAGTTCAGTCTGGAAGAAGTCGAATAGCGGCCGCTGTTAACCGCGTCGGGCCGGCGTTTCGATCGGCGCACAGTTGGTTCGTCCGGAAGCCACGCAATCCTGAACCTGCGCCGCCTGGTTCAGCCGGTGCATGACGAACAGCACGGCAACCACCAACGCCACGATCGCCACCAGACCGATCAGTGCACGGCGCGGGTTTGGTTCCGGAGTACGGTCATCGCTCATCGTGCGTCTTTCACTCATCCGCGGGCACGACTTCGTTCGCATCGACCGCCCATTCGTTGAGCAGCGTGTATCCGATCCCCAGCAGCACGGGACCGAGAAATATGCCAAGCAGGCCGAAGGCAATCGCGCCACCCAACACGCCGAGTACAGTCAGTACGAATGGAAGCTGTGCGCCTCGCGCGATGAACCACGGCCGTATCACTGAATCAGCACCCGAAACAGCGACGACACCGTAGACGGCCAGAAAGACACCCCAGCCGATATGGCCACTGCTCATCAGCCAGAGTGCGGCGGGAATCCAGACCACTGGCGCACCGATCGGCAGCACCGAGATGAGGCCAGCAACGGCGCCCAGCAGCACCGGCCGTGGCACGCCGGCGAGCCATAAGCCGAAGGCGGTCAGAATACCCTGCACGATTGCCGTCAGCAGGATGCCGTATACGACGCCGCGCACTGTCCCATGGGTGATGAGGATCAGCCGTTCCGCCCGGGTCCCGGCGATCCGGTAAAGGATCAGGCTCAGTCGCGCCGCGATCGGCTCACCGTACAGATAGAAGAAGAACGCGACGAACAGCGCCAGGATGAACTGCAGCACGCCATTCGCAAGACCCAGCAGCAGGCCCAACCCACCCTCCAGCAGGATCCCTACATAGGGGCCGAGGGCCTCGACCATGACGCTGATGTCCGCAGCCCAGCGGTTCCACAGATCCCCGAGCGTCTGCCCGACAGCTGGAATTGCGTAGATCCAATCCGGAGCGCCAGGAAGACCGGCACGCAGCGCGTCCTCGATCACGCCGCGCAACTGGTTCACATCGTTGGCACCGCTTGGGGCGGCAAGCGCCAGCGGCAGCACGATTGTCACAGCGGTCAGCGCCACCATTGCGCCGGCGGCGGCTGCGCGACCCAACCGGAGTTGCTGGTGAAGCCAGTCGCACACAGGCCAGGTGGTGAATACCAGGATCCCTGCCCAGAGCAGTGCCGAGAAGAACGGGTAAAGTACCAGGACGCAGCCGACACCGATGCCGCCCAGCAGCAAGGCCAACAGCACCCGTTCCGCGGTCATCCGCTGGTCAATCCCCCCGCCCGCTTGTAGCTTCCCGTCGCCTTTACGGGGAGGGTCCGCGATGCCGCGCCTGGCCGCCAACCTATCGATGATGTTCAATGAGGTGCCGTTCCTCGACCGCTTCGCCGCCGCGCGCAAGGCGCGCTTCGACGCTGTGGAGTTCCTGTTCCCCTACGAACATCCTGCCAGTGAAATACGCAAGCGGCTGGATGGTGAGAACCTGACCCAGGCTCTGTTCAATATGCCGCCGGGCAACTGGGGCAAGGGCGAGCGCGGGATCGCCAGCCTGCCCGGTAGGCAGGCAGAGTTCCGCGATGGCGTGCAGCAGGCGCTCGATTACGCCGGCGCGCTCGGCTGCAAGCTGGTGCACTGCATGGCCGGCATCGTTCCGTCCGATGTTCCGCAGGTGACCGCCGGCAGCGTTTATGCCGCCAACCTGGCCTGGGCGACGGAGCAGGCGCAGGCTGTCGGGGTCAAGTTGGTGATCGAGCCGATCAATCACCGCGACATGCCCGGCTACTTCCTGAACACCGAGGCGCAGGGAGCGGCAGTGGTGGAGGCGCTCGGGCGCGATCGGCTGGGGCTGCAGTTCGACGTCTATCACTGCCAGACAACTGAGGGTGACGTCACGAAGCGTATGGAGCAATTCATGCCGGTGATCGCGCATATGCAGATCGCCGACGTGCCGGCGCGCAATGAGCCCGGCACCGGGGAGATCGGCTGGCGCTTCGTGTTCCGTCGCATGGATGAACTCGGCTATCGCGGCTGGGTCGGCTGCGAATACCGCCCCGCCGGCGATACCGTCGCTGGCCTGAAGTGGCGCGAGGAATTTGGCGTCTGATCCCGCCCGCATCGCCAGCAACCAGAGGAGACACCGCATGAAGATCGGATTCATCGGCCTTGGCATCATGGGCCGGCCCATGGCGCTGAACCTGCACAATGCGCAGCACTCGCTTGTGGTCTACGACCGCGCCTCGCTCGCCGACGACGTTCGCGCCGCCGCCGAGGTGGTGGCTGACGGCAAGTCCGTCGCCCAGCAGTCGGAAGTCGTCATCCTGATGGTCCCGGACACGCCTGACGTGGAGAACGTGTTGTTCTCAGCGCACGGCGTCGCCGAAGGGTTGAAGCCCGGCACGCTGGTGATCGACATGTCGTCGATCAGTCCGATTGCCACCAAGGAGTTTGCCAAGAAGATCAATGCGCTTGGCTGCGACTATCTCGATGCGCCGGTGTCAGGCGGCGAGGTGGGAGCCAAGCAGGCGACGCTCACGATCATGGTCGGCGGCCCCGACAAGGCGTTCGCGAAAGCGAAGCCGTTGTTCGAACTGATGGGCAAGAACATCACCCATGTCGGGCCGGAGAACGGCGATGGCCAGACCTGCAAGGTCGCCAATCAGATCATCGTCGCGCTTAATATCCAGGCCTGCGCCGAGGCGCTGGTGTTCGCCGCGCGCGCGGGTGCAGACCCGGCGAAGGTGCGGCAGGCACTGATGGGTGGGTTCGCCTCATCGCGCATTCTGGAGGTCCACGCCGAGCGCATGCTCAACGGTTCGTTCAATCCGGGCTTTCGGATCCGGCTGCACCAGAAGGACCTCAACCTGGCGATGTCCGCGGCGAAAGAACTCAACCTGTCGCTGCCCAACACGGCGATCGCCCAGCAGCTGTTCTCATCGTGTGCGGCGCATGGCGGGGCGGACCTGGACCACTCGGCACTGGTCCTGGCCATTGAAGGACTTGCCGATTTTTCCATTCGGGACAAGAAATGATCTATTGTCCCCCTGCGGCGGCGAGTCGCAGCAGGTGGTCAGGGATTGAAATTACGAGCGTGCTGGCCATAAGCTAGACCCGCTGTGCCGATTCTGAGACGCCAGTGATTCGCGCTGGGGTTGCGGTCACAGGCCGATGGGGGATGGCCGGATGTCGATGCGTTTTACTGAGATCGGTCAGCAGCTTCGTGCCTATCGGCTGGAATCGGGCTTGCGCGCGGAGGAGATCGCCGCGCGGCTAGGCGTTTCGCGCGCCGCGCTTTATCGCTACGAAAAGGGCGAGGTGATCAAGCTCGATACCATCAAGCGCCTCGCCGAGTTGCTGAAGATTTCACCGCTCTCGCTTCTTGGGATTGGGGTCGAGTACTACAACCGGCCGATCGGATATTTTGAGCGCATCCGGCAGATCGAGGAGACCGCCGACCAGATCCTGCAGCTTTACGGGCCAGTCTGCTACCTGACCACGTCCGATGCCTATGACAGCGCGCTCGGCGAGGCATTCGAGGAAGCCGCTGATCAGGCGTCCGTCGAGCGGACCTCGATGCGATCGATGGCGGAGCAGGTGATGGGTATTCTGGCCGCCCGCAAGCGCATGTACGCCATGCGGCGCCCGGGGATTATCGCCATGGTGTCGCTGTCATCGGTTCAGCGTCTGCTGGAAACAGGCGTTGCCGGTGGGATCAGTGTCACGGAGCGGGTGCGCCGGATCTGCCGTGACGTTGCGGTCACCGAGGTCGAAAACATGGCCGCGCTGATGGAAACCGAGCCGATGGGACTCCAATTCGGGCTGCTCACCGGAGCAGAGCCATCCTCGGCATTCAAGATCCTGCGCGCTCGGGACCGGGTCAGTCTGGCGATCAATCCATTCCGGTCCGACGCGCATCCCTCTTCGCATACTGGCGTCGCCATGATCACCGGGGCCGATGAGGCGATTGCCGCGCACCAGCGCGTGGCTGAGACGAGCTGGCGTGATGCGTTGAAAGGCCCAGCGGGGGCGGCACGGCTACGGCAATTGGTGGCGACTGCCGTGCCGGCCTGACCGAAGGGGGTGGCACCTGCAGCCGGCGGGTCTATCTTCGCGGCATGCCGCACCGCAGCTTTCCGAAACTTCCGCCTCATCCCGACGTCGAGCTTCTGTCCGAACAGCGGGTTTGGAGCGGCCGGTTCCCGCTCGACGTGGTTCGTTTCCAGCACCGCCGCTTCGACGGTGCCATGTCAGGCGAAAAGACCTGGGAAGTATGGCGACGTGGTCGGGCGGCCGCTGTGCTGCCGTATGATCCCGCAGCAGATGCAGTGGTGCTGATCGAGCAGTTCCGGATACCTGCGCTGATGGCGCGCGTTGACCCTGTGCTGGTGGAGCTGCCAGCCGGCCTGTGCGATGAAGGTGAGGACGCCGAGCAGACGGCGCGGCGCGAAACGATGGAAGAGATGGGGCTTGCCATCGGTGTACTGCGCCGGATCGGCGGGTTCCTGCTGACGCCAGGTGGCGCGGACGAGCTGTGCGAGTTGTTCGTCGGTCGGGTGCAGGCGCCATCGGCGGGTCCCGACGGGGTCGTCGGACATGCTGGCGCAGCGGACGAGCACGAGGACATCCGGGTACGCGTTTTGCCAGCGGACAGCGCGATCGCATCGGCCGTGTCAGGACAATGGACCAACTCGGTGACGATGATTGGCCTGCTGTGGCTCGCCGCGCAACGTGATGCGCTGCGCAGGGAGTGGATGGCGACATGAAGGGCGGGTCGGGCCCTCCCTTGACGAGAGAAGGCCGGGCTCGCGCCCGGAAGCGCACATGACGGAAAAACTGTTCCTGGACGACCCGCGGTTGCGTACTGCTCCTGCGACGGTGCTGGCGAGTGGTCCCGATGGGATCGTATTGGACCGGACCGTATTCTATGCCCGCTCTGGAGGGCAGCCGGGAGATGTGGGGGTACTTCGCTGGAACGGAGGGGAGACACCGATTGTCGACGCGGTGAAAGGCGTGGGCGAGACGGTTCTGCACTTACCCGGACCCGATGCGGCTCTGCCGCCGGTGGGCGCAGGCGTCGAGGGTGAGATCGACTGGGATCGTCGTCACCGGCTCATGCGCATGCACACGGCGATGCACCTGCTGTGCAGTGTGATCAAAGGCGCGGCGGTGACGGGCGGCTCGGTCGGCGCCGACCGATCGCGGCTCGATTTCGATCTGCCCAGCCCGCCGCCGAAGGAGGACATCGAGGCCAGGTTGAACACACTGATCGATGCCGATTATCCGGTGCGGATCGAATGGGTCGATGAGGCGGTGCTGGACGGCAATCCGGATCTGGTTCGCACGATGTCCGTGGCACCGCCGCGTGGCGCCGGACGGCTGAGGCTGATGCGGATCGGCGATGACAGGACACTGGTCGATCTGCAGCCCTGCGGTGGGACGCACGTCGCGCGCACCGGCGAAATCGGCCACGTCTCGGTGGTGAAGATCGAGAACAAGGGAAAGCAGAACCGGCGCATCATCATCGCGCCGGCGCAGTAGCGGTCTCACCCGCGAGGAGGCGCATGGGCATTCTGACCGACGACATGCGACGCATGGTGGAGGAGCAGCAGCTGGGCTTTATCGCCACCGTGTGCTCCGACGGCACACCGAATCTGTCCCCTAAAGGCACGACGGCCGTATGGGATGATGAGCATCTTGTCTTTGCCGACATCTGCTCACCGGGCACGATTGCGAATTTGCGGCAGAACCCAGCCATAGAGATCAACGTCGTCGACAACCTTTCGCGCAAGGGTTTTCGCTTCAAAGGAACCGCCACGATCCTGCAAGGCGATCAGTTCGAGCAGGCGTTGGCCTTCTATCGAACGCGCGGCTCGAGCAGTGCCAAGCAGCATGTTGTGCTGGTGAGGGTGGAGCGCGCCGCCCCGCTGATCTCGCCTGCGTATGACCAGGGCCAGAGCGAGCCGCAGATCAAGGCGCAGTGGCGCCGATATTGGGACGGCCTTTGGAACCGGTCATAGTGTGCCGACCAAGGTGAGGATCAGGCGTCGCTCGACCGGAGGGGCGGCCGATTGGACCAGTCGCAGCGTATTCAGCTGCTGTGCAGACAGCGCGACTGATACGTGCGGTGTGATTGTGTACCCGATCCGGGCATTGAACAGAAACTGGTTGTTTATCCACACAGGCGTCAGTGTGTTCTGCGTGGCATTGACTCGATAGTCGAGAAACTTGGATTGCCAGCGCGCCTGTGCATCGAATTCCCAGGGCCCAAGGGTGTAGCCCCCCTGCAAGATGATGACGTGTGTTGGCGTATTGTGGGCGAAATCCTGTGGGCTGTAAAAACCCGTCTGATTTATCGTCAGGTGGTCCTGGATCGAGATGTATGAATAGGCGGCTTTCCAGCGGAAGCCTCCCTTGGTTTGTCCGCGTACGTCGACCTCTGTGCCGATTGCCGAGCTATGGCCTGTGTTCATGGCCTTTGCCAAGGCAAACTGGGTCCCGTCAGGCAGGTTGGTGAACAGAGGCGTCACTTCGTAGGGGTTGGTGAGGACATCGTCCGTCCTCTGGGCGAACACAGCGCTGCCGATCGTACCATTCAGGCCGGGAATATCACGATGCCACGCCAACTCGACATTGGAGACCGATGCGGCCTTGAGAAACGGGTTGCCGACCGCGAGAAAGGTCTGCGAGGTGTAGGTCTGCCCATCTCCAGGATAGATCTGCAGGTCCTGCAAGCCTAGATCGTAGATGCTGGGGAGCTGCAAGCCTCGGCCTGCCAGGAACTTGACGGTGTCCTTTTCGCTCGCTCGCCAGACGAGTCCGCTATTGAAACTCGGTTCATCGATTGTGCGCCCCTGGAAATCCCGCGCCGTGAGGCCCGTCTCGGGCAGCACTAATCCATTCTGACCCAGAACGAGGTGGTCAAGCCTTACAGCATTTGTCAGCGACACGCGCGGGGTGATCTGCCAGTCCCACATCGCGCTGCCCGACACCACCTGGTAGCCGACCTTGCCAGCGAGCACATCTGATGACGTGGCGCTGTTGTTGCGATAGTCCAGGCCAACCCTCAGTGCATGTTCCGCGCTCAGCTTTAGGAGATCACTGATCTGCAGCACGTACACCGTGTCATGCAGATCCTCGCGTTCGCTTGCGCCGTTGAACTCGTAGCGCAGCTCATTGCGATACGCATTGATGTTAATCAGACCGAACTTTGTGTCTGCGGTGAGTGTCACGCGCGACCAGTTGGTTCGCTGATAGTCAGTTCCAAAATAGGGAGAGGCGGTTGCCTCCCACATGCGGCTGTTGACCAACGCTCCAAACGTTGAGAGCTCGATGCCGGGGCCAAGCCGGAACCGCCCCGTCACCCCAACGGCGCCTTCCTGCGGTGATTGCTGATATATCCGGTCCTGGGGAACGACGCCGATCGGTGCGAACTCGCGGGCGCGGAAGCCATCGGCGAAAACACGTAAAGCTGCCTGATCGGAGATCTGGCCAGTGCCGACAGCCGATATGCTGGCGTAGTCCTGGGTGCCGACGCCGACCTGGGCGGTGTTGATCCGACGATCGTATAACGGATCGTATGTCACAATATTGATAACTCCGGACGCCGCATTGAAGCCGAACAACGCGGTGTTCGGCCCCTTGATCACTTCGATCTGCTTGATCTCCAGAAGCGTGACTGGAAGCGTGTACCACTGTGTTCGACCGAGATCGTCGAGATAGACCTGCTGTCCGTCCAACAGAACTAACAGACGGGGATTGCTGGTCTCGTTGTAGCCTCGGACGCCGACATCGGCAGCAGCAAAACCGTAGCGACGCACGTCGAGGCCGGCCA
>JBKPOG010000136.1:0-13781 GCA_046732975.1 Pseudomonadota bacterium
CCGACGATTGCCATGGCTGCCTCCACGATCGCCGACCTGTCCAACGGCCGCTTCATTCTTGGCCTAGGGTCCAGTCACAAGGCGCAGGTCGAACCCGAGCACGGGATGGTGTACACCAAGCCGCTGACCCGCACCCGCGAAACCGTCGCGATCGTCCGCGAGCTGATTCGTGAAGGGCGCGTGACCTTTCAAGGCGAGACCATCCGCATCGCGAACTTCGATCTTTGGTACACACCGCGCCACCGAGACATACCGCTGTACCTCTCGGCCGTGTTCCAGAAAGGGATCGTTCTGTGTGGGGAAGTGGCAGACGGCATCATTCTAACGCGCAGCACACTGCGCACCGCCACGCAGGTGCGGACGCAT
Organism: Pseudomonadota bacterium; assembly: GCA_046732975.1. GTDB lineage: Bacteria > Pseudomonadota > Alphaproteobacteria > Acetobacterales > Acetobacteraceae > JAMXLO01. Next base: position 367 of record JBKPOG010000136.1, read on the forward strand.
CTCGCCGAAGGTGCCCGGAATGCTGGACGCGTCGCGGCGCAGATCGAGGTCACCTCCCTATTGCCGGCTTCTGTCGGGAATACGCGAGATGCGGCGCTCGCCGTGCTGCGCCCGGGCATTGCGTTCTACTGCGGATTCTTCCCGCGCTACAACCGGATGATGGCTGCACATGGCTTCGTGACCGAAGCTGCAGCGATCGCCGCGGCCTGGGCGCGCGGTGATCGCGAGACGGCCGAGCGCGCGGTGAGTGATGCGATGATCGATGCAACCAGCGTGTCCGGCACGCCGGACCAATGTCGGGCCCGGATCGAGGCTTACCGACAATCGGGAATTGATGTGCCGATCATCAGTCCATTCGCTCGCGGCCCGGACGCCAGCGCCCGTTTTGCAGCCGCAATCCGCGCGTGCGCGCCGTCCGCCTAAGAGAATGTTCGGCTGCGACCCGCTGAGACACCGAGTTTCACGCAGGACTGCCAACGTCTGTCCAAACGTCACAGGCCTACACGCTACCTCAGTTGGTTTGTGCAACCGATCTGTGCTCGATGCCGAAGCTACGCTATTGGACGTCAGCTCGCTCTGGCGTTTCAGACGCGATAAGAGCCCTTCCCGCTTATCCCGTCCTGTGTTATGCGGGGGCATGTCAATCGCATTTACGGAAGCCCGTAAGCGCCAGCTTGCGCGTCTGGACGGAGCCAAGCCGCCGACTGCCCGGGCGGCGATGGCCCTGGCCAAATCCCGAGCCTACCAAGACGCGGCAGACGCGCCGGCGACGCTGCGAGCTTATGCTTCTGATCTCGCCAACTACAAGGTTTGGTGCGAGCGGCATGGGTTCGAGCCCATGCCGGCAGCGCCGGAGACTGTCGGCGCATACCTGGCCGCTGCAGGCGAAGGCTATGCGTTGCCGACACTGCGGCGCCGCGTTGCGGCGATTGCACGTGCCTGCGGCGTTGCTGGCTATCCACTCGACACTAAGCATCCGGCCATTCGCGAAACACTCCGCGGGATTGCACGCCGGCACGGCGTACCAGCGAGACGCGCGACCGCGCTCACTACAGCCGAGATCAGGAAACTGGGTCGAGCTTGCGGCACAGGTCTGGCCGGTGCACGTGACCGGGCACTGTTCCTGGTGGGCTTTGCCGGTGCCTTGCGCCGTTCCGAACTTGTGGCGCTCGACCTGGAGCATGTGACCTGGACGCGGAACGGCATGAAGCTGTTGATTGAACGCTCAAAGACGGATGCCGAGGGCCAGGGCGCTCAGATTGCCATCCCGCGCGGTCAGTCACCCGAGACCTGCCCGGTTACCGCGCTCCAGCAGTGGCTGACAGTAGCTGGCATCGCGACCGGCCCAGTGTTCCGGAAGGTTAGCCGCGGCGGCGCAGTCGGTGCAAACAGGCTGGTCACCGACGCGGTCCGGCAGATCCTTCTCAAGCGTGCTGCCAAAGCGGGACTAAAGAGCACGTCGGCGGAACCGATTAGCCCACACGGACTGCGTGCGGGGTTCGTGACGACCGCATATCGCAATGGCGTAGCGGACGAGGAAATCATGGGTCACACGCGACATCGCAGCCTGACAACGATGCGCAGCTATGTGCGACGGGCCAAACTGAGCACGGAAAGCCCGGCCGGCAAGTTGGGGTTGTGAACCAAGCTACACCTAAGCAGTTCCAGCGCTTAGGCTCGAGACCTCTACCATGCCGACGCTTCGCGTCACACGGTTTGCTGTTGATCGGTGTCGTAGCAGCCGCTTCAAAGGCGGCTCGCCCCTCTGATCGAGGCACGCGAAAGTATCGCCGGGTTCCATGCAATGATCCGCCAACGAACCCTGGACACTTCGATCGAAGGCTGGAACAGGCGCGATCCAGTCTCGTCGCATCTTTCGCGAATGGCATTCTCAAGGACAAGGCGGCGGTCATCGCGGCGATCACGTCTATCCCGGAGATGCGGTCATGCGAGCGGATATAGAGCTCGCTCGCTGGCATCCAGATTTTATGTGAAGTTCAGAGTTCGGCGGGTTGAAGTCGCCATCCCGCCGAGCGTTATATTGTGGCCCAACGGAGGACTACGATGCGCGACTACGAAGTTCAATTCCTGGTACGTGTGCAGGTGGAAGCGCCCGACATCAGGACCGCAACCGATCAAACGCATATCTCGGTTAAGTTGACCGATGCGCCGCCAGGCGAGACCGACTGCACGGTCGAGTGGGAGTACACCAAACGGTGGGACCAGGACGGCGATGTGATCGAACAATGGGGGGCGAACGGCGACAGTTTCGCACCGGATGAGGAAGAGTAGGAGGACGAGGATGACTGAGCATCGCGATGGGTCTTAAGACTCATCGCGAGTGCCCCCAGAGCCGCGCTGGATACGATCCAAAGTGGGCTGATCGGCTGCGCAGGGCCTCCGCGAAGTCGGGCTGTCCCGGGTCCACGGTCGCGAACAGCGTCATGCAGGACTGGAATTTCATGGCATCGCCGTAGCCGAGGATCCGCTCGGCCGTTGCTTCCCTCACCGCATCTATCAGCCGCGTACATTCCACCAGTCGCGGTCCGAGCACCGGGTGCGCAAGATGGGCCGCTGCCTCATCGCGGGAGTGGTTAGCATAGAAGCGCGCTGTCTCGCTCTGTCCCAACCCCGCGAAAAAACGAACCACATCCAGTGCTGACTTTCCGCGCGGCGTGCAACTCGGCCCGCACGCGTTAGATCGTTGGCGCCTGAGCAGTGATAAAGCATGCTAAGCCGTGCGGGTCGGCGTTGGAAGCGATCATGACCATTCTCGGGAAGATGGGGCAAATTACTCCTGGTGCACAAGCACGAGCAGCTGTGCGGGTGTCACACCTGGATTGCTGTTGCGTTTCGAGCCTACCAGCGCCAGCCTTGCAGAGGATCCGGCCCACGACGAGCGTGATCGCACAGAGGCTACACGCAACGGAAACTGACATCAGAGTCCCACCAACGAGGAAGAACTGACCGTGCGTCAAGATCCGCGCATCGTGATTCGCGGCGGCACCATTGTCGACGGAATCGGAACTCCTCCGGTCGTCGCTGATATCGCCATCGCTGGCGATCGCATTACAGAACTTGGCCAGGTTTCTGAACGGGTGCCGAGGAGAATCGATGCGCGAGTTCTAGTCGTCACGCCGGGCTTCATCGGTTCGCACACGCATTACGACGCGCAAGTCACGTGGGCGGAACATATCACCGCCATCTCGTGCCAGGACGTCACGACGATCCTCACCGGGAATTGCGGTGTCGGCTTCGCGCCGTGCCAACCGCGCAATCGACATCGATAGCCGAGTTAAAGGCGTCGAGGACATCCCCGAGGTGGTGCTGACGAAGGTCTGCCGTGGAATTGGGAGAGCTTCCCCGATAATCTCGCCAGCCTGGCAGCACGACGGTTTGATCTCGATGTTGCAACCCTGGTGACGCATGCTGCTCTGCGCGTGCACGTGATGGGAGACCCTGGTTTTGCCCGCGAGCCCGCGACCAGGCGGACTCCGTTGCGATGGCACGCCTCGCAGCCGAAGGCATCCGGGCTGACGCACTTAGTTTCTCCACGTCGCGCACGCTCAATCACAAGACGCCGGCTGGTGAATCGATTCCGACCCTGGCGGCCGCCGAGGATGAACTCGCCACCATCGCAACTGCTATGGGCGCAACTAGTGCTGGTTGGTCGCAGGTGATTGACGATCTTGATGAACAATTGCCGGCCGAGTTTGCCATGTTGCACCGTCTCGCCGCGGCATCGGGCGGCCCGATGAACGAACACATTGCTTGGCCTGGGTGATGGCGGTGCCCATGTCGGCCGTCTGTGCGACGCGTCGGCGTTGACCTATGGTTTGACGCACTGGACGCGTGATCGTGCCACGGGACGGTTTCCTCTGGAGTGGATGGTGCGGCGTCTGACGCGCGACAACGCACACGCATCGGCCTGCATGATCGCGGTGTGCTGGCGCCCGGTTATCGGGCCGATATCAACGTAATCGACCACAACAGTTTGCGTCTGGGCATGCCCGAAGTGATATATGATCTGGCGGCAGACGTACGGCGGTTGATGCAACGGGCTGAAGGCTATGTCGCAACCATCGTCGGCGGCCAACCGGTCTGGCGCGATGGGGCTCCGACTCAGCTCTGCCTGGCGGCCTGGTGCGCGGTCCGCAGCCCGCACCTGACGTGATGAAAAAGGTGAGGCAGTTCGAATACGCGTAACGTCGGCAAGCACTCGGCCAATCGGATCGGCGGGTCGAACGAAGGGTCGGCATCGCAGAAGCGTTCGGCCGGCCCAACTGTTGCTCAACGCGCGCCAACCGAACGTGGACTCGGTCGCATCGCAAACTCTTGCATGGGTTAATTGGACTGCGAGATAAATAATCGTATCGGACTGATCCCCGATACTGCCTCCACAGGAAGTTCTCGCAAAAACCCCGCCGGGATTAGCCGGCGGGGCGCGAGAGTGGCTTCTACGGAAGCATTTTGAGCGAGACTACCTATGGAGAATTTCAGTGCTACATTTTCGGACGTGTGCTGGGCCAACTGGCTCCGGCAAGACACGGGCTGCGACCACATTTGCCTGTGAACGACTTTCGCGCAATGTAAAGAGCGCCTTCATTCAACCCACGATAGCGCTGTGCAAACAGACCCATGCAGACGCTCGCGTTCGCTTCCCGACCGCCAATGGCCGGATCAAGACGATCGTCAGCAGGCGTGGCTCAGATGACAAGATTGCGCACAACATCACCGAGTACCTCAATGATCGCGATGAAGCCGGTGATCTGCTTCTGGTCACGCACGCTGGCTTCCTGCGGACACCACACTGGCACCGTGCTGACACATGGCACCTGTTCGTGGACGAAGCAATGGAGGTTGCCTATCACCGCGCGTTCCACCTCAAGAAGCACCGTCAACTGCTGCTCGACCTCTTCGATGTCCGCCCATCACGTCATGAACTGTATCTGGTGCTCGAAGCGCGAGATTACGGTCAGTTAGACGAAGCGTTGGCGCAGATGGAGGAATGAAATATACCGGCATTTCGCGGACGTCGTCTGGCGCCTTCGACACGATCACTGGAACCTCTATGTGGATCGCGAGGCGTTCCGGAAGTTTCAGGCGGGCGAGAGCCACACTCTCGAGGTGCACGGTCTGCTCGCGCCTTCGATATTTGCCCCGTTTGCCTCTGTGACGCTCATGGGCGCCAATCTCAGTGACTCGATAATGTATAAGTATTTTGCCAAGGAAGGATGCGCCTTCTCCGATCACACCGCGATCAACAGTAACCTACGCTATCGCAGCCACGACAACGGGTCTCGCCTTCTCATCAAGTATCTCACCGAACGGAAATGGTCCAAGACGCTCCGCAATCGGCAGATCCGCGATGGCGGCGATCAGGCCGTGGCGGAAGATGTGTGCGCTTTGTACATGGACTTGTGCCAAAAGGAGGCGGCAAACCATTCCAAGCTGCCGCCGCTATGGATTGGCAACAACGATATCCGCAGTGAGGAATTCGACGGCGAGCGGCTGAAGAACGTACCGCACGGGATGAACAGCTACATGCGGCACGAGGTATGCTGTATTTTCTCCGCGCTCAATCCGCCACAGGCGCATCGGAAGTTTTTGCAAGACCTGTGCGGGATGACTGAGCGCGAGGTACGTCGCGCGCTCCTCAGCCAGACTGCATATCAATCATGTCGCGGGATTCTGCGCGATCCCGATAGTACAGGCATTTTCTTGCTCATTGTGCCCGATCGCGACACGGCTGATGACATCGCCAGCTATTATCCTGGTTGCCGGGTCGAGAAGCTGGCCAGCGACATAGAAGAGCCGAAGGTCGGGCGCCCGTCCAAGTATGGGTCGGAGATGGAGAGGCTGGCCGCCAGACGCGAGCAGAATCGGCGCAGCCAGCGGCGTGTCAGACAAAAGTCCCTTTATGCAGTGAATTCATCTGACATAGGCCGTACGCCGGATGAGGTCAGGCAGAACCTCGTCCAGGTTCTCAATGGCTGGGCGGAACTGGCCCCGGACACCACTGGGGTCGGCGCATTTGCCCGCTCGCTCTGGCTCAGCACAACCGATAGGACCGGGCAGGGCTACACGATCCATGTGCCGACTGCGGATCTGATCGCTGACTTGCAACGCAGACAGCGAATTGAAAGGGTCTGCAAAGAAGCGACCACGCTCATATGTCCCACCATCTTTCAGGAGCCGCTGCAACTCCCCGATCACCTAACAGCGATTGGCATCTCGATCGAGTCATCGGGCCGAACGAAAGACGATGCGTTGGGATGCCGGGGCTTTCTCTTCGACATCGAGAATGGCGAGATGACACCGGAAGACTTTGCCGAAGTCTTCCCTGATCTCGAGTTCTTCGCGTACTCATCCTGGTCGCATACGCCAGAGACACCACGCTATCGCATCTGTATCCCGAGCACGCAGCTTGTTCGGCCAGACATCCACGCGTTGATTCTGCATACCGTTGTTGATCGGCTCGAGGCGGTGGGCTGGGGCGACGCCTTTGCTCCCGGCAAGAAGCACGGCGTGGATATCGGTAAGCTGCATGAGGCCACCATGTTCTACTTGCCGAGTAAGAGGCCTGACGGCTTCATCGTGCATGTGCACCAGGGCCGCAGTCCACTCAACCCGCACGAGTGGGTGGATCTGATAGCAGACGAGCTACTGCTCTCACCACCGCCGCCTGCACCGCCGCAAACGCACAGTCATGGCGACGCAGCTTGCCGGGAGGACGCGCTAGTTCCGATACATCAGATTGGGTTCGTGCATTCTCCACGAACAGGCAGCGTTCGCCAGCAACCCGGTCGAACGACGCGGGGAAATCGAGGCTCTCCTAACTGATCCGCAGGTGGTTGCCGCGAAGCGATCAGCGGTCGGTCGGGAAGCATAGGTCTGCGTGTTGCGTCAACGATGCCCGATAAGGCCGATAGGGCTCGGCGCTGGTGCCGGTGATGCGGCACTCTGCTACGTCCGGGCGCCTGAGGACGCGGTGCGGAAATCTGGCAGACCGACAGAATGGTCACACCGGCGACGGCCCAGACCTCATCAAGCTAATTGCGAACTGGATCCGACGCTGCTGTCGCCGATTGTCGAACCACAGAACGAAGCCAGGATCGGGGAATGGTCCCTCCCCTCCCCGCTCGCATCGGCCCAGTTGAGTCCGGTGAGCTCGGTGCTGGGTTATACCGCTATTGTCCAACGCGCTGAAGCGCTGCGGGACGCGGGGGTCATAGCGCTGGCTCATCGATCGGCGTCGTATTGACCCAGTGATCCGGGAGTTCAGACGAGTCACTGGCCCCCTATCCCGTTATGCCGGCATAGCACTCGACTGAGCTGGGTCATCGGCTCAATTCTTACGTGCTTGTGCATCAGATTGCACGGCAATACGATCGATCTTCGCTGCCATGATGAAGTCGTTCTTGTGCAGCCCTTTGATTTTCTTCGTTTGCAGCGAGACCGTAGCGCGCCCCCAGCCGAAGGCCATATCGGGATGATGGTGTTCGTTTTCCGCGAGATCTCCCACACGCTGCACGAAGGTGAGCGCCTCGCGAAAGTTCGCGAACCAGAAGGTCCGCTCGATTTGTCGGCTGTCGTTTAACAATGCCCAGTCCGGCGCTTCCTCATGATAGCGTGCCGCCTCCGCAGCGGTGAGCGGCGGAACACCACCGCGGAATGGCGTGCAGGTCTCTTGCACCAGTTCTGTTGTCATCGGCACCTCCCGAGTTCAGTGGGACCAAGCCGAGAAAGCGTGCCGTAGGGGCGGATGCTTGTCGATGGCGTAACCCCCAATGCACGACCAGCCTGCGCATCGACCACCTCGCCGGGGGCAATTTGCTCGCCGGCCATCATCATGGTCGCCCTTCGGCCTCCAATGATGTGGGCTCCTCAACCCCAAACAGCGGCAGCTCCCCGGCTGTCGTGATCGGCATTTGGTCGAAATTGGATACGGTGACACCGATCAAGCGCACGCCCTTGGCTGCCGGCAACACCGAACGCACAAGCTCGACACTCAGCTGACGCAGCAAATCGCGGCGAGCGATGGGTGTCGGGAGGCTGCGGCTGCGCGTAACCTGGTGAAAGTCAGCAAACTTGACCTTCACCGTGACGGTGCGACCGAAGGCCCCAGCCTTCTCGCACCAGGTCCACACGTCATCGGCCATGGCTTCAGCCCCGGCTTCAATTGCAGCAGATGACGTCAAGTCGCGCTCGAAGGTGGACTCGGAACCGGAAGATTTTCTCGGCCGATCGGCCATAACAGGGCGCTCGTCTTCGCCATTGGCGATCCCAAGATACCAGGTAGCCGACTTCCCGAAATGCTGCTGCAGGAAGGCGAGCGATTTCGTGCGCAAATCTGCTCCAGTTTGGATGCCGAGCCGCTGCATTTTTGCCGCGGTCACAGGCCCGACCCCATGAAACTTGGCAACTGGGAGTGATGCGACGAAATCCGGTCCCATGGTCGGGGTGATCACGAACTGGCCATTCGGCTTGCGCTGGCCGGATGCCAGCTTGGCAAGGAACTTGTTGTAGGAAATACCGGCCGACGCCGTGAGACCGGTCTCACCGAAAATGCGCGAGCGGATTTCTTGCGCCGTGGCCGAGGCGGTCTGCAGACCACGCAAGTCCTGGGTGACGTCGAGATAGGCTTCATCGAGCGAGAGCGGTTCGATCAGAGAGGTGTAGTCAGCGAAGATGGCGTGGATCTCGCGGGACACGGCGCGATAGACGTCGAACCTGGGTGGCACGAACACCAACTCCGCACATCGGCGCATCGCCGTTGTGGACGGCATGGCCGAGCGCACGCCGAAGGCACGGGCCTCATAACTTGCTGCGGCCACCACACCACGCTTCGCGCCCTGGCCAACCGCGACGGGGCGACCTCGGAGCGCTGGGTTGTCGCGTTGTTCGACCGACGCGTAGAACGCGTCCATATCGATGTGGATGATTTTTCGGGCCGGCACATCCAGACCATATCACGCCAGGAATGGGACCACGAATTGGGTTCGTGGCCTGGCTCGAGAACACGGCATCCGACAAGCGATGCTGTCGCTGATGCGGCTTCCCCGTCGTTCGACACGACCCCATTGGACCGAGTTTGGCGAGCACCGGGTCGCGATTGTCAGCAGCGCCGCGCTGATCGCGATCTCCTCCGCCTGCCGCCCGACGCGTCGCTGAACGGCCGGCCGACTTCCACGTCGACTGTGGCCACCGGCTTGGTAAGTATGCTCACTGCCACAGTGAACTGAGTGGCATAGTCAGGGAGCGAGATTTGCAGTCTGCTGACCATGCACAGACAGAAACCACTGAGGCACCATGACTGGACAACACTTCGATGCGGTGGTCTTCGACGCTTGCGGCACCTTGCTGGACGTGCATGCCGCGATGGCCCGTCAAGCGAAGCACCTGGGCAGCAACTGGCAGGCTTTGGCGACAGAATGGCGCATCAAGCAGCTGGAATATTCGTGGATCGATAACATGACCGTGCACCGGGCACGGCGAGACTTTGCTGCCTGCACGGCGGATGCCCTCGACTATGTCCTGGGCCGCCACGCCATCGACGGCGGATTACGCTCGGAACTGCTGAGTGCCTACGAACGCCTCGACGCCTACGCCGAGGTACCAACGATGCTGGCTACGCTGCGCAGACATGGGTTTCGCCTGGCTATCCTCTCGAACGGGACGCCGAAGATGCTTATGGCGGCTTGCCAGGCTGCTGGTATCACCTCGCTGCTCGATGCCGTTATCAGTGTTGAGCAAGCGGGCTCCTTCAAGCCAGCACCAGCGGTTTATGGCCTGGTGCAGACAGAGCTTGGGGTTACGCCTGCTCAAACGCTGTTTGTCTCGGGTAACCCCTGGGACAGCCAAGCGGCACTGGCAAACGGCTTTGGGGTGGTGCGGGTCAACCGGCACGGCGACCCAGATGAATATGACCTTCGCCAGCACCTCGTCGCCGAATTGCACGATCTCACGGGACTTCCCGAAGTTCTGGTGCCGCCGGCAGCGTGACTGGTCGCGCGTCAATGGGTGATCGCCAGGAGAAACCTTGTGCTCATAGCCCTACATCCAAAAGGCGCAAGAAGGATTATTGCGCGATGACGAGCCTTTTGGCTGCAATCTTTTGTGTGGAATGGAGGGTAAGGTGATCGCGCAGTTTGGACCAGCGCCTGTGTGAGCCCCGGCTGCGGACCGCGATCGCCAGTGCCTTTCGCTGGCCGACCAGCACCACCAGTCGCTTGCCGCGCGTCACGGCGGTGTACAGCGGGTTGCGCGCCAACATCATGTAGTGCTGCGTCACCAGTGGGATCACCACGGCCGGATACTCTGAGCCTTGGCTCTTGTGGATCGTCGTCGCATACGCCAGGACCAGCTCATCCAATTCGCCGAAGCCGTAGCGCACGTCGCGGCCGTCAAACGTGACGACAAGCTCTGCCTCCTCGTCATCGACCCGCTGCACGATGCCAAGGTCACCGTTATAGACCTCGCGGTCGTAGTCGTTCTCGACCTGCATGACCTTGTCACCCGGCCCATAGGTCCAACCAAACCGTTCGACGCGTGCCTCACCCGGTGGATTGAGCGCTTCCTGCAGCTCGATGTTCAGCGAGCGTGCACCAAGGCCGCCGCGGTTCATCGGGCACAGCACCTGAATATCACGGATCGGGTTCAGCCCGAACGCCCTTGGGGATCTGGTCGCCAACAATCGCAACGATCTTGGCAACACCATCCTCGGGTTCCGCAGCATCGATAAAATAGAAGTCCGACGAGGCATTGCCATTGGTGAGTTCTGGCATCTGCCCGCGATTGATGCGGTGTGCGTTGGTGATCACGGCTGCCCGCCGCCTGACGGAACACCTCCGTCAAACGGACGACCGGCAGCACGTTTGCAGCGATGATGTCCGCGAGCACCTGGCCGGGGCCGACCGACGGAAGCTGGTCGACGTCGCCGACGATGAGTAGCCCAGCCTCATCCGGTACTGCGCGCAGCAGCGAGCGCATGAGCAAGACGTCGATCATGCTGGCCTCGTCCACAACCAGAAGGTCGCAGTCCAGGGGGTGCTCCTCGGTCCGGAGAAACTCGCCGGTGCGCGGGTCCGCGCGCTTCAGGGACGGCTCAGGCACACTTGTAGCAAAATCGAGCAGGACCTGACAGCGGGTCACGCCGGGGACGATCGCTTTCCTGCAGCCGACGCATCAGTGATGACGAAGGCCGGCGGAGGCTCAAATGGCCTCTTTCAATTCCTCTGCCGGCCGGAACGCGACCTTCTTGCTTGGTGCAATCTGCAACGTCTCGCCCGTGGCCGGGTTGCGTCCAGTGCGAGCCTCACGCTTGCGCACCTCAAGTGTGCCAAGGCCGCTTATCCTGATACGGTCCCCTGCCTCAGATGGCTGGTGACCCTTTCCACCATCCCAGTCAGCAGCTCCTGAGCTTGCTTCTTGGGGACGTTTTGGTCCTGTGCAAGCTGCTCGAAGATCCCCTTCAACATCACAGTCGAGGCTGAGGTTCCGTTGCCTGACATTCGCGACTTGCTATGAGGAGGTTGCTCACGCCGACGGAATCACCATCCGAGGCGAGAGCAAGCGTTTTCTCGCTGGCCAACGCTGCGCTTATATCAGCAATCGCAAGCACCTGCGATGGGCCCAATTGCCACGAAACGACTGCCGACTGCCGACACCGAGACACGGCATGACTATGATGCTTGTCTGGCCGGAACGCGGGGATGCGTCGGTCCTACTCTTTGGGGGCCCGGTGGTGCCAACCGATACGGAGCGCCCTCCACGAAGCCGACGACCCATATGACATCATCGATGTGTATTGGCACTTGCTGCCTTTGGAAATCCAAACGAGCTTGCGCTGTCTGGACAAATCTCTCCGCGTCTGCATCGGGCATAAGCCAATGCCGGCCCTGTCTCTGCCACCGTGCGTTGGGGCAAACTTCGCGACGAAGTTCGATCAACACGGGGTTCCACTCGAATCGTACGCACCGCATCTGCCGAACCTTTAGAGACGAACGAATCGTACCGCGTCCGCGACTCAGGGTGCAATAGGCAAGTGCGATTGGCTCCGCCCGTTACATTTTGACTCCCATATGCCCAAATGCTCGAGCAATCGTCGGATCGGGATCTGACTGACCAAGTGCCCGCCTGCCGGATTGTTAGGCCGTCAGGAGGCCGAGAGCTCTTCCAGCATGAATGACGGCGCAGTAGAGCACGGAAACGGTTTCGTCGCAGGCTCGGCTCAGGAAGGCAAGTCCTGCGGACCCAACACATCATGGAGTGGGAACTCGACGAACTATGTGCTGATGGCCCAGGGCTGAGTGAACGCCATTCGGTGCATCGCTCGTATGCGGCGGCTACCTTCAGGACCAATGTTTCACCGAACACAGGGACGACCAGTTGCATCGAAAGTGGCAGTCCTGATCGGGAAAGCCCGGTCATGAGGGACACCGCTGGGTGGCCGGTGATATTGAAGGGCGTCCATGCCTGGAGCTGATGCGCGGCGGCGAACTGACTCGGCATTCCTGAAAGGGTCGTCGACCGCTGCGATCATCTCGCGCCGACACTGTTGCGCTAGGACATAGTCGCTGGCTGATAGGAATGCTCCTGTCATCAACCGCTGCCAACTGAGTTGACCCCCTATTCACCTGCCTGCGAGCGCAGCGACGCCACATGGACCGGCCAGACCACGGAGGCAAGAATCACTCGGCCGACGACAGCAGACTCATCGAGTGTCGGAGGAACCCAGGTGCTGATTATCGCAGCCGGCGTCCGCCAATTGTGTTCTTATTGGCCCAGACTATTGTCGCTGCTGACAGTTAAGGTGTGTCACCACAATGCCGGTCTATGGACGTTGCGGTGCACAGCCCACGGCATAGCTGGGGGAGGCGTCCGCAGGCGCGAAACATGTCAGCCCGCGAATTCGATTGCAGCCGGCTGCGCCCAGTCGAAGGCATCAGTTGCCACTGACACTCGCAATTCATTTAGCATTCGCACACCGCCGCATGGCGACCGGTGGCGGTTCATCCCCGAACACGCTTCGGCCGCCGTATCGGTGCGATCGTTCCCGCTCATCGGCGAGCAGCACATCGACGGAAGGTCCGCCTGCGAGCAGATCCACACGGCGTGCCTGTTCGTCCAGACGGCGGATCGCCGCAAGCTCTTCGGAGTGTCCAAGCCTTGCCTTGCGCACCGCTGACTTCAACACATCGATCGTGCGGTCATAGACTTTCAGCGGTACCGGAAAAGGGTGACGGTCCTTGCCGCCATGCGCGAAGGAGAACCGCGCCGGGTCGCTGAAGCGATATGGTGCGCCATGCACGACTTCCGCGACCTGGGCCAGCGCGCGGACCGTGCGTGCGCCGACGCCTGGCACCAGCAGAAGCTCAGCAAAATCCCGCGGCCCGCATTTGACAGCCGCACGC
>JBKPOG010000137.1:0-10331 GCA_046732975.1 Pseudomonadota bacterium
ACAGCGAGCGCCACGGCAACGGCAAAAACTGCGGTGGAGATCGCGGTCACTGCCTGGCGTTCCCAGGCGAAGCGGCCGAAACACAACAAGGCTGGGAACAGTGCAGCCACTACCATCGCCTGTCCCGCCTCCACCCCGAGATTGAAGAATAGCAGCGAACCAAGGATGCCGCTGGGCGGCAAACCGAGCTCCAAAAGCGCACCCGCGAAACCGAATCCATGCACCAGGCCAAACACGAAACTCACCAGCCAGCGTCCTGAGGCAGCTTGTCTGCGAACAATGTTCTCTAAGGCGACGTAGGCGATCGACAGCGCAATGACCGGCTCGACGACGCCGGGCGGGATCACCACCACGCCGAGTATGGCAAGCGCGAGAGTGATACTGTGCGCGATAGTGAAGGCAGTGACGATGCCTAGCAGCGAGCGCAGCCGGCCGCCGCGCAGCAGCAGCGCGAACAGAAACAGGAGATGGTCATATCCGGTAAGAATGTGCTCCACGCCCAGGCGGAAGAACGCAAACGCGCTGCTTGGCGCCGATCCAGCATCAGGCGCTGTCAACTCTCCAGCACGCCCAACGTGCGCGCTTCTGTTGCCCGGTTCGAAGAGCAACTGCTCGCGCCTCTCGGGCCATTGGACAGTGACCAGCGTGTGGTGATCAGGACCGAGCACGTCGAACATGTTGTCGATCAGTGACAACGTCCGTGGTGACGTGGCGCAGGCGTAGTCGAGCGTGATGACAACGGTCGGGCGCGTCGGTAATGGCGGCTGCACCGTTCCTGGAGTCGAAGAGCAGGGAGTGTCGTTTGCACCGATCGCGATATGCTGCGCCACTAGCCCGGCGAGACCGCCGAAATCGTCGGCCGGCGTCGCCGCGGCGGATTGGACGACGTCAACTGAAATCGTCAGTACATAGCGGACTGTCTGTCCATACACGGTGACCACAGCATAGCCGGTGCTGCCGGCGGTGTGCGCTTGGGCGCCGCCGATCAGGAGAGTCAACGACAGGATCAGCGCAAAAACGGCCTGCTTGATCATGGCAGAGTCGATTCAAAGGCGCTCAGCCAGGTCTCACCGATGAAGCGCGACATCAGGTACAGGTGCGCGTCGTTATCGATGCGCATGTACTGCAGGAAGTCGTCGGGGTTGCGTGCGCCGAAATGGACCGTCATCACCGGGTCGTTGTTCGTTGCATACAGGGTCGCGGTGATGCGCGGGTCGACGAGGCCAAATTCAGCGGGGTTGGTGCCTTTCACATCGTCAGCCGTCAGTTCACGGGCCGGGCCCGAGTTATGCATCATCTCAAGTGCGGTGCTGATCTGCCTGGCGGCGGAGGCATTGATACGTGTGTTCGTCCCTGCGATCCAAAGATCGTGATCCTGCCGCTGCAAATCGAGTCGCTGGTTTGCACGCGTGAGTTCAACTCGGCGGATCAACTCGGGCGCGGTCTTCAGCAAGCCGTTGGCCTTGAACTCCACGAACTGGCGTTGAGTCGGCGGCGCGCCATTGATCACCATCACCGCGAGATAGAGCACAACGAACGCAACCGCCGTTGGCGTCACGAGTCGCCGCCAAGTCGTCATCTGCGCCGCCACCACACCAGCCCGCCAACTGCCACGACCAACAGTGGCAGCAGACCGACCAGGAGGAACACGGTGCGCGCCTGGTTCTCGGTCAAGAGCACGAGCGAAGGGACCGGAATACGCGTCGGCACCGGCGTTGTACGTTCCTCGTGTGCGAGCCAGCGCACCGCAGCCAGCAACAGGTCGCTGTTCGACATGTACGGAAAGAACGAGTTGCTGGCGAAGTCGCAGTCGCCGATCACCACGGCGCGCAGCGCCCGGCTGCCGCCAGGCAGCAACCCTTCGACGGCGGCGCCCAGTACGCGTGGCCCCGGAGCCGGCGTGGTGATCGTGGGGGGCAGCTCGGCTGGCTCATCCGCGGCGCGGCTTGCCGCCGGGGCCACATCACGTGTGTAGCTGTCACGACTGCTTGTCAGCAGCGAGGCCACGCGGATATCGCCTGCCGGTTTGAGCAGACTGAGCGGCCGTGCTCCTGGATAGAACGTCAGCGAGACAGACTGGGTGATCGGATGCGAATCGTAGCCGGTCACTGCGACCATCTCCGCATCCAGCATGTAGTGACTCAGTGGATCGATCACGACCTGTTGCTCGGCGCGGACGCCGAGATCTTCGATAAGCCGCGCGAGCCCCGGCTCGAGCACAAACCCAAGATCGAACAGGAACAGCGCGGCGCCGCCATTCGCCAGATAGCGACGTAGCGCGTCGCTCTCGCCCGGCAGGAAGGTGGTGCGCGGATTGGCCATGACCACCAGCGTGCAGTCATCCGGCACGCCCCGATTGGTCGCGAGGATCAGTCGGCGCGCTTCGTAACCTTGTGCTTCCAGCGCGCGACGAAAACGTCCGACGCCGTGGCCCGCCATCTGCACAAGACGCGACGACGCGTCGTCATGACTATGGTCAGCCACGCCCTCGAGATGCGTGTGGAACTCGAAATTGTCCATCGGCAGCTCGCCGTGGCCTTCGACGAAGCAAACAGTGATCACGCGTTCGCGCAGTACGCGCTGGATACCAAGCGCAATCTCGGCTTCGTCAGTGCTCTGCACGAGCACGCGCCGGCCGTCGGCCTCGATCATGGCGGCATTGTAGATGCGGATGCCATTGCTGCGCGCCACCGTTGGCTCCTTGTCAGGGTCGACCGCAGTCAGGCGAAACAGCGGATTACGGCGTTGCATCAGCGTGAGGATGTCGCGGGCGCGGCGGCCCGCTGGGTCCTGGGAGTGATAGAAATAGGTGAGGCGGACCTCGCGCTCCAGGCCGTTCACCACCTTCATCGCAGCTGCAGAAGGTGTGTAGAGCTTCTCGCGTGTCAGATCTATGTGGCCGTCGCGCAATGTCAGCGCCACGTTGGCGAGCACGAACAGAGCAAACGCCACGACAACCACGCCCCCGGTATATATCCAGTTCTGCCACCGTACGAGCCTGGTCTGCAGCGGCAGGCGCAGTCCGGCCCAGAACAACACCAGCACAGCGACGAGCCAGCCGATTGCCCAGAGCAGCGGCTGCAGCTCGATCTGATGTTCGTCCATCGCTGTTCAGCGCCGCGCCAGCGCGCGGACGGCGAGGAACAGGCCAAGCAGGATCAGCGCCAGGAACCAGCCGAAATCCGAGGTGTACATCGCACCCGCCGCGAATGGCGTGAACCGTGCGAGCAAAGAGAGTCCGAGCAACCAGTTGTCCATCGGCGACGGCAAGAGTGAGGCCAACGAATCAATCGACCAGAGCAGGCCGAAGATTCCCAGCGAGACCACTGCTGCGACAATCTGATTGGCGGTGAGCGCCGAAACAGCGATACCGAGCGACGCGAGGCTGCCAGCCAGCAGAACCAGGCCGAGATAGCCGCTATAAATGGGGCCCCAGTCGGGTGCGCCATAGACAGCGATGACCAGTGCATAGCTTAAGGTCAGTCCGATCATCGCCAACAGCACCGCCATGGCAGCGACGAATTTGGCGAGCACGATCTCGATCTCGCGCACGGGCGCGGTCAGCAGCAATTCGAGCGTGCCGGTACGACGCTCTTCTGCGAACAATCGCATTGTGAGCAGCGGCACCAGCAGAACGAATTCCACCGCCGCCTGGAAGAACACCGACACCAGACTCGCCTGCTTGGCGACGAGCAGAGTGACCGTGAAGCTGTAGCCGCTCAGCAGCAGGAATACGGTAATGACCGCGTAGGCAACCGGAGATATGAACAGCGCCCCGATCTCCTTAGCGACGAGCGCCCGCAGCACGTCAGATGCTCCTGACGTCTGCGGTGAGGTCAAGGAAAGTGCGTTCGAGATCGGAGCCCGCCGAAACTATCTCCGCCATCCCAACCACTGCGAGAAGGCGCCCTTGCAGGAGGATGGCGACGCGGTCAGCCACGCGCTCGATCTCGCTCAGAATATGCGAAGTAACGATGATCGAGCAGTGTGCGGCAAGCCCACGCAGCAACCCGCGCATCTCGATGATCTGTCGTGGATCGAGGCCATTGGTAGGTTCATCGAGTACCAGTAGTTCGGGTTCGTGTATGATGGCCTGAGCGATCGCCACGCGCTGGCGATAGCCGCGGGATAGCCGGCCGATGATGGTCGCGCCTACATCGTCCAGCGCCAGCCGCTCCCGCACGAAGGCGAGGCGCTCGTTTAGTTGATCCCCAGCGAGACCGCGCAACCGGCCCATGAAGACCAGGAATTCGTTCACCCGCATATGCCGGTAAAGTTCGGCATCCTCGGGCACATATCCAATCCGGCCACGCGCCGCCCGTCCCTCGCGCACGAGATCGAATTCACCGACCTGTGCCGACCCGCTGCCGGGCCGCAGATAACCGGTCAGCACCCGCAGGATGGTAGTCTTGCCCGAGCCGTTCGGGCCCAGCAGACCCAACACCTCGTGCCGCCTCACCTGCAGTGAGACATCATCGACCGCGAGCGTCGCGCCGTAACGTTTTGAAAGATGATCGAGCGCCGCCGCTGCGACAGCGCTGTGTTCGCTCAAAGGGCCTCAGTCGTAAAACTCGGGTGCTTTCTTCATCGCCTTGAACGCGTCCGGATCATGTGCCGTGAAGAAGTCGGCCTTTTCGGTCGCCATCTCATAGCGGATCCATTCGTACGCGCTGAGGATGCCGCTCGGCGAATAGGCCAAGCCGACACTCGGCGGCAGGTTCTTCTCGACGTTCTCCTTGAAGTACACGTTGTCGCCGGTGAGGATCACAGGTCCTTTGTTCTTCAGCCGCACCACCATCATCTCGCTGCCGGGCGTATGGCCGACCCACCGCTTCACCACGACAGTGCCGTCGCCGAACAGGTCCATATCGCCGTTCAGCTGAACCATCTTGACCGCATTTGGCTGGTCCGTCATTGGCGAGCGCAGCGGCAACACATCGCCAATGATGTAGTTCGCGCCAGTGCCGATCTCTGGCCAGAACGCGTTTTGGATCTCGCTCTTCTGTAGCACTATGGTGGAGTTTGGGAACTTCGCAATGTTGCCGCCGTGGTCGAGATGCAGGTGGCTGACCACAACGTATTTGATGTCGTCGGGCTTGAGACCGATCTTCTGCAGCTGGGCATCCACCGCAACATCGGGTGTGTTCACCGGCTTCAGCGCCTGGAATGATGCACCCCAGTAGGACGGGTCAGTGATGATTTTGTCATTGTTGCCGGTATCAAACAGGACGTTGCCCCTAGGGTGCATCACCACGAAGAAGCCCACCGGGACCTGAATCTCGGGTGTCATAGGCGCACCGTTCTGCAGATAGCCCTTGCCAAGCGTTAGGGCTCCGGAACTGAAGGCGTAAAGCTTGATATCCTGGGCCTCTGCGGCGCTGCCGAACCAGGCGCCTAACATGAACGCGCTGAGTGCTATTGCAATCTTGGGTGCCATTCCGGTCTCCTCCCGCGATTTCTTCTGCGTATCCGTTGTTCTTCTGCGTATCCGTTGTTCTTCTACGTATCCGTCGATCGTGCCATGAAACTGCGCGGCGGTCCACCATGCGACGGCGCTCGGGCAGCAATCATCAGCATCGCACTCAATGCCTGACGCTTGCCGTGGCATCCTGCTCGACAGGTGCCCCCGGGTTGCTCGACGATGTGCCGCCACCAAGCCAGCGGACTTGCAACGTGGGACCAACTGTCAGATTTTGGCCACTGCGACTGCAGGCTCTCCCGGAGAACAACAATGAACGACGCTCCCGTCATCGCCGAAGCCTCGCCGCTCGATGGCAAGGCCATCGCCGTGCTGGCGGAACAGCTGAACCAGCTTCTGCACCTGCGCACTTTCCCTATCGGCATGAAGCTGTTCGAGGACCTGGAAGTGATGGCCAACGTGCCAGGGCTGCGCCGACCGCCGAAAGGGCGCACGTTCTCGACCTGCCAGTTGGTCACCCAGTCGCGCATGGCCGGCTTCACGCTTGGCATCACCACAGAGAACATCCCGTCGTTTTCGTCCTGCTCCAGCGTCATCGGCCTCGACGCCCCGGGTGAGATCTACACCTCGGGACGCAAGATGGAGGGTGTGTGGTTCGAGAACCGCGCAGCGGCCGCGGCGCATCAGGCCGGCATGCCGCGTGTCCCGCCAGGACGCTACAACGGCCTGGTGGTGTCGCCACTGCGTACTGCGCGGCTCGATCCGCCAGATGTCTGCCTGTTCTACGGCAACCCCGCGCAGATGATCCTGTTCATCAATGGGCTGCAGTGGCGCAACTATAAGCGCTACGACTTTTCCATCACCGGCGAGAGTGCCTGCGCCGACTCCTGGGGCCATGCGCTGAAGACGCGCGAAGTGTCGCTGTCGATCCCGTGCTATGCCGAGCGCCGCTATGGCGGTGTGGCGGATGACGAGATGCTGATGGCGTGTCCGCCCGCGGACCTGCAGCGCGCGGTGGTTGGGTTGCAAGGCCTGTCGAAGGCAGGGCTGCGCTATCCGATCATGCCGTTCGGCCCGCAGGCCGAACCGGGGGAAGGAATGGCGAAGAGCTACGCCGGCAAGAGCTGAGGCACTACACAGGCTTTGCGCAGCGCCGCCCGCGCCAGCAGCCGTGTCGAATCAAGTGTCGGCAGCGGCGAGTTGGTGTCGCTGATAATCAGTGGGATCTCGGTGCAGCCGAGTACGACGGAGTCGCAGCCGGCGTCGCGTAGACGTGCGATGACGCGCTGATGGTAGGCAACCGCCTCCGGGGTGAACACGCTGCACACTAGTTCGTCCATGATGATGCGGTTGATTGTTGCACGCTCATTGTCACCCGGAAGCACGTAGTCCAGGCCCGCTGCCTTCACGCGGTCCGGATAGACGCTGCTTTCCACCAGCCAGCGCGTACCCAATAACCCCAGGCGGCGGAAGCCTCGTGACACCGCCTCCGCTACGACCACGTCCGCGATGTGCAGCCAGGGCAGCGGCGAGTTCGCTTCGATATAGGGCAGCCCCTGGTGGAAAGTGTTGTCGGGACAGATCAGGAACTCTGCACCGATCGCCGCCAGCTTGTTGCTTGAACCGAGCATCAGCTCGCCGACACCGCGCCCGTCGCCACGATGGACGCACGCCATGTAGTCGGCGAGCGAGTGCGTGTGCATCGACACTTCGGGATGTGCGTGTGTGCCAGGCACTGCGGCACCTTCGGTGCAGATCGTTCGATAGCACAGCGCGGCGCCCTCAGCCGAGCCGGCAACAATGCCGATATTCGCGGGCATCAGCCGGCCGGAAAGTCGTAAAGCTTGGCTGGATTATCCACCAGCACCTTGTGCCGTGCCGCCTCATTCGGCACCCATACCGCCAGCAGATCGAACAGCACGGCATCATCCGGTTTTTTGTCGGCCGGTTCGCTGGGATGCGGCCAGTCGCTGCCCCATACCACGCGCTCCGGCGCGGCCTTAGCGTAGCCCTGTGCCACCGCCAGGCGATCGGCATATTGCGGCGGACCCGACTTGGTATCGGCGTAGGCGCCAGAGAGCTTGACCCAGGTGTTCCCCTTATCGATCAGCCGCCGGATCAGCTGGTAGGCGGGACCGTTCACGTCAGGTGCATGCGCTAAATGATCGAATACCAAGCGCCCCGGCACGCGCAGGAACACCTCCTGTGCAGCGACGATCTGATCGGCCGGCATATTGATCTGGCAGTGCCAGCCCATCAGCTCAATCCGCTTCGCCAGCGGCTCGATCATGTCGATAGTGGTAGCGCCAGGTGGTGAGAGATTGAAGCGAATGCCGCGCACCCCGGCGTCATGCATCTGGCGCAATTCCTGGTCGGTGACCGAGGTGTTCACCACGCCCACCATGCGTGCGCGTTCCTTGCCGCCAAGCTGCGGCAACAGGGCCAGGTAGTGCGAGTTGTCCGTGCCATAGGTTGAAGGCAGGATGACCACACAGCGTGTGGTGCCGATCCGATGCTGCAGGGCATGGTAATCGTCTACTGATGCCGGCGGGGGCTTCAGCGTGGCGTAGGGTGCGATCGGGAAACTCGAATCGTAGATGTGGAAGTGGCAGTCGGTGGCGTTGGCCGGTGCCTTGGTCTTTGGCAATTCGGTGCCCGCGGACCAGCGCACCTGGGCCTGTTGCGCCTGCACTGCCGACAGCTTCGTTGTGGTTGCTGCGGCTGCGGCGAGCGCGCCGCACAAAAGGTCGCGACGACCTGGCAGTGGCGTTGTCATCCGTTCCTCCCCTTGGCGCACTTGCACGCGACGACACGCTGTGCCGGCAGCCTGTTGTCGTCAATACGTTGGAATGAGAATGCTGGGCTAACGGCCGGCAATTCCACCTGTACTGTAGAGGCAACGAGCCGCTTGCCAGACTTCAACACGTCTGTGCGCGCCCATGCTGGCTGACCCGCAATCGTCATAGGCGGCTCGGATCGCTGCCGCCAAATTTGGCACCTCGACATGTTTGCCTCGGGTGATCTTCCCCTCATCATTCAGGCAGTAATAGCGATACTCTGGCATAGTAGCGCTCCTCTCGATGTATTTACAGGCTGCATGCTCAAGCTGGAATCGGGAGACCGCCACATCCTTAAACGTGACGCCGACAGAACACTCCCATACAATGCGGCAGCTTTTTGGAGAATGACTTCACGGATTATCGCGCGAGCGCGTTCTGGTCCGTCAATGGCAAATATTTAGGAGGTGCTGTGGTAATAACGCACACGCTTACAGCAGTTTGGTCAGACCAATGCGGCGGTTCCCGCTTCGCCCGACCATCGTGCCGGCGGCCACCAACGCGTCGAGAACCGCTTCCTGCGTTGCCTCAGCAGCCGCCTGGAACAGCCGGTCGATCCGGCTTTCCGCCAGCACACGCTGATCGACCAAATCCCGATCGGCATCGTGTGGCACGCGGTGCGCAGTGCTGAACGCCAGCGCGATGTCGCCACTGCCGTTGCCCCAGAACGAGCCGCACCAGGCCAGCCCAACGCCAGCGCGGCGCGCAACGCGGCCGAGCTGGCGATGGTCCAATGGGATATCGGTTCCAACCACGATGATGCACGAGCCTGCCTCGCCGGCAGGATCCGACTCCGGATCTATCCGCCGCCCGTCCGGCAATCGCAGATCGCCTGCGCGGCCAAAATTGGCCAGCACCACGACACCGACGTGGTAAGGCTGCCTGTCGAAGTGCAACCCACGCGACGCAGTTCCGATGCCGCCTTTCAGCCCAAAGCAGCTCATTCCCGTGCCAGCGCCGACCGAGCCGACGGCGAACTCCTCAGCTGCCGATTCGATCGCCGTATTCGCATGTGCCTCGGTGACCGCCCTCGCCTGAATGTCGTTCAGGAAGCCGTCGTTGCACTCAAGCACCACGGGATTCACGGTCGAGGTCTGGCGACCGATCTCGGGATTGCTGGTGATGGCGCGGCGGATCAATGCATTCGAGCAGGTGCCAACGGCAAAAGTGTTGGTCAGCAGTATTGGTGTCTCCAGTGTGCCGAGTTCGTTCAGCTGCATCAGGCCGGTGCTTTTCCCGAAGCCATTCAGCACGTGCGCAGAAGCAACAACTTTGTCGCGGAACAGATCCCCATCTTGCGGCAGAACTGCCGTAACGCCGGTACGGATATCGCCCTCGGCCAATGTCGCATGACCGACAGCGACGCCCGGAACGTCGGCGATGCTGTTGCGCTCACCCAAAGGGAGCGAACCACAAGACAGTCCAGCATCACGTGCTCGCATGCTCACTCCTGGCAAACGTCGCGCCTTCAGTCTATGACGATTTCCAACCCAGCGGCCAACCAAGGGCAACCACACGGGAGAGAAACAGATGCGCGAGCACATTCTGTCGTCGATACTCATTGGCGGGACCGTGCTATTCAGCGGCAGTCTTCAGGCCCAGCAGCCTGCTCCGCCGAACCTCGATGCCATCCCCGAGAAGATGCCGTTCAGCACGCCTTACGGTTCGGCGATAGGAGCGGAGCGTGCGCAGTCGTTGATCCAGGCGGCCGTGGCCGAGGCCAGCAAGAAGGGTTGGCCAATGGACATCGCCGTTGTCGATTCCGGTGCCAATCTCGTCGCCTTCCTGCGGATGGACGGCGCGTTGCTCGGGTCGATTGCCGTTGCGCAGCACAAGGCGCGTGCCGCGGTCAAGTATCGCCGTCCGACCAAGGCTTTCGAAGACGCGGTACAGAAGTCTGACTTGAAGTACGTCCTGAGCCTCGACGATGTGGTCGCCTCGCGCGGCGGCATCCCGCTGATCGAGGACGGTAAGCTCGTCGGTGCAATCGGCTGCTCCAGTGGCACGGGATCGCAGGACGAGGCCATCTGCACCGCTGCGGCAGCGCTCATCAACAAATAGCCGCGACACATTGC
>JBKPOG010000138.1:0-11803 GCA_046732975.1 Pseudomonadota bacterium
CGTCCTCGTCCTGCAGCAGATACGTCCGATTGCCGTGCAGCACGCCTGGCCGTCCGCCGGTCAGACTGGCGGCGTGTTCGCCGCTCTCTATGCCATGCCCGCCGGCCTCCACGCCGATCAGCCGCACTGATGGATCATCGAGGAACGGGTGGAACAGGCCCATGGCATTCGATCCACCGCCGATACACGCTACAGCGGCGTCCGGCAGCCGTCCCTCCGCCTCGCGAAGCTGGGCCTTTGCCTCCTCACCGATCACCGACTGGAAGTCGCGCACCATCATCGGATAGGGGTGCGGACCCGCGACAGTGCCAATCAGGTAGTAGGTGTCTTCGACGTTGGCGACCCAGTCGCGCAGCGCCTCGTTCATCGCGTCCTTCAGCGTGGAGGCGCCGGAGGTCACCGGCTTCACCTCCGCACCCAACAGCTTCATGCGAAACACGTTCGGCTTCTGCCGCTCAACGTCGGTGGCGCCCATGTAGACGGTGCATGGCAACCCGAACAGCGCGCACATAGTCGCCGTGGCGACGCCGTGCTGACCGGCGCCGGTCTCGGCGATAATGCGCGCCTTGCCCATACGTTTGGCCAGCAGGATCTGGCCCATGCAGTTGTTCGCCTTGTGACTGCCCGTGTGGTTCAGCTCGTCACGCTTGAAGTAGATCTTTGCCCCGCCGAGCTGGCGGGTCAGCCGCTCGGCGAACCACAGCGCGCTGGGACGGCCTACGTAGTGCTTCAGGTAGGCGTCGAGTTCCTGCCTGAAGGCGGGATCGGCGCGGGCTGCGAGGTAGGCCTGCTCTACCTCCAGGATCAGCGGCATCAGCGTCTCGGCAACGAAGCGGCCGCCGTAATCGCCAAACCGGCCACGACCATCGGGGCCGCTGCGCAGGGTGTTGAGGGCAAAGGACTGGGTCACGACGGAAGTGTCTCCATGCCCCAAGTGATAACCCAGGCAGGAGCGAGGGTCACGGGCAGGTCCCGGCAAAGCATTGTGCCGATCCGCTGGCCCCCAGAAACGCAGATGGCCGGCGCAAGGCCGGCCACGAAAAGAAGGGGCGGATCTTGCGATCCGCCCTTGCCCAATCAGAAGTCCATATCACCCATGCCGCCGCCACCCGGAGGCATCGGCGGTGCCTTCTTCTCCGGCCTCTCAGCTACCATCGCTTCGGTGGTCACCAGCAGGCCAGCGACCGACGCGGCGTCCTGCAAGGCAGTGCGCACCACCTTGGTCGGGTCGATGATGCCGGAACGCACCAAGTCCTTGAACTCGCCGGTCTGCGCGTCAAAGCCCCAGTTGTACTCGTCCTTGTCCAGCACCTTGCCCGCGATAACGGCACCGTCCTCGCCGGCGTTCTCGGCGATCTGCCGCAGCGGCATCATGACCGCCTTGCGCACGATCTCGACGCCGAACCGCTGATCATCGTTGTCCGTCTTCAGCTTCGACAGGATCAGCGAGGCACGCGCCAGTGGCACGCCGCCGCCTGGGACGATGCCTTCCTCGACCGCCGCGCGGGTCGCGTGCAGCGCGTCGTCGACTCGGTCTTTGCGCTCCTTCACCTCGACCTCGGTCGAGCCGCCGACGCGGATCACCGCGACGCCGCCCGCGAGCTTCGCAAGGCGCTCCTGCAGCTTTTCGCGGTCGTAGTCCGAGGTGGTCTCCTCGACCTGCGCGCGGATCTGGTTGCAGCGGCCGACGATGTCGTCCTTCTTGCCGGCGCCCTCGACGATCGTGGTGTTCTCCTTCTCGATGAGCACCTTCTTCGCCTTGCCGAGGTCGTTCAGCTTGACGTTCTCGAGCTTGATGCCGAGGTCTTCGCTGATCACGGTGCCACCGGTCAGAATCGCGATGTCTTCCAGCATCGCCTTACGACGATCGCCGAAGCCAGGTGCCTTCACCGCCGCGACCTTCAGACCGCCGCGCAGCTTGTTCACCACCAGCGTGGCCAGCGCCTCGCCTTCCACGTCTTCAGCGATGATCAGCAACGGCCGACCGGACTGCACGATGCTCTCCAGCAGCGGCAGCATCGGCTGCAGACCACTGAGCTTCTTCTCGTGGATCAGAATGTACGGCTGATCCAGGTCAGCGATCATCTTCTCGGCGTTGGTGATGAAGTACGGGCTGACATAGCCGCGGTCGAACTGCATGCCTTCGACCACGTCGAGCTCAGTCTGGATGCCCTTGGCCTCCTCGACCGTGATGACGCCCTCATTGCCGACCTTCTGCATGGCATCCGAGATCATCTTGCCGATCTCATTCTCGCCGTTGGCCGCGATCGCGCCGACCTGCGCCGTTTCGGCAGGCGTCGTGATCTTCTTGGTCTTCTTCTTCAGCTCGTCGACGACGGCATTTACCGCGCGGTCGATACCACGCTTCAGGTCCATCGGGTTCATGCCGGCGGCCACCGCCTTCGCACCTTCGCGTACGATCGCCTGGGCGAGCACGGTCGCGGTGGTGGTGCCGTCACCGGCGATGTCGTTGGTCTTCGAGGCCACCTCGCGCACCATCTGCGCGCCCATGTTCTCGAACTTGTCGGCCAGCTCGATTTCCTTGGCGACGGTGACGCCGTCCTTGGTGATGCGCGGTGCACCGAAGCTCTTGTCGAGCACGACATTGCGGCCCTTCGGGCCGAGTGTGACCTTCACTGCGTCGGCCAGGATGTCCACGCCGCGCAACATGCGCGAACGGGCTTCCCCGCCGAACCTTACGTCCTTGGCAGCCATGTATCAGATTCCTTCGTTCTTCAGTTGATCAAGCGGCCTTGCGCTTGGCGGCGGGCTGGCCCTCGACGATGCCCATGATGTCGGACTCCTTCATGATCAGGAGATCCTCGCCATCAAGCTTCACCTCGGTGCCGGACCACTTGCCGAACAGGATGCGGTCACCGGACTTGACGTCGAGCGGCACCAGCTTGCCGGTCTCGTCACGCGCGCCGGGGCCGACTGCGATAACTTCGCCCTCCATCGGCTTTTCCTTGGCCGTGTCGGGGATAATGATGCCGCCCGCGGTCTTCTCCTCGGCTTCAAGCCGACGGACCACAACCCGGTCGTGCAGGGGACGGAAGTTCATTCGGATCGCTCCTTGAGTGATCTCTATCGATGGAATTCGCGGTTCGCCAACACCCTGGCCATGGCCCCCTATGGGCACCGTGACGCGGCTTGTTAGCACTCCCCTCAGGAGAGTGCCAAGGATCTAGTCGCGTTCTCGTGTGGAGTCAAGAGACCAGCAGCAATGCGCGGCGCCGAGTGCTAAACCTTTGAAAACATTGCGAGAGCCCTTGCGCAGGCAACCGGTGTTGATGTCATGTTGCTATTCAAACGGATAGGGACACTGGAGATCAGAATATGGGCCTTGCCCTGCAGCTGAAGGACTATCGCCTGACCACGGCCGAGATCCTTTACCACATGCCCGACCACCCGGGAATCCTGCAGAGCTTCATCTGGCAGGACCTCGATCTGGCACCGAGGTTCCCCGTACTGCGCAAGTTTCTCGAGTTTTGGGATCGCGAACTTGACGCCCGTGTGCATTCGGTGCGGGTGGCATCTTCCAGCGTCATGAAGCCGCCATCGATCCGCAGCCCCGCGATTACCCTGCGCCTGCAATAAGGCTTTCGTAACAGGCATATCGCCAGGGCGCGGGCCGCCCTCTATAAGCTGTGACATGCCTTTCGACGTTCGCGACTTTCCCGGCGCGCCGCCGGAAGACCGCGCGGCCGGCCGCCCCACCCGTCGCCTCGTCGCCATCTGGCTGTTCTGTGTGGCATTCATGGTGCTGGTGATGGTCGTGCTGGGCGGTGTGACCCGGCTTACCGGCTCCGGATTGTCGATTATGGAATGGGCGCCGCTTGCCGGCACGCTACCGCCCATGAGCCACGTTGAATGGGAGCGGCTCTATCACCTTTACCAACAGATCCCGCAATACGCGCTCGTCAACCAGGGATTTGGCCTCGCCGGCTTCAAGCAGATCTTCTGGCTGGAATGGATCCACCGCTTATGGGGCCGGCTGATCGGCTTCGCCTTCCTTGTGCCGCTGCTCTGGTTCTGGACCAGCGGCAGGATAGAGCGCCGGTTGCGCCCAATGATGGTCGGATTGTTTGTGCTTGGCGGGTTCCAGGGCGCCGTCGGATGGTTCATGGTGGCGTCGGGCTTCTTCCCGGAGACCACTGCCGTTTCGCCTTATCGGCTGGTCATTCATTTGGCGCTTGCTTTGTTTCTCTATGCCGCCCTGGTGTGGACAGGGCTCTCCGTGTTGTGGCCGGTCCCGCCACGCCCGGGGGCGAGCCGGCTGCTGCATCGCCTGGGGTGCTTTGGCTGCGCTGTTATTGCAGTGACCATGCTGGCTGGCGGCTTCGTCGCAGGCACTCGCGCTGGCTTCGAATACAACACGTTTCCGCTGATGGAAGGGCGCCTGGTGCCAGAGGGCTATGCTGCCCTGAAGCCATTCGTCCGCAATTTAACTGAAAACATTCCGGCCGTGCAGTTCGATCATCGGCTGCTGGCGAGCGTCGCCGTCGTTGCGATTGCCATAACGCTGGGCTTTGGCCTGGCCACGAATCCGCCGCGTCCGACGCGCATTGCCTTAATCGCGCTTGGAGCTGCATCGGCAGTACAGTATCTGCTCGGCGTGGCGACACTCTTGCTGGCTGTGCCGATCCCATTGGCCGCGCTGCATCAACTCGTCGCAGCACTGCTGCTCACGGTGGCGATCGTGCTGGTCCACGTGACCCGTGCGCCTCCGGCCCGACTAATTCCGTGACCGGCGGCGAACCAGCTGCACATACTGAAGCCGTGCTGCAGGCGATATGGGCCGGTGTAGCAGTCGTCGGTGTCTCTCCGACCCGCTCTATGGCGGCTGCTGGACCATGACCGCCGCCGACGTCAGCCCGCTGGCGCGGGCCGAGGATGAATCGCGTCGCAGTGCTGACTTGCTGCATTCAATCCTCGAAGCATTCCCGCAAGGCGTATGCGTGTACGGCGCCGATCATCGGGTGGCCATGTCCAACCAGGCATATACACAAGTGATGGCGGGCGCGCCGCTTAGCATCGGTGAGCACCTCGACGACATTATACGCCGACGGGCTGCGGCCGGAGAATACGGCCCCGGCCCAGTCGAAGACATCATCAGCCAGCAGACCGCATTCGACGTCACCCGCCCGCAGATGCGCAAACGCCGGCGGTCGAACGGCACCATGCTCGACGTACGCACCACGCCATTGCCCGACGGGGGCTATATCAGCGTGGTCACCGACATCACGCCGCTCACCGATGCCGAACAGCAGAACTCGCGCCGCGCCGAGGAAATGGCGGTCATGCTCTCCTGCATCCGCCATGGGGTCGTGCTTTGGGGCGCTGACCGTCGGCTGCTGGCCAGCAATGCGACCGCAGAAAAATTGCTCGACCATCCAATGGGACTGCTGACGCCAGGGCGGACCGAGGAACAAGTCCTGGAAAGCATGATCATACGTGGCCATTTCGGCGAGGGCCCTGGCGCGCCAGAACGGGCCAGGGCCCTGCTCGAACTCGACCGATCGACGCCTTACCAACGGGAGATCGTCACCCCAAGCGGTCGCGTTCTCGAAGCCCGCTCCGACCCGACACCCGCCGGAGGGTGGGTCAGCACATTCACCGACGTCACCGAGACGCGACAGGCTCAGGACGAACTGCGCCGGGCAAAGGAGGCGGCCGAATTGGCCAGCCAGGCAAAATCACGCTTCCTGGACACGATGAGTCACGAACTGCGGACGCCACTGAACGCCGTGATCGGCTTCTCGGACGCACTGTTACAGGAGGCGGTCAACCCCACACCGGCCAGAATCGCCGAGTTTGCCTCACAGATCAACGAGGCCGGCCGGCAGCTGTTGGGCATGATCAACGGTATACTCGATGTGGCTCGCATTGAATCGGATCGAGTCGAGCTAACCGCCGATCGGGTCGATGTGGCACGTCTGGTGCGTAACTGTGCGCACCTTGCGGATACCGCGGCGCATGCGGCCGAGATCACGTTGATAGCCGACTTGCCAGATGAACTGCCGCAGCTCTTGGCAGATGAGAGGAGACTGCAGCAGGCAGTCAATCACCTGTTGTCAAATGCGATTAAATTCACCGGCCCGGGGGGCACGGTCACCGTCGGTGCCACGCTTGAAAGCGATGGACGGCTGCTACTGTTCGTCCGTGACACCGGGATCGGCATCGCGCCCGATGATATCGATCGCGTGTTCGAGCCGTTCTCTCAGCTCGACGGCGCATTTTCGCGCCGCTTCCAGGGCGCTGGCCTCGGCTTGTATGCGTCGCGTGCCCTGGTGCACGGTCATGGCGGAGTGCTGTCGCTGCAAAGCGCCCCCGGACAGGGCACCCTCGCTGAAATTCGCCTTCCCGCCGAACGTGTTCTGCCACTGGTGAGTAGCCAAGCGAGCGAACACGCCCCACTTTAGGGCGTACTCACACGCTTTGGGGTTTTGCCATGACGCCGCTGGCTGTCACAGACAAGCTGTTCTTCGACCGCGCGGATTCCGTGCTGGACCGCGCGACCGCCGAGACGACTCTGGGGTCAGCCCTGGCGCGGAGCGACGACGGGGAACTCTACCTCGAATATCGTGAGGGCGAGCAGATCAGCCTTGACGACGGGCGGATCCGCAGCGCCGGCTTCGACACCTCGCTGGGCTTCGGCCTGCGCGCGATTGCCGGTGAGGCGACCGGATACGCGCATGCCAGCGAACTTTCGGATGCCGCGCTGCGCCGTGCCGCGGACAGCGTCGCGGCAGTCGCCGCCGGCTATTCGGGCACCACTGCCGAGCCGCCGCGGGCCACGAATGCCCGCCTCTACTCCGACGCCAATCCGTTGGGCGCAGCGGATTTCCCGAAGCGGACGGCCCTGCTGGCGGAAATCGACGCTTATGCCCGAGGGAAGGATTTGCGCGTCGTGCAGGTGATGGCATCTGTCATGGGCGAATGGCAGGCAGTGCAGATCATGCGCGCCGACGGCAATCGCGTCGCTGATTTACGGCCACTGGTCCGTCTGAATGTCTCAGTCGTGGTAGAGCAAAATGGCAGACGCGAGACTGGCAGCCATGGCATAGGTGGTCGCTTCGCCTACGACCATGTCACGGCGCCAGCAGTATGGCGTGGCGCGGTGGACGAGGCGCTGCGCCAGGCGTTGGTCAATCTGGACAGTGTGCCGGCACCAGCCGGCGAGATGGAGGTCGTTCTCGGTCCCGGCTGGCCAGGCATTTTGCTCCATGAGGCAATTGGCCATGGGCTAGAGGGCGACTTCAATCGCAAAAAGACCTCGGCATTCGCTGGATTGCTGGGCACGAGAATCGCATCGCCGGGGATAACGGTGGTCGATGATGGAACACTGCCGGATCGACGTGGCAGTCTGACTGTCGACGACGAAGGAACGCCGACCAGCCGGACTGTCCTGATCGAGGACGGCATCCTGGTCGGATTCATGCAAGACCGCCTGAACGCCCGATTGATGCGTATGCGCGCCACCGGTAACGGTCGCCGCCAGTCCTACGCACACGCGCCCATGCCGCGGATGACCAATACGCTGATGGTCGGCGGCCCGCATTCGCCAGACGAAATGATCCGGTCGGTTCGCCGCGGGTTGTACGCCGTGAACTTTGGCGGGGGCCAGGTGGACATCACCTCTGGGAAGTTCGTGTTCTCAGCAAGCGAGGCCTATTTGATCGAGGACGGCAAGGTGACCGCGCCGGTCAAAGGCGCGACGTTGATCGGGAACGGCCCAGACGCGCTCACCAAGGTGGCGCTGGTTGGCAACGACATGGCGCTCGATCCCGGAATAGGAACATGTGGCAAGAACGGGCAAGGCGTACCTGTAGGGGTGGGCCAACCAACTTTAAAGATGAGCGCCTTGACGGTAGGTGGCACCGCTACTTAGCTGTTCACGATTACGTGAACCCACAAAGCGAGAATGACTTCGTCATTCGTTAATTAGGCCAAGGCCTGGCGCCTATGCGCCGGCCAGCCGCCGGTGCGCGGAGGCTGGCGCGAACGCTCGAATTAGCACATCCTGAGGCCGCAGTGGCGTAAGACCGGGCGTTAACCGACCCGGTCTGTTTCACTGGACCTCTCTCAATAGGGCAGCGTTGGTGTCCGCTTCCGAAGTACGTCGCTCACAACAAATCGAGCAGAAGACGCCCCTCGTCGCCTTTCATCGGTTCATCCCTTCCGCGCGCCTGCCTCAGCGTGCCGACCGCTCCGCTGCGGGTTCACTCCCTACCCGAGCATTCCGTTATTGCGAGCCGTCAACCAGCGCCTCCGGTTATGGCTATTACATCTTTCCGCCGATCAGCTTCAGCCTGCAGTGGGACGGGCGTGATGTGATGTGGACCTGGGAGGGCGCCGGCGCTTGGTTGCCGCTTCAGTCCGCGCAGTTCCCGGACTTTCGCGACCTGTTCGACTCCGTCGCACCGGAGGAAATCAAGGAATATTCGCCACCTTTCCTGGGCGCACTGCAGGAACCGGGGCTGATCCAGTGCTGGACCGGCATTGTTGCCCGCACCGCTCCTGGGTGGAGCCTGCTGGTACGACCGCCGGTCAACATCCCACGCAGCGGTTATTACGAGCTGTTCGAGGGAATCATCGAGACCGACCGCTGGTTTGGGCCACTGATCACCAATATGCGTCTGACCAAGACGGACGTGCCGATCGACTTCCGCGCCGACTTTCCATTTCTGCAGGTGCAGCCGATTCCACGTCATGCCTATGACGATGCAACGCTGAATAACTACGAGCTGGTGCCAGATTTGCAGCAACTGACGCCGGAGGACTGGGACGACTACTACGATACCGTAGTCCGGCCTCACGTGCAGGAGGTTCGGCCGCGCGGGCAGTATGCGGCGGCAGCGCGCAAGCGTCGTGCCGCCGAGGGAAGCGGAAAGCCGGAGTAATCCGTTAATCTTCTGGACACATCCAGTCGCCTATAGTTGAACACGGTTATGAACCGCCTTCTCCTTCGTTTGCGATCTATCGTGCTCAGTGCCGGCTTGCTGCTGTCGCCGATGCTCTCGGCCACAGGCACGGCTGCCTGCCCGAATACACCGCCCATTGCGCCTATGTCCTTGCCGCATCTGCTTAGCGCAGTCGGCCACGGTCTGGAGGGAGTGATCGTGGCACTCGGGTCATCATCGACCCAGGGCGTAATGGCATCTGACCAGGCGCATTCCTATCCCGCGGTATTGCAACAAGCGCTGACGACCGCGCTGCCGGAGGCGCATGTCGCGGTAATCAACCGCGGCATCGGCGGGCAAGACGCCAGTGAGGAGCTGGCAAGGCTCGAGACTGACGTGCTGGCAATCCGGCCACAGCTGGTGATTTGGCAGGTCGGCGCCAATGGCGCGCTGCGCAACGCCGATCCATCCGTGTTCTATACCACGGTGACGGCCGGCGTGCGCCGGCTGCAGGCGGCAGGCGCCGATGTGATTCTGATGGACAACCAGCAGTCGCCTGCGCTGCTGGCCAAGGCCTTGGAACCGGAATTCGATCACGAGCTTGCCGAGGTGGCGCGCGACACAGGTGCGGCGCTGTTCTCGCGTCGCGCGCTTATGCGGGGCTGGAGCCGTGAAGGCGCACCGCCGGTGCAGTTCATCGCATCAGACGGACTGCATCACAATGACCACGGCTATCGCTGCGTTGCCCTGTCATTGGCGCAGACCATAGCAACTGCACTGACGCCACGCCCACCCGTGACGGCGAGCCGTTAGACATAACTGCCTCGGCGGCGAAGCTTCAGTTTGGATAGACGATGGTGCGCAGCATAATGCGGCGTTCTTCCGGGCGGGAATCGCCCGCGCCGCGGTGCATCGTGGCACGCTCGTCCCACATCAGCAGGTCGCCCACGCGCCAGTGATGATAATAGATGAAGCGTTCCTGGGTGGCGTGCTCGGCCAGTTCCTCGATTAACGGCCAGGCGTCCTCCTGCGCCATTCCGTCGAACCCATAGGTGTGCATCGGATTGACGAACAACAGCGGACGCCCCGTCATGGGATGGCGCGTCACCGCGGGCCAACGAACGTCGCGATACTCCTTCGCGGTGATGCCCTTGTTGTCACCGTACAGTTTCTCGCCCGCGGGCCCGATGCTACGACCATGCAGGGCGGTTAAACCTTGCAATAATTCCTTGCGCTGCTCTGGCAAGCCGTCATAGGCGGCGCGCATATCGGCGAACATGGTGCCGCCCTTCGCCGAAGGTACCTCCTTCGCATGCAGGATCGCCAGCAGTGGCAGTTCGCTCTCATAAGTCGAATCGGTGTGCCAGTCGGTCGCTCGCTTCACGCCGTACCAATCGACCTTGCCATCAGCTTCGACGTTGGTCAGCCAGGAGACCTCCGGACAATCGGCATGGCGGTACTTGATCAGCGCATGCATACGCGGGATGCCGAACTGACGGCCGAAAGCGGCTAGCTCGGCGGCACCGAGATCCTGGTCGCGGAACACCAGCACGGGATTTTCGGCAAAGGCACCTCTCACCCAGTCGGCGGTGCTGTCGTCAAGCGGTTGCGAGAGATCGATCCCGAGTGCCTCGGTTCCCAGCGCCTGGCCGAGAGGGCGGAGCTGCGGAGCATTTGCCATGGCCGATCCTCCGATATGATCGCCCCCAGTCTACGCGTTGTCCTGGCTGTCGTGGAGTCATGCCGCATGCTCTCCGATCTGTTCGCTGCCGATGTGAAGCTGACACCATACTGGTGGGATCGAACACCCCGTCCCGTTCTGCCAGCGAGCGAACTGCCGCAGGCGGTGGATGTGGTGGTGATCGGATCTGGGTATACCGGACTGAGCACGGCGTTGGTGACTGCGCGTGGTGGAAGAAAGACGCTCGTGCTGGACGCGGAGGACGCGGGTTGGGGGTGCTCCACGCGAAATGGCGGCCAAATCTCCACCAGTATCAAGCCCGGGTATGAAGAACTGGCGCGCCGGCACGGAGCGGAAACGGCGTTTCGCATTGTCAAGGACGGGCAGCACTCGTTGGCCTGGATTGGCGAATTCGTGGCGCAAGAACGGATCGACTGTGATTTTCAGGTGGTCGGCCGGTTCCATGCCGCGCATGGGCCGAGGCACTACGAGGCGTTGGCGGAGCGGCTGCGCAACCAGCCGAAGGGACTGGAGATCGCGGCGCATCTGGTGCCGCGCGCCATGCAGCACGAAGAACTGGGCACCGCAGCATATTGTGGCGGCGTCGTGTATGAGCGGCATGCGTCGGTGGATCCAGCGCGGCTGCAGCAGGGCATGCTTGAACGCGTGCTGAGCACTGGCAGCGACATAGTGACGAATTGCCGCGCGACGCGTATCCGCCCGAACGGCAAAGGTTTCCTCGTCGAGACCGTGCGCGGCTCGATTGCCACGCGCAACGTGGTCGTGGCGACAAACGGCTATACAAGTGAACTGATCCCCTGGTTGCACCGACGCGTCATTCCGATCGGCAGCTACATCATCGCCACTGAGCCGTTGTCGCAGGACACCATGCGGCGGCTGATGCCGAAGAACCGTGTGATCAGCGATACACGGAAGGTGGTCTACTATTATCGAGCGTCGCCGGACCAGACCCGCATCCTGTTCGGCGGCCGGGTGTCGGCGAGCGAAATGGACCCGCGAGTGACCGGACCACGACTTCATGCGGAGATGGTGCGCATCTTCCCCGAACTTGCCGGTGTCAGGATCAGCCACTCCTGGGCCGGGTTCGTTGCCTACACCTTCGACGAACTGATGCACATCGGCCAGCATGAGGGCGTGCACTACGCCATGGGATACTGCGGTTCCGGCGTTGGCATGGCGGGCTATCTGGGGATGCGGG
>JBKPOG010000139.1:0-26656 GCA_046732975.1 Pseudomonadota bacterium
GCCCAAGCAAGAGCAGCGACTGGACGTCGTCCGGATCCTGCGTGACCAAGTCTCGACAAATGCGCTCCGCCGCCTCGGCGTGCCCATCTTCCAGTCCGGCCAGCGCGTCCTGCAGGCTGGACCGCCGCAGCGAGACATCCACCACCCGTCTCCACTTCGCGAAAGCGGCAGTATCCGTCGGGGCGACTTAACGCTGGGTGTAAGTTCTGATCAGGTTCCCTCGCGCCGCCACGCCAGGACCATCAGCCCCAGCATCAGCGGCAGCGCCGCCCAGGACGGCAGCAGGGTCAGCGAGGCAATGCCGGTGACAACATGGTCGTGCCGCCGCTCCAACCCAATCCATGATCCACCCGCCGCAGATCGATCCGGCTCGGTCCGCCGCAGCTCGGGGACATCCGGCGGCGCTCCCGGCTTGCCGGTGCCGATGAAATGCACTCCGCCACCTGAGGCCCGCGCAAGCTTGCGCAGCAAGGTCGCCGTCGCACGCAGATCCGCGAACTCCAGTGGATTGGCCGCCCCTGCCGCGGCATACGCCGTACGAGTAAGATCACTCGCCTGCCACACTCCGGGGGTGGTGGCCGGCAGCGAGGTCGTCGCCGTGCCCGGCGTCACGGGGGACAGGTTCAGCGTCTGGGTCTTGCCGTCAGGGTCGGTGACAGTCACCTGCCCTGGGGGCGCCGGATCGGTCGACCGTCGCTCGATTGACAACTTGCCGTCGGCGACATGCGCGGTCAGCGCGTTCTCTTCCAGTTCCGGCTCCTGCATCAGCCAATGCGCCACCCGGCGGAGCAGTTCCGCCTGCGGCCCGCCGCCCTGATGGCCGCGCGACCACAGCCAGATCTGGTCCGACAACAGCAGCGCGACGCGGCCCTTGCCGGCCCGGTCCAGCAGCAGCAGCGGCTGGCCGTCGCGCGTGCCGAGCAGAACCTCGCCGTGAACATCCGCCGGCTGAATGCGCCGATACCACGACCCCCACTCAGCCGGAACATTCGGATTCGCGGGCGGGTTGGCACCGGCAAGCCCCTCGGTGACTGGATGTCGTTGTCCCAGATCGGTCACCCTGGGCCGGAACTGTCCGTCCATCACGGCACTCAGCGACGCCGGGATGCCGGGCAGCACCTGGCCAATCGGCGTCGCCGCCAGGCTGCTTGCGCCAGAGAACTCCGGCCCCACGCTAAGCAAGAGGGCGCCCCCATCGCGGACGCGTTCGGCGATGTTGGCGAGGTAGGGCATCGGCAGCAGTCCGCGATTCTGAAATCGATCCAGGATGATCAGGTCGAACTCGTTGATCTTGTCCAGGAACAGCTCACGCACGGGAAAGGCGATCAGTGCCAGCTCGTTCAGCGGCGTAAGGTCGTCCTTCTCGGGCGGACGCAGAATGGTGAAGTGCACCAGATCCACCGATGGATCCGCCTTCAACAACCGGCGCCAAGTGCGCTCGCCGGGGTGCGGCTCTCCCGAGATCAGCAGTACACGCAGCCGGTCGCGCACGCCGTTGATCTCGACCACCGCTCGGTTGTTGATGTTCGTGACCGCACCGGGCAGCGGGGTGGCAGAAAGTTCCACCACTGTTGGGCCGGCGCGGGTGATGGGCACGTCGATGCGTTGCTCGACGCCGATCGGGACACTCTCCACCCGTGGCGGCTCTCCGTCGCGACGCATCGTCAGATTGGCGGACGGGACAGGGTGGGTCACGCCCAGGTCTTCGACCGCGACCCGCAGCGTCACCGACTTGCCGACGATGCCGTAGCTCGGCGCCTCGATCACCCGCAGGCGTCGGTCAGTCTCCTCGCCGGCGGCGGGTATCAGCACATTGAGCGGCGCACCCCCGGGCGCCGCTTCAGGAATATCGTGCACCTGACCGTCGGTGATTGCGATCGTGCCGGCAAAACGGGACCGCGGTATGTCTGCGAGTGCCCGATCGATGGCCGTGAACATCCGGGTGCCGGCATCGCCACTCTCCGGTGCCGTCACAGTACGCAGTTCCAGGTCGTGGAGCTTCGATGCCTCCTGGGTCAACGCTGCGCGCGCAGCCTCGGCCAGGCGGGCGCGCTCGCCGACCTGCATCGACGCGGTCTGATCAACCAGCAGGAGTCCGACGTCGGGCAGGTTTTCGCGGCTTTCCTGCACCAGGCGCGGGCCTAGTAGCCACAGCACGAGCACGGCAAAGCCAGCCAGTCGCCAGATCGTGCCGCGTGCGCGGCGTATTGCGGCCAGCGCCACGATGACGAGTGCCAACACCCCAAGGGCCGCAATCAACCCGATTGGCAGCAACGGCTCAAAGCGTAGCGCGGCGATGGCTTCGCTTGGATGCATCTACCGAAACTCCCCCTCCCCTCGCGGGAGGGGCGCGGGGGGAGGGGTCCTGGGCACCCTCACTGCCCCAACCTCTGCAAGATCGCTGGTACGTGCACCTGATCGCCCTTATAGTTGCCGGTCAGCGCATACATCACGAGGTTCACCCCGAACCGATAGGCGACGGTTCGCTGCCGCGCGCCACCCGGCATCACGGCATACGGATTGCGCCCCGCATTATCCACCGCCCAGGCAGCGGCCCAGTCGTTGCCGCCGATGATCACCGGGCTGACGCTGTCATTTGCCCGATCCTGGTCGCGCTGCACCCAGACGGTGTCGCCGGTGTAGCGCCCGGGGAAATCCTGCAGCAGGTAGAAGGCCCGCGCCAGCACATGCTCCGTCGTTAAAGGCGCCAACGGCGGCACCACCAGCCCTTGCCCGACCCGCTGCAGTGCCGACTCGGCGCCAGGCGCAAATCCCGCTCCTGAGCCAGAATCACGCGTGTCGATCACAATAATCCCGCCGCGGCTCATGTAGTCGTTCAGGGCCGCGGCCTGCTCCGGTGCGAGCATCTGCGCTTCTGCCGCGATTGGCCAATACAGCAGCGGATAGAAGCTGAGGTCCGTCCTGCCCGGCTCGACCGGATCAGGTTCCACCAGCGTCGCCGCCGTCCGCCGGTTGACGTAGTCCGAGAGCCCTTCCAGCCCGGCACGCGACACCGAATCCAATTGGGCGTCGCCGGTGACGATATATCCGAGCCGCGTCGCGAGCGCCGGGTTGGTATCCGTCTCGAGCGCATGCGCGCCCGGCGCCGCCATCAGTGCCAACGCCAGGACACTTACGCCCACCCGGCTCGGCCGCAACAGCCCCCGCAGCGCCAGTGCGATCAGCAGATCGAGCACCAGCAGCACGAGCGCCGCAGCCAGCAAGGGTGGGCCAAGCGCGTGTTCAGGCACTGCGGCGGCATAGTCCTCGATCCGACCGCCTGCCACCGCCGGAGCGGCCTGCAATCCTGGCAGGTTGCCGCCCAGGTTCAGCGCCCGCCGGCCATTTTCCGGTCCGTACAACCCGGGTGGATGGCGCGGCGATGCGGCCGTAGTGGCAATCTCATTGGCGGGCAGCCCCGTCGC
Organism: Pseudomonadota bacterium; assembly: GCA_046732975.1. Lineage (GTDB taxonomy): Bacteria > Pseudomonadota > Alphaproteobacteria > Acetobacterales > Acetobacteraceae > JAMXLO01. Next base: position 3,426 of record JBKPOG010000139.1, read on the forward strand.
TGCCTGAGGCGGATCGCCCAGCAGCCCATAGCCGTCCAGCGCCTCTGCCGGCGCAAGAACGGTGTTGTCAGAAATCGGCGCGACGCCGACCGAGAGGGCCACGAGCCGCCGCAGCATGTCGACGAAAAGCCCCGACAGCGGCAGGTTCGACCAGTCGGCGTTGGCGGTGACATGGAACAGCACGATTCGCCCGGCGCCGCGCGCAGCCTCGGTGACCAGCGGTGTGCCATCGGCCAGCGCTGCCCAGGTGTGGCTCGAGAGGTCAGCCGACGGCTCTGCCAAGACCTGCCGGTTCACCTTGACCTCGTCCGGCACGCTAAGGCCGGCGAACGGCGAATTCGCGCCGAACTGGGCCACGCCCGCTGGCTCGGCCCAGGACAGCGCACCGCCCAATTGCCGATCCCCGCCCAATAGTTTGACCGGCATCAGCGGATCAGTTTCGCCTATAGGTTGCTCTGCCGTTCGCGGGCCAGCGAAGCGGATCAGCAGTCCGCCTTGCTCGACCCATTTTGACAGCGCATCCCGTTCCGCACCTTCCGGCAGTGGCCGATCGGCGAGGACCATCACCGAGATCTCACGCTTCAGCAGCGACGCGAGGTCTGCCTCCCGCACCTCGGTGTATGGCGTCAGTGCACGTCGCAGGTAATACAGCGAACCGGCGAAAGGCGTATCGGCCGTGGCAAGATCGCCCGCCAGCAAGCCAACGGGCCGCCGCCGCCAGCGCTCATCCAGCAGCACCACCGAGGCGGCACTTGGCGATCCTTCCAGCACCAGCCGGGTAAGGCGGTTCCGCAGTTCCGGCGGCAACGTGATCGAAGCGCTGCCCTCGCTGGCGCCGGCCGGCAGGTCCAAAACAGTGCGCGCCATGGTGCGGCCGTCGCCGCTTTGCGCCAGCACCGTCGCCTGGCCCGCCAATGGTTGCGGTGCTTGCGACACACGGGCCACCAGCCGGTCTGCCTCGTTTCGCGGTGGCAGCAACAACCGCGCCGGAGCCGCCGCACTGCGCAGCTCGGTCACCGTCCCGGCTTGCCCGAGCGCGGCGGCAAAGCCAGAGAAAGCCTCCCCCGGACTTGATCCGGGGGCCTGGCCCGGCCCTGATCCGGGCTCGCCACCATGCGTCAGGCCATCGCCAAGGTAGACCACCGCCGTCCCGGGCCGATGCCAGCCTGCGAGCGCAACGGCCGCGGCCGCGCGATCCGGTGGCCAGGGTTCTGGATGCAGTGCCGTCACTTTTGGACGCACATCGGCTACCGGCACTGGCGCCGACGCCTGCGGCGCAGCGCCGGTCACGTCCGGCGCCGTTGCCAGCAGTGCGACCTGGCGACCGGCGCGCTCGGCACGATCCAACACGGCGTTGGCCGCCTGCATCCGACGCGGCCAGTCGCCCGCAGCGGCCCAGCCGTTGTCCACCACCAGCAGCACGGGGCCCGACCCTGGCAGCAGCGAGCCCGCGTCCACCACCGGCCGTGCCAGTGCCAGTATCACCAACGTGGCGGCAACCATGCGCAGCAGCAGCAGCCACCAAGGCGTGCGGGCAGGCGTCTCCTCGCGTGCATGCAGCCCGATGAGCAGACGGATTGCCGGAAAGTTTTCGCTGCGCGGTGCCGGCGGTGTGACGCGAAGCAGCCACCACAGCAGCGGCAGGGCTGGCAGAGCAAGCAACACCCAGGGGGCGGCGAATATCATGCATCATCCCGGGTGGAAGCCCGGTCTTCTGAGCCTGCCACCGGGCTTGTCCCGGTGGTCATGGCCCGACTTGGTGGGGCCATCCATACAACTTTCCTGCCAGGAGCCCGGCCCTCACGCGTTATGTCCAGGCTTGTTCCGGCCATCATCGAGCAGTCAGAGCCGTGTAGAGCCCAAGCAAGGCCGCTTCCGGCGAATGGTCGGTGCGGTGGATCGCGAAACCGAATGCGGCAGCGGAGCAGATCGCCGCCAAACCCTCCTGTTGTGCCTTCAGGCGTGTGCCATACTCATGGCGCACGCCTTCAACCCGCGGGATCAGCGTGTCACCTTCGCGCTCCAATCCGCGGAAGCGAATACGGCCACTATACGGCAGGTCCGCTTCGGCCGGATCAAGTATCTGCATCAGGTAGCCACTGACTGGGATGGCCGTGAGCCGGCCCACCGCTGCCTGGATTTCCTCCAGCGGCGAGAGAAAATCGCCGAACAGGACAACCCGTGCATGACGCGGCAAGGAGACATGCGGTGGCAACCCGGCATCGTCATCCGCCTCGGTGCCCAGCGAGTCCGCCAGCCGGTCCAGGCCCGAACGGCCCGAGACCGGACGCGCGTCGGGGGCAATCATCATCACCCGCTCGCCGCCGCGCAGCAGCAGCGACGCCAACGCCAGCAGCAGCAATCCGGCCCGCTCGCGCTTCTCGACTGCTGCGCCTCGCGAGCGCCAGCGCATCGACGCCGATGCATCGCGCCACAGGCAGACGGTCTGTGCCGCCTCCCACTCGGTTTCGCGGATGAACCAACCATCGGGCACGGGCCGCCCCGATTTGGCCGATTGCCGCCAGTCGATGCGCCCGATCGGGTCACCCGCGATGAACCGGCGGAACTGCCAGAAACTGTCGCCCTGCCCCACCCGGCGCCGCCCGTGCACGCCCTGGGCCACGGTGGCCGCCACCCGTTCAGCCGCCACCAGCAGCGGCGGCAGGCGTGCCCCGAGCGCCTCGGCCCGCCTGGCATCCGCCGCAGCCCGCGTCGAGGCGCTAGGCAAGCCGCTCGACCAGCCGATCGATCACATCGGCCAGCACGATGCCGTCGGCGCGCGCAGAGAAGTTCAGGGCCATCCGATGGCGCAGCACCGGACGCGCCAGCGCCACCACGTCATCGATGCTTGGGGCGAGCCTGCCCCCGAGCAGCGCACGGGCCCGAGATGCGAGCATCAGCGCCTGCGCCGCGCGTGGTCCCGGCCCCCATGCCACATGGCGCCGGACGGTGTCGTCGTCCGTGGTCTCCGGCCGGCCGCCACGCACCAGAGATAGGATGGCGTCCACCACCTTCTCGCCCACTGGAACGCGTCTGATCAGTGCCTGCGCCGCGCGCAGTTCCTCGGCGGTCATCGCCTGCTGCGGCGGGATATCTGCCACGCCGGTGGTCGCGAGCAACATGGTCCGCTCCGCCTCCAGCGCCGGATAGCTGACATCGATCTCCAGCAGGAACCGGTCGAGCTGTGCCTCCGGTAGTGGATAGGTACCTTCCTGCTCGATCGGGTTCTGTGTGGCCAGCACGTGGAACGGCCGCGGCAACCCGTGCTCGACGCCGGCGACGGCGACGCGCTGCTCCTGCATCGCCTGCAACAGCGCGGACTGCGTGCGCGGACTGGCACGGTTGATCTCGTCAGCCATCAGCAGCTGGCAGAACACCGGCCCTGGCACGAACCGAAAGCTACGACGGCCTTCCGTTTCATCGAGCACCTCGCTCCCGATGATATCCGCCGGCATTAGGTCGGGCGTGAACTGCACGCGCTTGGTCGCCACGCCGAGAACGATGCCCAAGGTCTCCACCAGCCGGCTCTTGCCCAGTCCAGGCACCCCCACCAACAATGCATGTCCGCCGGACAGCAGCGTGATCAGCGTCTGATCCACCACCTCATCTTGTCCGAAGATTACATGGCCGATTGCAGTCCGGACGCGACCGATGCGCGCGCCAAGCGCTTCGATCTCGGAGACTATGGTGTTGGGATCGATCGCACCTTGTTGCGTGCTGGCCATGCTGATCGACATACAGTGGAACACTCCGCAGAAAACTTACGAAGCCTCCATATAGGCACTTTCACGCGCGGGGGGATGATCCCTATATCGGCGGCATGGGTTAAAGGCCGTTAGGTATGGAGGCGCAGACGTGACCGAGGCCCGTTCTCCAGAGCCGCTTAGCCACGCCGCGGCCCTGGCCGAGCCAATTCCTCGGAGTGTTTGCCGCCCCGATCGCCCGCGTCGTAGGCCGGTCGATTGCGGCGACCTTCCGTTCGTCATCAAGCGCGACGGCACTTGGCTATTTCGCGGCAGTGCCATTCAGCGAAAGGAACTGGTGTGCCTGTTCGCCAGCGTGCTGAAGCGCGGCGACGATGGTAGCTTCCTGCTTGAGACGCCGGCCGAGCGAGGTCGGATCGAGGTCGAGGATGCGCCGTTTGTCGCCGTGGAACTCGATTGGACGGGTGACGGCCGTCATCAGACGCTGTCGTTCCGCACCAACGTTGATCAGGTGGTGACCGCGGGTCCCGATCATCCGATCCGAGTTGCGCATGATCTGCTGACCTGCGAACCGACCCCTTACATCCTGATCCGGCAAGGCATCGAGGCGCGCATCAACAGAGCGGTCTATTACGAACTGGTCGCTCTCGCCGTGCCCGAGTGGGTGGGCTGTCGCCGTATGCTCGGCGTTTGGAGCCGGGGCCGATTCTTTTCGCTGGGAGAGTTGCCCCCCGGCGAGGAATGATCGCGCCATCATGACGGCCGCCGAGTTGCGCGCTCGACTGAGCGCGATCATCGCTGAGCCCCTGCCAGGCGAGGTTGCACACGGCGACGACGTGCTGGAGGTGCTTGATCGCCCTCCGGTCCCCGCGGCGGTATTGGTGCCGATCATCCTTGGCGCGCCGCCCGCCATTCTGCTCACCAAGCGGAACACGCATCTGAGCAAACATGCGGGCCAGGTGAGCTTTCCCGGCGGCCGTATCGATGCCACCGACCCCGATCCCGAAGCGGCCGCCTTGCGCGAGGCGGAGGAGGAGATTGCCCTCGATCCGAGCCAGGTCGAGATCCTGGGGCGCATGGCCGACTATGTCACCGGCACAGGGTATCGCATCACGCCGGTGCTAGGACTGCTGCCGCCGGGCTTGTCCCTGAGCCCTGCTCCGGAGGAAGTGGAGGCAGTGTTCGAATTCCCGATCGGCACGCTACTCGACCCGGATGCGCCAAAGCGCCAGCGCTACCACGTGCGCGGCATATGGCGCGAGTATTGGGTCTGGCCACATCCCGAGCATTACATCTGGGGTGCGACGGCAGCGATCCTGGTACATCTGGCACAGAAGCTGCGGGCGTTGGGGCCGCATGCTGCGGCTGGTTGAACTGGCGCTGTTCGTCGCGCCATTTGTTCTGTTTGCCTTGTGGCGGTTCATGGCGGTCGAAGGCGGCCCCTCGGCTCGCTTCGTGGCCATTGCCGCGTGTGTGCTCGCCCTGCTGGCTGGCGCCTTGATCTGGCTCAGCCAGGACGAGGCGCTTCCGCCCGGTGCCACCTACGAACCAGCCCGGCTGCAGGGTGGCAAGGTCGTCTCCGGACATGCCGCCTCGCAATGAGGCTGGTCACGTAGCCATGACGGAGGAAAATCGGGCTTGTGCGCGGAACCAGACGTGACGGACACGCCGGCTCTGCGCCTTGCTCCTCCGGCGTTCCTGGCCGAGCCAGCACTCGCCGCCGTGCTGTCGGCGCTCCCCGAAGCGCGTGTGGTCGGCGGGGCCGTGCGCGACACCCTGGGTGGCCGCCCCACCGGCGAGATCGATTTGGCCACGCCGCGCACGCCCGAGGATGTTGGGAAGGCACTGCAAGCTGCAGGTATTCGCACCGTGCCCACTGGCGTGGAGCACGGTACGGTCACTGGGGTGGTGGAGGGCCAGGGCTTTGAGATCACAACACTCCGCCGTGACGTGGAAACCGATGGGCGGCACGCAGTGGTGGCATTCACCGACGATTGGCGCGCCGACGCTGCACGGCGCGACTTCACCATCAACGCGATGTCGATGACGCGCACCGGCGAGGTGTTCGACTATTTCGGTGGCATCTCCGACCTGCGCGCCGGCCTTGTGCGTTTTGTTGGCGATCCCGCGACCAGGATCGCCGAGGACTACCTGCGGATCCTGCGCTACTTCCGCTTCTTGGCACGGTATGGGAGCGGCAGCACCGACCCGGCTGCACTGGCGGCGATCCGGGTTGGCGTGCCAGGTCTTGCCCGGCTGTCCGTGGAAAGGGTCTGGAGCGAGGTGGTGCGCATCCTGGCGGCACCCGATCCGCGCGCGGCGGTCGCCCTGATGGCGGAGCTCGGAGTGCTGGCTGCAGTGCTGCCGGAGGGTACCGACCAGAGCCGGCTCACACAATTGGTGGCGGCTGGCGCCCGGGCCGACCCGCTCCTCCGGCTCGCCGCGCTGCTGACCGGCGACGCCGCCACGCTCGCAACTCGGTTGCGCATTTCGGCGGCGGACCGTGATCGGCTGACGGGGCTCCAGCGCGGCCCCGTCCCACAGCCTGGCGACGACGACGCAGCACTCCGACGTCTACTCGCGGATGAGCCGGCGGAGGTGCTGATCGATCGCGCTTGGCTTGCTGGCGGAGCTGCGCCCGACTGGGCAGCGCTGCGCACACGCCTAACCGCCATGCGGCGCCCGGTGTTTCCGCTGGAAGGCCGTGACGTGCTGGCGCTTGGCGAACCTGAGGGGCCGCGCGTCGGTGCGCTGCTGCGCGCAGTGCGCCAATGGTGGCTCGACAGTGGCTGCGTCGCCGATAAGGAAGCCTGCCGTGCGGAACTGATGAGACGGATGTAGACTCCGCCCTCGGATTCGATCACCAAGGGCGCGACGTGAACGGCTTGAAGAACCTGATACTGGGTGCCTGCACGGCGTTGCCGATGCACCGGCTCGATCCGTTCATCGCCTCGCTACGCGGCATCGCATTCGCCGGTGACGTTTGTCTGTTGGTGGAGGATGTTGCCGCCGAGACGATTCGCGAATTGCGAAGCCGGGGAGTCATCGTCGAACGCACTGCGCCATTGGCCCAGCCACGCATGGCGGCGAAAGCGAGCCGTTTCTTCGCCTATCTCGATTTTCTGCTGCGCCACGGCGACGCTTACGCCAATGTCCTGCTGGTCGATCCGTCAGCCGTGACATTCCAGGCCGACCCTTTCGCCATGCCGCTGCCGTCGGACATTGTCTATACCGCAACGCGGAGCCGGATCGGCGATACCCCGCTCGTGCACGACGCCGTTGTACAGGGCTATGGTGAGGCGATCGCGCACAACATCCGCGACTGCATCCTGTCGAGTTCCGACACAACGAGTGCGACGCGGTCGGGCATGCTGCGCTACCTCGCGTCCATGACGCATCAACTCGCCGGACGCACCGTGCCGATCACCGGCGCGATGGATCAGGCGATCCATAACTTCGTCGTTCACATGCACCCGTTGCGAGGCGCCTGGCTGCAGGGTGCCGGCCAAACCGCCGTTGCCTCAGAGCCGGCATCGCCGGGGACAGATACCGTGCTGGCATTCTATGTACGCCAACGCGATGCCGGTTGGCTGCACCTGTTTCTTGGCAGTCTGCGCTGCTCCAGCCCATCCGTCGCTGTGCACTGCATCGGTGATTTCGACCAGGAGGAGCTAGCCATTCTCGCTCGGTACAACTGCGCCGCATACGTCGTGCCGGCAACCGAGCTCGCCGTGGCCGAGAACATTGCACACTTCTATCTGAGCCAACTGCTCGATCAGATGGCGGCTGCGACAGCGCAGCCGGACCAGGTCCTGCTGATCGACAACATGCGTGCCGTGTTCCCGCGCGACCCGTTCCTCGGCAAGACGATTGGCCTGTCGGTATTCTGCGAAGGGCCCGCCCGCATTGCCGACTCAGGTTACAACCGGGCAAGGCTTGAACTGTTCAGCACGCCAGACGAGCAATTGATGCGCAATCCCGTCGTGTCGTCGATGGTGTTGCGCGGCCGGCTACCCATCATGCGCGAGTTCTATCGCCGAATTTTCCAGGAGCTGGTCGGCCGCGCCGAGTTGTTGAAGGTGCACAAGGTGGTCCAGGGCGCGGTGAACAAGCTGTGTTATGGCGGCGAACTTGGGTTTCCGCTCACCGCCTATCCGAATGGAGCGGAGGTCTATTTTGACTTGTTGGGCTCGGACCTGGCGGTGGACACCCGGCATGGTGTGCGGGTCGGCGGCGCCGTGCCCAGTGTGGTGCTGGCTGGACATACCGAGACGCCACTGATGCTGAAGCTGAGGACCGATCTGAACTTGGGGGAGGGCTAACCTTCTCCATTGCATGACCGCAGCACTGATGGCGTTCCGGAGAGCGCACGGTGCGGTAGAATGTTTCAGAGCGACTGTATACCATGACTGGTGGTGTGAAACGAGCCGAAGCCCTGGCCATGGCGAAAACGAAAACAGCCGCCGATATGGCTAGGCGCGGGTAGCGTTGCGGGCATGCATTGCAGTTCCCCCAACCTCATGCAATTTTTACGTGCGCTCTGGCCCACCTTGGTTCCGCCCCTGAAGACTACGAACACATGCTTGAGGGATTGCGCAAGGCCGGCTGGGACGCTCAGGCGAGCGCATGACGCTCAGCCGATGAGTCGTCGCCTTACCCGTGCTGACAGCTGATCGATTACCGCGACCGTCAGCAGGATCAGGATGATAATGAACGACACCTCATCCCAGTATCGCACCTTGATCCTTTCGGCGATCTGCAGCCCGATGCCACCCGCTCCCACCACACCGAGTATCGCTGCGCTGCGTGTGTTGCTCTCGAATGAATACAGCACCTGCGCCAGCAGCACCGGCAGCACCTGCGGCAACAGTCCGTAGCGGATTTCCAGCAGTCGCGTGCCGCCGGCCGCCGTCACTGCGTCGGTCTGCCGTGGGTCGGCGTTTTCAATTGCCTCGGCAAACAACTTCGCCAGCACGCAGATATCGGCCGCGGCGATCGCCATCACCCCGGCCAGCGGACCCAGCCCCACCGCGCGCACGAACGCCAACGCCCAGATGAGTTGATCCACCCCGCGGAACCCGTCGAACACACGGCGGATCGAGAAATGCGCCAGCGCATTCACCAGCACGTTGCGTGCACCAAGAAAACCCAATGGCAGCGCAATCACCGCAGCGACGAACGTCCCAAGGAACGCCATCGCCACGCTCTGTGCCAAGCCTTGCAAGATGTCCTGCCACTGCGCGCCGGGGCTCGGTGGGATCATCTGGCGCAGAATCACAAACAGCCCCGACATACCGCGCGATAGCCGCGCCGGTGTGATGTCGAACCAGACGGACAACGCGATCAGCCATGCGACGAACAGCAGCCCACCGATCCACCGCAGCACACGCGTCAGAGGCGTGGCGGCGAAGGCACGCGGGAAGCGCACGCGCATGGCGGCGATGTCGAGTGGCGTGTCCATCGACTATGTTCGGCCGCGCGTCGCCGTACGTCGCAGCCGCTCCGACGTCAGGTCGATCGCACTCACCGTCAGGATGATCAGCACGATGATCGCGCCGATCTCCTGGTAATAGTTGAAGCTGATCACCGAATAGAGCTCTTGCCCGATCCCGCCAGCGCCGACAAAGCCAATCACCGTCGCGCCACGCACATTGATCTCGAACCGCAGCAGCACGTACGACAAAAAATTCGGCAATACCTGCGGCAGGATGCCGAAGCGCGCGCTCTTCGCCCAGTTTGCACCGGCACCGCGCATCGCGTCCCAAGGTCCCATCTCGGCATTCTCCACCAACTCGGCGAACAGTTTTCCGAGTGCTCCCACCGTATGCAGCGCAATCGCCAGGATACCGGCGAGTGGACCGACACCGAAGGTCCAAACCAGGATCAACGCATAGACGATGTCCGGCACCGAGCGGAACAGTTCTAGCAGTCGTCGGAAGAGGAAGTACACCGCCCGGTTCGGCGCCAGATTGTGCGCCGCTGGGAAGCACAGCAGCAGCGCGACTGCCGCGCCACCAAGAGTTGCCAGCGCCGCCATCTGGCTGGTCTCGAACAGCAGCCATAGCCAGATGTCGAGCCGGTACATCCAATAGGCAAACGAACCCTGGGTGTCGGTGCCGGCGAACAGCACGGGTGGGCGCAGATCGGGGATCAGCTTGGCAAAATATTCGCCGATCCGCGGAGCGCCGGCGAGCAGTGACCACGGATAGGCCTCCGACACCCACGCCGATAGCAGCAGTGCCGTGCACACGACCACGGCAGCGCCAAAGCCGCCAACTACCCGCGCCCGACGGCGCGTCAGGAATGCTGCTTCGACTGCGGTGACGTCGCTCACCGATGCCGTCGCTGCGCCGCCTCCTGTTGCAGCATGTCGATGAAAACCTGGAAGTCGGCGTGCTTCACCGGCACCCAACCTTTGCCGCTGCCCATATCGAACGTGTGGTACACATCCGGATAAGCTGTTGGCAGCGCAAGATGAAATGCCAGCATGTCGGCCTGGTAGCTCGCCGGCGTACTTTTCCGCACGGTCAGCGGCCCATTCAGGATCGGCCGTGACTTCCAGATGATGCGGAGGTCCTTCATGTCCAGCATGTGCTTGTCGACCATCATGCGCAGGGCGCCGCGGGTATAGCCCTGCGCCGGATCGCCAACACCGGAGGTCCAGGTGACGCCCGCGTCGTACTGGTGGTTCATCACCGCGACCACCGCCTGTTCATGGCCGCCGGCAAAGCCAGTGCGGCCAAAATACTTGCCTGGTTCCGGATCGATCCCCTGCGCACGGAACTCGGCGCGCGGGATCAGGTACCCCGACGCGCTGTTTGGATCCGCCCAGGCCAGCGAATGCCCCTTCATGTCCGTAAGTGACGTGATGCCGCTATCCGCGCGTGTATACATCACCGCCACGTAGGAGTTGCTTCCGTCCTGCTCCTGCGTCACCACCAGCGGCACGACGTCACCACCGCTCTCCAGCCACGCCGAGGCATAGGCTGCTGGACTCATATACGCCGTCTCGAGCTGCTTGGCGGCAAATGCCTGGATCACTCCCGCATAGTCGGCTGCGACCAGCAGCTTCACTGGCACCTCGAACGTGCTCTCCATCAGCTTCTTATAACCATCGACGCGCGCCAGCCGATCGGCGTCGTTTTCGCCGCCGAGCAGCCCGACACGCATCACCGGGATCTCCTTCGCCCAGTCACGCTGGCCGGGCTTCGGCATCTCCTGCGCTTGCGCGCGCCGCGCCAACAGCAGGGCGCCAAGCCCGGCGGCCGCGCCTCGTCGAGTGATCATTTAATGCACCGTCTGCAGCATCGCGGCCGAATATCCCACGTGCAGTCGGCCGCGCCCAGATCGGATCAACGCGACTTCTGCCTGGCCAGCCGCCGGTGATAGGCTGGGCGATAGCAGAACCGAACCAGGGGGAACCGATGGCGGAGATTCTTGGACTGGGAGCAACCCACTCGCCGCTGCTGGTCGGCAACGATGCCCGCATGGCGGGGATCTTCGAGCGCCTGCTGAAGAACCCGCGCGTGCCGCCGGCCGCCACCAATCCCGCGAACTGGCCGGCGGCGATGCAACAGGAATGGGCAGCGCAACAGGCCGGTGAGGCTGCACCGGCACATCGCCAGCGCGCGATGGAGGGGTTCCGCGCCGTCCGCGCCGCGCTCGATGCGTTCAACCCGGACTTCCTGCTGATCTTCGGCGACGACCAATACGAAAACTTCCGCGAAGATGGCGTTGCGCCATTCTGTGTGTTCGCACTCGACGCAATCGAATCGCATCCCTACCACCGCACTGGTGCGGCAAATGCCTGGGGCGAACCGGGGGATAGCGTCGTGCGGCACATCGGACATCGCGCCGGCGGCCGCTATCTTGCGTGCTCACTGATCGAACAGGGGTTCGACATCAGCTACGCCTACACGATGCGACACGAAGCCGGGCTGCCGCACGCATTCATCAATGCGCTGCTGCTGCTCGACAATGACCGTCGAGGCCTGCCCTGGCCGATCGTGCCGTTCCACGTCAATTGCTACGGTACTTCGGCAATCTCCAAGCGCGGTGCCTTTGCTCATATCGATGGCACCGGATCGGACGAACCCGATCCGCCTGGGCCATCGCCTGCCCGCTGCTTCGATCTTGGGGCCGCCACCGCGCGTGCTCTGCGCGCTTCGCCCTGGCGCGTCGCCGTCATGGCCTCATCGAGCTGGTCGCATTCCTTCCTGACCGCAAAGCACCATTATCTTTATCCCGACCTCGTATCCGACCGAGCGCGTTTCGAGGAAATGCGCGACGGCCAGTTGGATCGCTGGCGGGCGCTGACTACGGCGCAGTTGGAAGATGCCGGGCAGCAGGAGTTGCTGAACTGGGTGTGCGTGGCTGGCGCGATGACGGAACTCGGCCGCCGCCCTGTATGGACTGATCTTGCGGAAACCTACATCTACGGTGCGCCCAAGGCATTTGCCGTGTTCGAAGCCGGCTGAATGCCGCCCAACCCGGTTGACGATCGACCATCGCGAGCATCTACCAAGCTAGCGATGACATATGGACTGTTGTTGGTCGGCAACCTCGCTGCCTGGCTGTGGGCCTAGCGCGCCTGCCCCGAGCGGCCCGCCCTCCTCGGCATCGCATTACTCGCCTACGTCTTTGGCCTGCGCCACGCGTTCGACGCTGACCATATCGCCGCGATCGCTAAGCGGAGGCCTCACCCGCCGCCGTTGATGGTCAGCACCGTCCCGGTCGTATAGCCGGACAGCGGGCTGGCGAGAAACGCGACGGCGTTGCCGATCTCCTTAGGCGTCGCGGCGCGTCCGAAGGGCATGTTCGCCGTCAGCTCGCGCCAGCGTTCGGGATCGCCGAACTTCGCCTGCGCCTCGGCGCGGCGCAGCATCACCAGCCGATCGGTCTCCACTGGCCCGGGGTTGATCGCCACCACGCGCAGCCCGTCCGCGGGCGCGCCCTTGCCGAGCGCTCGGGTGAATGCCATCAGCGATGCATTGCCCGCGGCACCTGCGATGTAGCCGGTAGGGAAACTCTCGCCGGCGGCACCGATGATGTTGATGATCACGCCCGCCTGCCGCTCCTTCATCTGCGCGTAAACCACGCGGCAGAACGAAATGTAGCCGAACACCTTCAGGTCCCACGCCTCACGCCACCTGGCGTCATCAACCGACAACACGTCGCCCGGCGGGATCGCCCCCGCGTTGTTCACCAGAATGTCGAGCTCGCCCGCCTCGGCGGCGACGCGCCGCACCGCTGCGTCTGAGGAAAGATCGGCGGAAATCGTCCGCACATTGACCTGTCGCCGCGCACGTATCGTCGCTGCCGCCTCGTCCAGCGCGCCCCGATCACGCGCCACCAGAGTAAGATCGCAGCCCTCATCCGCCAGGACGTCTGCCGTGGCGCGGCCAATCCCCTTCGAGCCCCCGGTGATCAACACCTTCTTGCCCGCCAGCTGCAGATCCATGATCCCTCTCCGCATTCGCTGCCGGATACCGTCGTGAACGCGCGGCATTTCGTCAACGATTGCCGGTCGGGCAGCTGCCGTTGCGTTGCGGATCTCTCTCAGGCCGCGCTGCGCAGCCCCGAACGATAAGCGGCGCAGGCGGCGCCAAAGGCACGGAAGATGGCGAGGCTTGCGCTGTCGTCCGCGTAGCCCCATTCCGGATGCCACTGGACACCGAACGCGAATGAGCGCGCGCGCTCGACGCGCACCGCCTCGATCGTGCCATCCGGAGCAGTCGCCTCGACCACCAGTCCCCGCGCCAGAGCGTCGATCCCCTGGCCGTGCAGCGAGTTCACCAGGATCTTGGTACTGCCGACAATGCGAGCGAGCTGTCCCGACAGGAACACTAGGTGTCGCGGTGCGTATTTCTCCTCGATCGTGCCCGGTTCGGGACGATGATCCATCCGCGCCGGCACGTCGTGCAGCCTCTGATGCAAGGTACCACCCAGAGCGACGTTCAGCTCTTGGATGCCGCGGCAGATCGCGAGCAGCGGCATCCCGCGCGACAATGCCTCAGGGATCAGGCGCAAGGTCGTGGCATCACGCTCCAGGTCGTGCTGTTCCGGGGTCAGGCTTTCGCCACCGTCATAGTGCGACGGATGCACGTTGCTGGGGCTGCCGGGCAGCATCAGGCCATCGATCGCGTCAAGCGCCGCAAGCGCGGCTTCGCCCACTGGCGGAATCAGGAGCGGCATCGCCCCGGCCCCACCTAGCACTGCGGCCGGATAGCGCGCCGGCGTGTCGTGACGCAGTTGTCCGTTCACCACCAGACGGGCACAAGCGGGGATGCCGACGAGCGGAGACATGACAAGCAGGACCTGAGCAGTTCGAGCCTGTTTTCAGCCCAAGCTTACGGGAATGCAAGCGCGTCGCCCGCATAGGGCCAGCTCTCGCGACGCTGTGTCACCACGACGTGAGCCGACCCCCGTCTTAACCAAGCCGTAGTGGAAGACCGTATATCTGCTGCTTATGGAAGGGTCCTACGATTTGCCGGTCTCTGCGCGGACAGTCGCGGAGCTGACGAAAACCGCTGCTGAACTGCGCCGCATGGCAGCGACTGCGACGACAGAAGACGTGATGAACTCCCTGCTGCGATTGGCCGAGCGTTATGAGGCGGTGGCGCGACAGCGTGGCTGATGGGACACGCTTACGCCGTTATTTCGCCGCAGATTTTAATCACTTGCCTCGATCCGCGTTCCGTGTGCCAATCTCGCGTCAGTGGAGGTGCGTGCTCCTGTCCGCATAGCCTGGAGGCACCCATGGCGTTCTACCGGCTGATCAGTCTACGTGACGATGGAGGCGAGGTGGAGGCGCGAGGCGCGGAATTTGCCGCCGATCAGGATGCGCTCGATGCTGCGTCCTCTCTCCTGAACGAGCATGCCGGTGTCGAAATATGGAATGGCGCACGTTTCGTCGGTCTCCTGCCGCAGGACATACCTGATGCGGAAAGCGATGGCTTCGACGCGGAACTTGCTGAGTTGTTTCACGCGACTTGGCGACTCGCCGAAGAAATCGATGATCCGCAGGTGGGGCGGCGGCTATTCGACATAGCGAACGAGTTGCTTGCACTGCGAAATAATCGGTTGCTGTAGCGCGATCCGGCGCGGGCTATGCCTGCTTCAGCTCGATCAGGCTTTGCCTGATCTTCCGTCCTCGCTCCACCTTGTCCTCGATATACCCGGCGTCTCCCCAGCGCACTGCACGCGACATCGCCTGCGCGTCCTCGACAAAGCGGGCCAGCATCTCCAGCAGCGCCTCGCGGTTGTTCAGGAAGATGTCGCGCCACATCACCGGGTCGCTTGCGGCGATCCGGGTAAAGTCCCGGAAGCCCGAGGCAGCGAATTGCAGCACCTCCTGGCGCGTCTCGCCCTCCAGGTCATCAGCGGTGCCGCAGATGGTGAAGGCGATCAGGTGCGGCAGGTGAGATACCACCGCCAGCACCCGGTCGTGGTGACCCGGCTCCATCCGTTGGACCATCGACCCGCAGCGACGCCAGAACTCCTCCATTTTTGCCACTGCCGCCTCGTCTGTTCCGGGCGGCGGCGTCAACAGCGCCCAGCGGCCTTGGAACAGCGTGGTGAACCCGGAATCTGGGCCGGAATACTCGGTCCCCGCCACCGGGTGGGCCGGCACGAAGTGAACGCCCGCCGGAACCAGCGGGCCCACGTCGCGGATCACCGACTGCTTGGTGGAACCCACATCGGTCAGCACCGCTCCCGGCATCAGGTGCGCTGCAATTGCGGTCGCGATGTCGGCGAACGCGCCCACCGGCGCGCACAGCATCACGCCATCGGCGCCCTCTACGGCATGGTTGGCGTCGGTCTCGATCCGGTCGGCAAAACCCAGTTCGCGCACCCGCGCCAGCGTCGTTGCAGTGCGCGCCGTCACCACCAGTTCGCCCGCCAGGTCGCCACGCTCCTTGGCAATGCGCGCCACCGAGCTGCCGATCAGCCCGATGCCGATCAGCGCAAGCCGTCTGAACAGCGGTTCAGGCACGCGAAGCCAGTCCCTGGGCTTGTCCCGGGGATCCCATGAACTCGGTCAGGGTGGCGATGACGATCTCCACCTCCTCGGCGGTGCCGACCGTGATGCGCAAACAATGCGGCAGCCCATAGCCTCCGACTGGACGCGTTATCGCCCCGCGCGAGCGCATGAATTCGTCCGCTGCCTTGGCTCGTTCGGATGTGGCGAAATCGGCGAGCACGAAGTTGCCCTCCGATGGCCACACCTTAATTCGCGCCGCTCGCAGCCCCTCAGTCAGCTTCGCACGATATTCCCTATTGTGCGCACGGCCCTTCTCAACCCAGCCCAGCTCGGCCAGCGCGGCGATCGCGGCCGCCTGTGCTGCGATCGATATATTGAATGGCGCCCGCACGCGATTGAACACGTCGATCACCGCCGGCGGCCCATAGGCCCAGCCGATCCGCATGCCGCCTAAGCCGAAGATCTTGGAGAACGTACGCAGCATCACGGTGTTGTCGGTGGCGTCCACGATGCGGACCCCGGGATCATAGTCGGGCCGGTCGATATACTCCGCATACGCGGCATCGAGCACCAACAGCACTTCTTGCGGCAGGCCGGCGCGCAGCCGCGCCACCTCTTCATACGGCAGCATGCTGCCGGTCGGATTGTTGGGGTTGGCTAAGAATACCAGCCGCGTCGAGGGCGATACTGCCGCCAGCAGGGCGTCGACATCTGCGGTCAGATCGCGCTCAGGCGTCTTGATCACGCGGCTGCCCGCGTAAGTGCCGGCAATGTGGTAGATGGCGAAGCCGTGCGCGCTCATGACGACGTCGCGGCCATGCCCGCCATAGGCAAGGCAGAGCTGATAGATCAGGTCATCGGAGCCGCAGCCACAGACGATCCGCGCGGGGTCGAGCTTGAACCGCGCGCCGATCGCCCGCCGCAGTTCCGCAGCGTCTCCATCGGGATATCTGTGCAGTTCCTCCGCCATGCGGCGGTACGCTTCCTGCGCGCCAGGCGGCACCCCGAACGCGCCCTCGTTGGATGACAGCTTCAATACCCGGTTGACGCCCGGCACGGTCGACTCGCCGCCGACGTATGGTGAAATCTCCAGCACTTCGGGCCGTGGGCGAGGTGTGGTCATGCGGCAGCTCCGGTCTCCGGTATCGCGTATGCACCCAGCACCACCGGCCGCCGCAGCGCCGCATTGAGCCGGGCCAGGCGCGGGTCATCTTCGGTGAGGAAACCGGCGATCTCGACCAACGAATGGCCGGCACTGTCGCGGCTCAGAATCACGGTTTCGGCGGCGAGGCCAGCCGCTGCCAGCATCGTCGTCACTCGCCCCCGGCTGAGAGGCGAATCGAGCTGGAGCCCCAGCAGGGATCGGTCCAGCCCTGACGGATCGGGCTCGGTCCCCGCGATCACCAGGGCCTGCACTTCGGGGGCACCATCGGGTCTCGGAGCCCAGAACGGCAGCCGGGCGACGATATGCAGGCGCGGCTGCTCTTGCTGCAACATGGCGATCCACCAGTCGTCGCGCACGCCATTGGTCTCCGACGGCAACGGCAGCACTCCCACGGCCGATAAACCCCGGCTCACCTCCGCCATCGCCTGCGAGGAACGGCTAAAGGCATGCAGGGGCGTCAATGCGCCGAAGTGTTCGCGCGCCGCCTGGGTGAACGCCGTGTCACCGTCCGGCTCGTAAACCGAAACCGCGAATGGCCCCTGCATCGCGGTCGTGCCGGCCAACAATTCGCGCCACAATCGCACAATCGTCTGCGGCGGCAGCGCTCCTTTGTGCCGGTGCAATAGGCGTCGGAGGATCGATGCCTCGCGTCCCGGTCGGTATGCGCTGCGCTTGCCGGACTTCGCCACCTGCTCGACCACACGAGCGCGCTGCATCAGCAATTCGTGCAGGCCATCGTCGATGCGGTCGAGTTCGCTGCGCAGCGCGGTGAGATCGCCTCGCCAGCCATCGGGCGGTGACGGCTCTTCCGCCGAGGCGGCCGGAGCCGGAGAAGTATCGAGTGGAACTGGACTGGACATCATACCGGCCGAAGCAAGGCCGGCACTGATAGCCGAAGCGGGCTGACGTGCAAACAGCAAGCGGACCGTTGCGACCAACCCCCGCCCGGCCTATGCAAATGCGGGATGGACACGGCCACAGCACTCGCCGCCACGGAGCACAGCCCAACCGTCACATTCGAGGACGGAATGGCGCTCGACTGCGGCGCGCGGCTGCGGCCGATGACCGTGGCCTACCGCACCTACGGCACGCTCAACTCGGCACGGTCCAATGCCATTTTGGTTTGCCATGCGCTCACCGGCGACCAGTATGTCGCCGAGCGCCATCCGCTCACCGGGAAGGACGGCTGGTGGGACGTGGTGGTCGGCCCAGGTCTGCCGGTGGACACCGACCGTTACTTCGTTATCTGCGCCAATGTGCTGGGTGGCTGCATGGGGTCTTCGGGGCCACGCAGCCTGCGCGATGACGGTATGGGCCCGTGGGGTACCGACTTTCCGCCGGTGACCATCGGCGACATGGTCCGCGCGCAGAAGATGCTGATCGACCACCTGGGGATCGCGCGACTGTTCGCGGTCATGGGCGGGTCGATGGGCGGCATGCAGGTGCTGCAATGGGTTGCGAGCTATCCCGATGCAGTGTTCGCGGCTCTGCCGATCGCCTGCGCAGCGTATCATTCGGCGCAGAACATTGCCTTCCACGAAGTGGGCCGCCAGGCGATATTCGCCGACCCCGATTGGGACGGCGGTCGCTACTGGGCGAGCGGTCGAGTGCCGGCCCGAGGCCTCGCCGTGGCGCGTATGTGCGCACACATCACCTATCTCTCCGAGGAGGCGATGACGCGCAAGTTCGGCCGCCGTCTGCAGAACGCGCCAAAGGATCCGTCCGAGGCGATCGGCCTGTTCGGCGAGATGTTCGAGGTTGAGAGCTATCTGCGCCACCAGGGCTCTACCTTCGTGCAGCGCTTCGATGCAAATTCGTATCTGACGATCACCCGCGCAATGGACTATTTCGACCTCGCCGTCGAGTTCGATGGTGATGTGGCAAATGCGTTCCGAGGCACCAGGACGCGCTTCCTGCTGGTGTCGTTCACCTCCGACTGGCTGTTTCCGACCGCCGAGAGTCGCGCTGTCGCACGTGCGCTGAACCGGGCCGGCGCCAACGTGTCGTTCGTGGAGGTCCCCTCCGACAAGGGCCACGACGCATTCCTGTTGGATGAACCGGACTTCCACCGCACTCTGGCCGGCTTCCTGGCCGGATGTGCGGTACACGCGGGGCTTGACGCATAGCCGCTACGCGGTTCGCGATTCAAGTACAGTTCGTCGGACACGCTGCAGGAATCGTCGTAATTCCTCCGGCCTGGCGCGGTCCATGTTATAGTGCACGCGCCAAGTTACGCGGCAGTCGCGCGCACAGAGAGCTCGGACGGCCCGGCTGATCAGCTTGCGCGCCGGATCGCCGAGTGCCACCCGCACCATCCACCATGATCCACCGTAGGTGGTGACAACCAGAATTTGCCGCAGTCGCTTCAGCCGGTCGGTCTTGACCGTGCCGTCCGGCGTCACATCGAACGCGACGCCCGGTAGCCAGACGCGATCGAAGTAGCCCTTCAGCATCGCCGGCATGCCGTACCACCAGGAGGGATAGACCAGCACCAGCGCCTCGGCGGCGGCGAGCTGGTCGTCGTAACGCTGGACCAGCCGCTCGTTGCGTTCGGTGTTGAGGTAGTCCAGCCGCTCTTGTCGGCTCATCACCGGATCGAAGTGTTCCGCATAGAGATCGACGTCAGTGACCTCATGGCCAGCTTCGGCCAGCGCCTCCAGCACCGTCCGATGCGCCGCTGAGGCGAAGCTTTCCGCCACGGGGTGGCAATAGATGACGAGGACACGCATGCCGCCGAACTTGGTGTCAGCCGTGAGCCAAGTTGCAGCTTGCCCGCGCAGACGTGATGTTAGCAACTGGACATAAGGATATGTTTATGTCATTTGCACACTGATGGAAGCACTGCTGGCGAGTCTGCGCGCCGCCGCCGAGCCAACGCGCCTTCGGTTGCTGGCGTTGTCCGCACGGGGTGCCTATTGCGTCTCGGAGTTCACCGAGATCCTTGGCCAGTCGCAGCCTCGCCTGTCCCGCCATCTTAAGCTGCTGTGCGACTGCGGGCTGCTCGAACGGGTCCGGGAAGGCGCCAATGTCTGGTTTGCCCTGCCGCATGGCGAGCCAGGGTCGCTGGCGCGCGACCTCGTGGCCCGGCTGCCGGACGGCGATCCGGTGCTTGATGCCGACCGTCGACAGGCGGCGCGCGTGCTGGCCGAGCGGGCCCGCGGGGCTTCCGAAAGCTTCCGGCGACAGGGTGCCGACTGGGACGAGATGCGGGCGCTTGATCTGCCGGCCGCGGCAGTCGAGGAGGCGCTGCTCGAATTGGTGCCGCAGCAGGACGCCGGTCGGCTGCTGGACATTGGCACGGGCACTGGACGCGTGCTGGAGCTGCTGGCGCCGCGCATCAGCCAAGGAGTTGGAATCGATGCCTCCAAGGCGATGCTGGCGCTGGCCCGGGCGCGCTTGGCACGGCCTGGGTTGGGCCACTGTTCCGTGCGGCTGGCGGACATGTACCGTC
This sequence comes from Pseudomonadota bacterium, assembly GCA_046732975.1. Classification (GTDB taxonomy): domain Bacteria; phylum Pseudomonadota; class Alphaproteobacteria; order Acetobacterales; family Acetobacteraceae; genus JAMXLO01. The sequence continues at coordinate 23,729 of JBKPOG010000139.1, forward strand.
TGCCGTTTCCGGATGCGTCGTTCGAGCTGGCCGTCTTGCAGATGGTGCTGCACTACGCCGAGGATCCGTCCGGCGTGCTGGCCGAGGTCGGGCGCGTGCTGCGGCCAGCCGGGCGCCTGATCGTCATCGACCTCGCACAGCATGGGCGCGACGATCTGTTAACCAGGCTGGCGCATCGCTGGCCCGGGTTCAGCGATGAGGCCATGCACCGGCTCTTAGCCGGCATCGGCATGCAGCCTGCCGCCCCGGTAATGATCGATGGACCTCTGAGTGTCGAACTCTGGCCGGCGATGACTGCTCAGGCGCCGGTGGCCCCGCCACGTGAACTGGTCGTGTGAAATGCCCGACGCTGACGCATTCATCCGCTGCATGCCGAAGGCCGAGTTGCACATGCACCTGGAAGGCAGCATCGAAGCCGAGTTGTTGCTGCAGCTCGCTGCCCGCAATGGCCTGCGTCCGCGCTGGGAAACCCCGGAGGCACTGCGCGGCGCATATCGCTTCCGCAACCTGCAAGCCTTCCTCGATCTATATTACGAGGGATGTCGCGTGCTGATGCAGGAGCGCGACTTCTACGACATTACCCGCTCCTATCTGCGCCGTGCGCATGCCGACGCAGTGGTTCGTGCCGAGCTGTTCCTTGGTCCGCAGAGCTTCACTGAGCGCGGCATGGCGATCGACGCGGTGATGGATGGCGTGCTGACCGCCATGCGCGACGCGACCCGAGAGGATAGCATCAGCGCCGGTTTGCTGGTCAGCGCACAGCGCCATCGCAGCGAAGCTGAGGCGTTGCAGCTACTTGATTCAGTCATGCCATGGGCTGAGCAGATCGCTGGCTTCGGCCTTGGAGGCGCGGAAGTCGGCAATCCACCATCGCGCTTCGAGCGCTACTTCCGTACCTGCCGCGAGCGCGGCTTCCGCATTACCGTGCATGCTGGCGAAGAAGGGCCTGCTTCGTATGTGCGCGAAGCGATTGACCTGCTGCAGGTAGACCGTATCGATCACGGTGTTGCCTGCATGGACGATGCGGCATTGGTGCGCGAACTCGCGGAACGCCAGATGCCGCTCACTGTCTGTCCGCTTTCCAACCTGCGGCTCAACGTGGTGCCGTCGCTGGCAGCGCATCCACTGCGCGCGATGTTGGAGGCCGGGCTGAACGTCACGATGAACTCGGACGATCCGGCGTATTTCGGCGGTTATGTCAACGACAACTTCATCCAGTGTCGCGATGCTCTGGCGCTCTCCGATGACCAGCTTATCAAACTCGCACGCAACAGCCTGAAGGCATGCTTCCTGCCATCGGCAGAAATCGCCAAGCACATTGCCCGATTGGATGCCTATATCGCTGATCACAGACTTTCAGCTGCATCGAGGAATTAACATGGCTCGACCTCACCTGCTCGATGTGCTGCGTGAAAGGGTGCTGCTGTGCGACGGTGCCATCGGCACACGTATCCTCGGCATGCCGCTGGACATTGAGCGTGACTTTCTCGGCAAGGAAAACTGCACCGACATTCTTTGCCTGACGCGGCCTGACCTGGTGCGCGAACTGCACCGCGGCTACTTCGAGGCCGGCGCCGACATGGTGGAGACCGACACGTTCGGCGGCTCGCCGATCACGCTGGGCGAATTCGGCATTGCGGATCGAGCCTTTGAAGTCAATAGACGCGGCGCCGAACTGGCGCGCGAAGCCGCGGATCAGTTTAGTGACGGCCGCCATCGCTGGGTACTTGGCAGCGTCGGCCCTGGCACCAAGCTGCCAACTCTTGGCAACATCGCCTACGACCGGTTGGAGGCGGCGCTGACTGAACAGTGCCATGGCCTGATCGCCGGCGGCGTCGATGCGATCCTAATCGAGACCTGCCAGGACCCGCTGCAGATCAAGGCCGCCGTCAATGGCGCCAAGATCGCGCGCGCTGAGGCCAGCGGCGACATCCCGATCTTCGTGCAGGTTACAGTGGAGACCACCGGCACACTGCTGGTGGGCCCCGACATCGCCAGCGCCGCGGCGGTCGTCAATGCCCTCGATGTACCGCTGATGGGGCTGAACTGTGCCACCGGACCGCAGGAAATGGCGGAGCATATCCGCTGGCTGTCAGGCAGTTGGTCGGGCCTGTTGTCGGTGCAGCCGAATGCCGGACTACCGGAACTTGTCGATGGCCAGACGCACTTTCCGCTGACGCCTGCCGATCTGACGACATGGCTCGAGCGCTTTGTCGAGCAGGACGGGGTGAACCTGATCGGTGGCTGCTGCGGCACCAACGTGCAGCACATCGCGTCACTCAATGCGATGTTGCGCCGGCGCGGCGACAACCGCCCGACCCCAGCCCAGCGCAAGTCAGTCTGGGTACCGTCAGTCGCGAGTCTCTATCAGTCCGTGCCGCTGCGGCAGGAGAACGCGTTCTTCGCCATCGGCGAACGCTGCAATGCTAATGGCTCGAAGAAGTGGCGTGATTTGCAGGAACGCCACGATTGGGACGGTTGCGTGTCGATGGGTCGTGAGCAGTTGGGCGAAGGTTCCAACTCACTCGACGTCTGCACCGCATTCGTTGGCCGTGACGAAATGGCAGAGATGACTGAGGTGGTGCGCCGCTTCACCTCATCCGTGAACGCGCCGCTGGTGATCGACAGCACGGAAACGCCGGTGATCGCCGCGGCGCTGAAGCTGCATGGCGGCAAGCCGATCATCAACTCGATCAATTTCGAGGATGGCGAGCAGCACGCGGCTGATCGTCTCAAGCTGGCGAAGCAGTTCGGTGCGGCGGTGATTGCGCTGACGATCGACGAAACCGGTATGGCGAAGACCGCCGAGAGCAAGCTGGAGGTGGCGCGTCGACTGGTGGACTTCGCGTGCAATCGCCATGGCCTGCCGCTGTCCGATCTGCTGATCGATCCGCTGACCTTCACCATCGCCACCGGCAACGAGGACGA
>JBKPOG010000140.1:0-8671 GCA_046732975.1 Pseudomonadota bacterium
GAGGAAGCCGGACCCAACTCTTCAATGAATCCGGCCTGGGCCGCATGCTTCGCGCGCCATGTGCTGCCAAGATCCGATGCCTTTGACCCATGGCTCGCAGTCTGTCTCGAAAGGTTGGAGGCGTTTTATCCTGCACCGGCTGAAGACGACGCCGATTGGTTCGAGCCTGAGCTGAGTCACGGTCTACCGCCGCCAATCGAGCTATTCGATCCCGATTGGCCTTTCGACCCCAGACAAGCGGACGAGTTGATTGACCGATTCCTCCGCGGGCTTAATCCAGAGGCTAATGAGTTCTTGGCAACGCGCGCGGAATTGACGGACCTCAGGTTTGACGGCGTAACGTATCGTTACCCGCCGTGATGGCCCGGATAACTAAGCGAATGCGGATAGTTTTGTATGGTCTGAAGTGCTGCAGCATGAGCCAGACCTCGGCACGCCGAAGCCGGCGGCCGACTGGCTCGAGACGCTGTCGGATGCGTTCCAGCGCCAGCGTCATGCCGCCGCCTTGGAACTCGCGATCCGCCAGCCCGACAAGGCGATGTTCGAGGTCCGCGCCCGCGGCCGCTTGCAGCGTCAACTGATCGCGCGCGCCCGCGGCTTGGCGTAAACGCTACGGCAACGCCGGGACCTCAGCGCACTCCACAAGATCATCGAACGTCGCCGCGTTCGGACAATACGCATCGCTATGCGCCGCCGCGGTCCCCGCGTCGAGCTCACGCTTGCACCGCCTGGTGTTCCCACATTGCGAACACACGCGCTCCGCATCCCGCAGCACCATGCTGAACGTCTGCCGCATCTCCTGAGGATCCAGGCCGCGCGCCCGCATCATGCGCTGCATCAGCACGGTGTTGTCGCGCGCCCCCACCGAGAGCGAGAACAGGGCCGACTCGGCCAGTGCGAGGTCCCCAGCAATATGCCGCAGGTCCTCGCGCGTCAGCGTCGCGAGATCAGTGCCCGGCACCACATGACCCCGAACGCAATCCAGCACGCGCCCGAGCAACCCCGGATTGCAAAGCGCTCTATCGACCTCGGCCATTTGCTCCCTCCCGATTCGCACTTGCTGCGAAAATTAGGGAGCCTTCACGCCCGCCAGCTTTGATATGGGTCAATCGGTCTGCTCAGCCAACAATCCGTGTCAGGACGCGATCCGAGGCACCACCGCATCGGTCAACAACCGGAACGTGCGGCCACTGAGCGGGGCCGCCATCAGATAGGTCATGCCGATCTTGGCAGCGAACGACTGGATCTGGTCAACCACGCTGTCCGCGGTGCCGTGGATGATCACCTCATCCAGATAGAACTCAATCGGATCCCGGCCGCTGAACGACCGCACCTCCTGGCGCACGTTGTCATGCCTGGCGCCGACATACGACGCGACCATCCACTCCGCCGCCCGCTTCGCCACCGCACGCGCTTTCTCCGCCGTCTCGTCGATCGCGATCAGCCGCGACATCGGGATGATGCGCCCGGCATCGCTGAACCCGGCCTCGATCAGCTTCGCTCCATAGTGCCGGCGCTTGCGTACCAGGTCGGCACGTGATGCGTGCGGATCCATGAGGATCGAGTGGCCCTGGCTCGCCGCCCACTCGAGCGCCGGCGTCGACGAGGCCGCCATCCAGGTCGGCGGATGCGGCGCCTGCAATGGCTTGGGCAGCACCTCGACGCCATCGTAGCGATAGAACCGACCTTCGTAGGTCAGGCGCTGATTGGTCCACGCCTTCAGGACGATATCCACCGTCTCGTGGAAGCGCGGCGCGCTCTCCTCGCCGGGAATGCCGAAGGCGGCGAACTCACTGCGTTCGAAGCCCCGCCCCGCGCCCCAGTTGACCCGACCGCCCGACAGAACGTCCAGCAGCGCCACTTCCTCAGCCAGCCGCAGCGGGTTGTAGAACGGCGCCAGCGACACGGCCATGCCGATGCGCAGCCGCGTCGTACGCGCCGCCGCCATGGTGCCCATCATGTGCACCGCTGGACACACCGAGAAGGAGGAAAAATGATGCTCGGCCAGCCAGACCGCGTCGTAGCCGGTGCGGTCCATGATGGCGAAGCGTTCCAGCGCCGATTGGTAAACCGAGTTCAACGGCACCGATCGGTCACGCCAGCCGAAGAACTGCAGGATGCCAACTTTCATATCCCCCTCTCGCGCCGCTTCGCGACATTTACGCGCAGAGAGGGGGGGCGCGACAATGCCGCGCGCTTTCGGCTCAGGTCGCTGGTTCGACTGCCACGGCGACCGCTTCGGTGATGATCGCCGTGATCGTGTCACCGACCTTTACCAGGCTCATGTTCTTCTGCCCCTCGGGCGTGACCACGTCCACGGTACGCACCATCCCGCCGCTGGGATTGACCAACTGAAGAGTGTGCGCCACGGGATCGACGCCGACGACAGTGCCCGTGACCACGAGCTTGCTTCCCACCGCGCCGGCTGGAGGCTGTCCCGGCGCCGCGCGGACGCCAGCAGCGGTCAGGCTGTCGTCCGGCAGCTTCGTGCCTCTGGGCGCCAGCACATAGGCGACGGCCGCATGATAGTGCACGATCACCTTGTTCCCCGGCCGAACCTGCGGGAGGTTGCGTACTTCGTCGCTGACCTTCAGCGCCAGTGTGTTGCCGAGCGGGCCCACCAGCGTCACCACCCGCGCTTTCAGGTCGACGCTCTTGACGGTGGCGCGCAAGGAGATCGTGTCGGACTGGCCGAGGCCGGCCATTCCGGATGCCTGGGCCATTGCCGGCGGCGAGAAAGCTATCGGCGCTCCGAATGCCAGCACCATGGCCGCCGTGGACAGGACAATCAGCTTGGTTGACCTCGGTCGCATAACACACCTCCTGCCGCTGTCGCCCGTTTGCACATGCCGGAACACCACCGGCTTACGATGCCGATCAGTCGCTATGCAGAGCCGGCACAAGCGATGCGGATTCGCAGCTGAAAATCTGCATAGCCTGCCGATCGAACACATATTAAACCAAGTCTATAATGCTGGGGCGGGAAAGACTCGTGAAGAGCGCAATTCGTATCCATTCATGTTTCGTTCGTACCATTGCCTCGGTGGTCGGCAGTTTGGCGTTGGCCCTCGCGGCTGCCCCAGCATCGGCACAGCTGTCCGCGAATGATGGTTATGCTGCGGATGGCAGTTACAAGCTGCAGGTGGAAATTACGCCGTATCTTTGGCTGCCGGCGACCAATACCAAATTCGACCTTGGGCCCAATTCGCGAATCAGCGGCAGCATCAGCAGTGGCATCCCTACGGCGGCGCAGCTCGCCAGCTCGCTGCACGGGGCACTCATGGGCTACACCCTGGTGCGCTATGGCCCATGGTCGGCAGAATTGGACTTCGATTGGGTCGAGGCCACCAGCAGTAACAAATTTGTTTCGGGCCCGTTGGGTAACACCGTCGGCGTCACCGAGAGCGCATCGATGGTCCGGGTCGCGCCAGGATTCGGTTATCAGTTTGTCAACAGCGCCGTCGCGGATATGCCGCTGACGGTCGATGCGCGAGCAGGTTTCGCCTTTTTCCATTGGGATGCATCGATCAGCAGCGGACCGCCGAGCCTCAAAGGAAACAGCAGCTTCGTCCAGCCGTGGCTCGGCGGGCGGCTTGCGGTCTATCCAGCACCGCAGTGGCGTGTGACACTCGATGCTGCGGCTCAGGGATTCGGCGTTTCCGGCGGCTCATGGGGCTGGGGCGTCGATCTTCTGGTTGCCTACGGAGTGACCGACTGGATGGACGTTACCGGCGGGTTCCGTGCCCTGAAGAGCTCGCGTAACGAGGACGATAAAGGTCCCGCCGGTAATGGAAAGCGTATCTTCGACCTGCTCGCCTACGGCCCGATCTTAGGCGTTGGATTCCGCTTCTGATGCAGATGCTGGGCAGCATTGCTGCAAAGAAGCCCGAACGAGGAGTAAGAAACACGTGCATTCCAAGCGTCGCCTGTTGATCGCTGCAGCCGTGGCCGTCTTTGCAGGGTGCTCCACATCGGTAAAGGTTGGGCCGGAAAGCGTCGCTGGACTGACCCCTGATGGCACGGTGGAGATGAACCAGGTGCAGGCCGCATTCATTGGCAATGCCGGCGGTGGCACGGGCACGCTATTTTATCGTGGCCGCGAATATCGGTTCAATGTCGGTGGCCTTGGAGTGGGCGGGATTGGCGCGTCGACCATCGACGCCTACGGCGAAGTCTACAAGCTGCCGAACTTGGCCGCGTTTCCTGGCGCTTACGGCCAGGCCGGCTATGGCTTTGCACTCGGCGAGAAAAGCGGTGGCGATCTGTGGCTGGAAAATGGGTCGGGTGTCATCATGCACCTGAAGGCGCGTCGTACTGGGTTGATGTTGAGCCTCGGCGGCGATGCGGTCGTCATCTCGATGCAAGAGTAGCTGGCGCGTCAGACGCGATAGCCCGAGAACTGGTAGATGCACCCCTGTCCGTCGATCCGGCCTTCGATATGCGACCCGGTCACGCGGCCTGACAGGGAACCACCGACACCCTGGCCGGAGAACGAGCCATCAGGAGCCATGGCGGCCTGAAAGACCGGCGTTGGTCCACCGGGTACGCCAGGGTGCGGTAAGGCATAGCTAAACTCGCCATCACGCACGGTGATCATCGGTTGGCCGGGTGTCTGACACCACCCTTGGCCCTGCGCCGATGCTGACCCTCCGGTAATGCGGATCGAGCTTCGATAGGACCCATCGAACGCAGTTGAGGGCGGCGCTGCAACCGGACCGGGGTTGATGGTACCCATGGGACCCGCGCACGCCGCCACCATCAGCAGCAGAGACACCGTGCACCATGCTGCCCGAGATCCTGCCATTGTCTGCGTTCCCTTTCCCAAGGCGGGTGGCAGTTTGCCAGAGCGGTACTATGCATCAACCGTATCGTTGATGTCTCGTCGCTCTGACGTCGTCAATGCGTAGGTGCCAGGTACTGGCTCGAATCGGCGAATAGCGCGACAAGGCGCCCAGCTGATCACGGGTTGCGATGAACGTTGCATGGGGTGCGAACTGGGCGTGGGGCCTGTCCCTCATCGCCCTGAGGCGCCTCTGGCCTCAATCTGCAGCAACACTGGGAGATGATGGGCGCCCTGGAGGCAGTCGACGGGATGCTGCTGTTCGGCATCAGCACCGCGTTCCTGTTCACTGTTTTGGCGCGCCTCTGGCACCGCCTCGCGCTAGTGGCTAGCACCTCACACCGATAGCGCGCACCAGCAGGCCTTTCCGTTCAGACATATCCGTATTCTCATGTCTGACGTCGAATTCAGGGTGGGTGCTTGGCGGAAATCCGGCGGACTGCACCTGGCGTTGCAAAACGTGGGCGCCTTTCAGGAGCGGCTTTCGCTCCCTATATTTTGGCCGCATGAGCGAAACTCAGGCTCTCTTTGCGGCATTGCGACAGGCCGCTGACGTGGATGTGGTCGATGTGGTCGAGCAACTGGCTGGGCATGCGCCCGACCATGCGCTCTGCCGCATCAACGCGATCGATTTGGCACGCTCGGCCAACCTCGATGAAGAACGCACCATTGCTGGCCTGTTGCACGCGACCCGGCTGGGGCTTTTCGATTTGCTCTGGAACATTCTCTGCCCAAGCTGTGGCGGCGTACTGGACACAAACACTACTCTTAGAACCATCATCCGACCGGAATACCGCTGCGCCTTCTGTGCGGCGGGCTACGAACCGGTGCTCGATGAAGTGGTCGAAGTGACGTTCACCGTGAACCCTAGGCTGCGTGCAATAGCTGCCCATCATCCCGACACGCTTTCCCCTCTGGACTACTACCGACAGATCTTCTGGAGTTCGGGCATAGATCTGCCACCGGAGGACGTCTTCGCCCAGGTGATGGAGGAAGTGACTCTCGAAACGGTGGAGCTGCCCCCCGGCGACAAAGCCATCTTGTCTTTGGCGCTGCCTGCGGGGCTGGCGATCGTTTTCGATCCGGTGACTCACTGCGCGCAATTCATCGACGTCAAGGGCGAGCCTCGGCGCGAACGTGAGAACCTTTCGGTTCTGCTCGACCGAACTGGCTCGCAACCGGCGATTGCGACGCTTCGCCCAGGGCCTATCCGGCTGAACATTGAGAATCGTGGTAGTACGCGCGCGCTGCCAGGAGTTTGGATCGCAGGACCGAAACTCGACCAGCTGCTTTCTCGTCGGAAGCCGTTCGTCACCGCCAAGCGGCTGCTCAGCAATCAGACCTTCCGCGACATTTATCACGCCGATACGCTCAACGTTGAACAGCGGCTCAAGATTACCAGCCTGACATTCCTGTTCACAGACCTGAAGGGTTCGACGGCGCTCTATGAGCAAGTGGGAGACCTGGTCGCCTTTGATCTTGTTCGCGCGCATTTTCGGCTGCTTACCGAGATCGTCGGCGCCGAGGCGGGTGCGGTTGTGAAGACGATCGGCGACGCCGTGATGGCGACTTTTCCAACCCCGAACCGCGCCGTGTCAGCATCGTTGCGCATGCGCGAGGCCATGCGTCGGCTTAATCAGGAGCGGAAGGGTGATGATCTTCTGCTCAAGATCGGCATTCACGAGGGCCCCTGCCTCGCGGTTATGCTGAACGAACGCCAGGACTACTTTGGCCAGACCGTCAACATCGCTTCACGCGTGCAGAACCTGGCGTCTTCTCAAGCGATCTATGCGACCGGGCCAGTGGTGGACTACGAAGCCACGACCCTACTGCTGCAAAGCGCGGGTGTATCGCCCGTTTCTCAGCGCCAAACGCTCCGTGGGATCGGCGATAGTCTCGCGATCTACGAGATACCGTAACCTCTATCCGGGGCGAAGTTGCTCACGCGAGTTGGCTCAATGTGCGGTGGCCCTTGACCGTGGTGAACGCCTGATATTGTCGTTGTGCAGTGCGAACGTTGCGGAGCCAGCCCGCGATTCGCAACCTCAGGGACATTCGATGCGCGTCGTATCTCATGCCAAACGGCTGCTGCTGATCACTTGGTGCCTTATCGCCAGCAATGCGCTACTGATCCCGTGCAGCGAGGCAAACACACCATGGGGTCTGCTCGCTGGCCGAGTCGTCGGCCGCGTAAAGCAGTTGAGCCAGAAGCCAAAGGAAGATCAGCCGGGATTCGACGTCGCGACGGTCATACTCAACGCCGATGCCAGCCGCGTATACACGACCACCGTCAACATGCTCCGCAAGAACCAATCGCTGCATATCGTGGCGGAAGACCCCAGAGATCGGACGGTCGAATTCAGCAATGGCGCGCGCTCCGCCGGGATCACGGTCAGCGATCTCGGCACGAGGCTCTCGCAGATCCTCGTGGCATCGGCAACCAAGCCGGGCGAGGACTCAGCCACCCTGCGCATTGTTGAAGGAATTTTGCGCGTGTGTCAGGCAATGAAGGTAACGTGCAGCGAGCGGTAGCGGCCTCAGCCGGCGACGATCGCATTGCGGATCAGAATAGGCGAGCCCACGCCTTCCAGTGGTTCGAATCCGGCACCGGTGCCGCGTATCATCAGCGTTCCATAATTCCAGATACGACCGCCGATGCCCTGCTCGACATCCACGGTCTCGATCTTGCTGACATTCATCTCCACAGTGTGCCGCGTCAGCAGACCGCGCTTGAAGATAACGCGCCGATCGGTCACGACGATCTCTGTCGCGCGCCGTCGGATCCAGGCAGCCAGCAGGAGCAGCAGTCCGAACGCGCCGATCACACCCGCAGCGATGCCCGCGTAGCGCTGCCAATCGGGATTGGGCAGCCGGTCGGACAACGCCAGTCCTGCAATCCCGCAGGCCAGCACGATCACGATCAGGCCACGGACATACACAGACCAGTGCAGCCTGCCGATCACCCGCACATTTTCATCGGGCTGCAGCACCTTGGTGTAGTAAGGCATCAGCCGAGCTCGCCCATGTGCACCGCCATGTCGGCGCAAACAACGCTGGCGGCGAACGCGACGAACACCAGGATGGAGCGGATGCGGATCGGCAACATGCAGCTGGTTATTTCAGCGAGTAGGTAAGGTCCCGCAAGACACGCCGCTGCGATCAGGACGCCGAACCAGGCCCAGACGTAGAAGAACATCCCGTAGCTCAGCACGACGCACACGAACAATGGCGCGATATATAACGGGTTCGACCAACCCCCGGGGATCTTCAGCACGCTGAAGCCGATGAACCCGCACAGAGCGAGCGCCCCAGCATACAAGAGCCGATAGGCCTCGACCGGGAGCGCCGTCTCAGACGGGTATTCTATCAGCGGAACCATGGCCGCCATCGCGGAACAGTATCATCGATGCGGTTCTGGCGCGAGCCTGTGAGTTTTGCGATACCCCTCGCTACATCAACGCGGAGGACCGGTGATGCTCGCCAACATTCCAGCGACCCAGACCGTGATCGAGATCAGCAAGCCGGGTGGCCCCGAGGTGCTGGTCCCGGCGACGCGCCCTGTTCCGGAGCCGACAGCGGGGGAGGTACTCTCATGTTCGCCATGTCAAGTAGTAGGCACGACAACTTCTTGCTTGTTTTCCAAGCTGTTCAGCATGGCCGCTGTTGGGCAGAGCAGGAGGCACGATCATGAAAAACGACGGCTGATCATGCTCTGATGCGCGAGTTGGTTATCGCCGGACCGGTAATGCGTCGTGGAGCTTCCTCGGTCTAGTGGCCAGCATCGGATAGTTCCGGCTGATAGTACCCACGAGGGTTCTCCGACCGTGACCG
>JBKPOG010000141.1:0-20971 GCA_046732975.1 Pseudomonadota bacterium
CCATGCCGAAGCCGATGGTGACTGGGTTCTCGGCCCGCACCGGCGCGATCCACACAAGGGCCGCAGCGGCAGCGAGGGCAAGGCGCCTGCTCAGCATCGAACGATACCTCCCGATTGGTTGCTTGGCCGCATCCTATGGGGCGCCGGAGTGGCACGCCAGAGGTGATGCGGTATGCTGCACCAACTGAGCCTAGGAGCGCCCCATGCAGGACCTTGACGAAATCACCGTCACCGAAGCCGCTCTCGCCCAGATGGCGAACACGCCCGATCCGCGAATGAAGGAGATCATGGACGCCGCCGTACGCCACCTGCACGCCTTTGCCCGTGAGGTGCGGCTGACGCCTGCCGAATGGCTGACCGGCATCCAGTTCTTGACCGCGGTCGGCCAGGCCTGCACGCCCTTCCGCCAGGAATTCATCCTGTTGGCCGATGTGCTGGGTGTCAGCGCGTTGGTCAACGCGATGCACGACAAGAAGGCGCGCGAACTCGGCACGCAGAGCAGCCTGCTTGGTCCATTCTATCGTGAAGGCGCGCCCGACCTGCCCCTCGGCGCCAGCATCGCAGCCTCGCCGTCGGTGCCGGAGATCGTGCTCTATGGCCGCATTACCAACAATGAAGGCGCGCCAATACCGAATGCGCTCGTGCAAGTGTGGCAGACAAGCGAGCATGGCCTCTACGATCTGCAAGCGGAGAATGCAGCTGAAGTGATGGACCTGCGCGCGAATTTCCGTGCTGACACTGAGGGTCGGTATCACTTCCGCACTGTGCGACCGCTGGGCTACTCCATTCCGATGGATGGCCCGGTCGGTGAGATGGTGCGCCGGCAGAATCGCCATGGCTTCCGGCCATCGCACATCCACTTCCTGATCGGCGGCGACGGCTATCGTGAGCTGGTCACGGCTCTGTATTTCGCCGACGACGACCACATCGATTCCGACACAGTGTTCGGCGTGTCCGGTTCGCTGGTTGTGGACGCGAAGCAGGATCCGGACTCGCCGATCCCCGGGCTGAAGGCCGTGCGCTACGACTTCCGCCTTGCGCATGCCGAGGCCGGCGATACCGGCCGCGTCGGTGCCGATCCCTCCAAGCTGATGAAGGCCGCCGAGTAATGCCGACCCCATGCGTGATGGCCGGCCACCGTGTCGGCCATCGCCAGCGGCAAATCCCATCAATGACGACGTAGGAGCGTCTGAAATGCCACGTCGTTTGATCGACATCTCCTCCCCGCTGATGGCAGGCATCAAGAGCGATCCGCCGCACATGCTGCCGCAGATCGAGTACCTCGATCACCACGCGACCGCGCCGGCAATGGCTGAGTACATGGGCATCCGTGTCGATCAATTGCCCGACGGCGAATATGCAGCAGTGGAGCGCGTCGCCATCAGTACGCACAACGGCACGCATCTCGATGCGCCGTACCACTATTTCTCCACCATGAACCATCGCTTCAAGGCAGGCGGCGAGCCGTCCTGGCGGATCGACGAAGTGCCGCTGGAATGGTGTTTCCAGCCGGGTGTGAAGCTCGACTTCCGCCACCTGCCGGATGGCCATGTTGCTTCGCCGGACGACGTGGAAGCAGAACTTAAGCGCATCGGCCACACGCTGAAACCGCTGGAGATCGTGGTGGTGAACACCTCGGCCGGAGCCAAATACGGACAGGACGACTATGTCGATTCCGGCTGCGGCATGGGCAAGGCGGCGACCCTGTGGCTTTTAGAACAAGGCGTGCGACTGGTAGGAACCGACGGTTGGAGCTGGGACGCGCCTTTCTCGCACACGCGGCGCCGAGTGACCGAAACCGGTAACGCGGGACTTATCTGGGAAGGACATCGCGCCGGCCGCGAAATCGGCTATTCGCACCTCGAGAAGCTGCACAATCTGGAAATGCTGCCGGCCGATGGATTCGAGGTGGTGTGTTTTCCGGTAAAGGTGCACCGCGCCTCCGCCGGCTGGACGCGCGCGGTGGCAATCCTGCACGACTAGTCACTCTCAAGGAACCTGGAGGAAACAATGAACTGGTTGCGTTCGGTATCCGCGGCCACGTCCGCCATGCTGCTTGCGTCCTCTGCCTGGGCGGCCGCCTGCGATAACCCAAAGCAGATGAACGGGTTCAAGACGTGCGCCGATGTGGATGCGGCGGAGAAGGAAGGCCAGTTCATTCTCTACAGTACCGACCCTGAAACCAACATGGCGCAGTATCTTGGGGAGTTCCACAAGATGTTTCCCAAGATCGCCACCAACTATGTGCGCCTGCAGGCCGGCGCGCTCTACGCCAAGGTGAATGCCGAGCGTCAGGCGAAGCAGTACCTCGCTGATGTGATGCAGATCACCGACATGAGCTTCGTGCTCGATTTCCAGAAACGCAAAGGCTACGTGCCATACGCCTCGCCGGAGCTGGCCGCCTACAAGCCAGAATACAAGAGCAATCCCGAAGGGTTGTGGACCTGGGGAGTGATCATCGTCGCGGGCATTGCCTACAATCCGAATCTCGTGCCGGCTGATCAGGCGCCGAAGAGCTGGAAGGACCTGCTCGATCCGAAGTGGAAGGACGTGATCAACGTCAAGGTGTCCAATTCCGGATTGCAGCACGTCACCTGGTACGAAATCCGCCAGATCTACGGCGAGGATTATTGGAAGAAATTCGCCGAACTCAATCCACGCGCCTTTGATTCCTACGTCCAGCAGTTCGATCGTACGGTGAACGGCCAGGACAAGGTGATCTCGACCGCGCAGTATTCCGGCTATCTGCAGTTCAAGGCTAAGGGGGCGCCGATTGCCTTCGTCAATGCACCGGAAGGCCTGACGGCGACCCCTGGCGTCTATGGGGTCCTGGAGAACTCGCCACACCCGCAAGCCGCGCGCCTCTTCATGGACTGGATCCTCGGCGTGCCGGGTCAGAAGGCGCTGGTCGAAGCAACCGCCCTCTATTCGCCGCGCACTGACGTGCCACCGCCATCGGGTGGCATTCCGATCACTGAGTTCAAGGTCCTGGCACCGACCGACTGGGATAGCTTTCTGAAGACCCACACCCAGTACGTTCGCGAGTGGGACAAGATGACGGGTTTGCGCTGACCACGGTCAGGCGAGTTCGGGACGGTTGCCGTAACCACCGCCACCCGGCGTCTCGATCACGAACACATCGCCCGCCGCCAGCTCCGCACTGTCGGTTCCGGTCAGATTCTCACGCCGGCCATCAGCGCGCTCCACCCACTGTCGACCCACCAAACCCTGCTCGCCTCCTTCCAGGCCAAAAGGCGCCACTTCACGCCGAGAAGCGACAATGACAGCGGTCATCGGTTCAAGAAAGCGGATGCAACGGATTGCTCCATCCCCGCCGCGCCACCTGCCATTTCCGCCCGAACCGCGACGGATCGCAAACCGCTCCAACCTTACCGGGTAGCGCAGTTCAAGCACCTCTGGATCGGTCATTCGCGTGTTGGTCATATGCGAATGAATCGCCGAGGTGCCGCTGAATCCCGGGCCGGCTCCGGTGCCGCCGCAGATTGTCTCGTAGTACTGCCTGGTCGCGTCGCCGAACAGGAAATTGTTCATCGTCGCCTGCGAGCAGGCAATCGGCTTCAGTGCACCGAACAGTGCGTTGCAGGTCGCCTGAGACACTTCGGTATTGCCTGCCACCACTGCAGCGCCCGGCTTGGGAGAAAGGAACGTCCCTGGGGGGATGATCAGTTGCAGCGGCTTCAGGCAACCATCGTTCAGCGGAATGTCATCGGCGACCAGGGTTCTGAACACGTAGAGCACCGCCGCGCGCGTCACCGCCGGCGGCGAGTTGAAATTGCCCTTGCTCTGTTGCCCTGTGCCAGTGAAATCCACGACGGCGCTTCGCGCTGCACGGTCCACGCTGACCGCGACATGCAGCGGCAGCCCGCTATCCATAATATATTCAAACGACCCGCTGCCGATCCGGTCGATCACCCGACGCACAGACTCCTCGGCGTTGTCCATGACATGGCGCATATATGCGCTGACGGTCTCCCAACCGTACAGTGCCACCACGCGCTGCAGCTCCTGAACGCCTTTCTCGTTCGCAGCAACCTGAGCCTTGATATCGGCGATATTTACGTCGGGACTGCGCGCCGGATACTTCGCCCCAAGCAACAGCGCGCGCAACTCAGCCTCGCGGAAGTGACCGCCGTCCACCAACAGGAAGTCGTCGATCACCACGCCTTCCTCTTCCAGCGTCCGCGACACCGGCGGCGTGGATCCAGGCGTGATGCCGCCGATGTCAGCATGATGGCCGCGGCTGCCGACGAAGAACATGATCTCGCGGCCGTTCTCGTCGAACACGGGCGTGATGACGGTGACATCCGGCAGATGCGTGCCACCGTTGAACGGATTATTCAGTGCCACCACGTCACCCGGCTTCAGCGTGTCACTGCGATTGTTCAGCACAGTACGCACACTTTCGCCCATCGCACCCAGATGCACCGGCACATGGGGCGCGTTGGCAACCAAGAATCCCTGGGCGTCGAAAATCGCGCAGGAGAAGTCGAGACGCTCCTTGATGTTGACGCTCATCGACGTGTTCTGCAGCACCGCCCCGGTCTGCTCGGCCACGTTCATGAACAGGTTGTTGAACAGCTCGAGCAAGACCGGATCGGGCCGTTCGCTATCCGCAGCAACGCGCGTCGATAGGCGTTCGGTACGTCGCAAGGTCATGTGATCGAGCGCGGTGATCTCCGCTGTCCAGCCCGGTTCGATCACCGTTGTGGCATTGGCTTCACGGATCAGCGCGGGTCCCGCGATGCGGTCCCCTGCAAGCAGGTCCGTACGGTCGAACACTGGTGCGGCATGATCTTTGTCTCCGGTGAACATTTGGATCGTGTCGATGATGCGCGGTGTACCGCTGTCTCGCGCAGACAGCGTGGATTCTTGCACCGGCTCGCCAGGTGCGATCGCCTCCACTGCAACCGCCTCGACCACGAGCGGCCGATCCGGCGTGGCGAAGCCGAAGCGCGATCGATGCGCTGCAGTGAAATCGGCGACGATCTCGCTCTCTTGACTCAGGGATACGATCAGCGCTGCCTCGGTACCGGCATAGCGCAGATGCAAATTCCGCTGCACGGTGATGGATGCAGGATCTGCCCCTTGCGCCGCGAGTGCCTCTGAGGCCTCCTTCGCCAGCCGGTCGGCGAGATCCCGCAGTTCCGGCATTGCCTGCGACTGGAGCTGAATTTCGATCGCCTGCTCGCGCATGACCGTCTGATCGGCTAGGCCCATGCCATAAGCAGAGAGCACGCCGGCAAACGGATGGATGAATACCGTCTCCATGCCCAATGCATCGGCAACCAGACAGGCGTGCTGTCCACCGGCACCGCCAAAGCACTGCAGCGCGAAGCGCGTCGCGTCGTGCCCCTTCTGCACCGAGACCTGCTTGATCGCATTTGCCATGTTGGCCACCGCGATCTGCAGGAAGCCCTCCGCGACCTGATGCGGGGTCCTTGGCTGCCCTGTCGCTCGCGCAATCTCCTCCGCCAATGCCGCAAACTTTGTGGTGACGACATCGGCGTCCAGCGGTGCATTTCCCTCCGGGCCGAAGATTGCCGGAAAGTGGCGCGGCTGGACCTTTCCCACGCAAACGTTTGCATCCGTGACAGTCAGTGGACCGCCATTGCGATAGCAGGCCGGTCCCGGATCAGCGCCAGCCGAGTCCGGCCCGACCCGAAAACGCGCGCCGTCGAAATGCAGGATAGAGCCACCGCCCGCGGCGACCGTATTGATCGCCATCATTGGCGCGCGCATGCGCACACCGGCCACCGCCGTTTCAAACGCTCGCTCGAAGCCGCCGGCATAGAGCGCCACATCGGTGGACGTACCGCCCATGTCAAAGCCGATGATGTGATCCAGCCCCGCCATCGCAGCGGTACGCGCTGCACCGACGATACCACCGGCCGGCCCTGACAGAATCGCATCCTTACCCTGGAAACGCGCCGCATCAGCCAGCCCACCGTTGGACTGCATGAAATACAGCCGCACACCCGCAAGTTCCGCCGCCACCTGATCGACATAGCGACGCAGAATCGGCGACAGATACGCATCGACCACCGTCGTGTCACCGCGCGGAATGAGCCGCAGGAGCGGACTGACAACATGGCTCGCCGACACCTGCGCCAGGCCTGCCTCTTGTGCGAGTTCCGCAAGACGTTTCTCGTGCTCCGGGTACTTCCAGGCATGGATCAGCACGATGGCACAGGCGGTAATGCCTTTGGCGCGAGCAGCAGCAAATGTCTGACGAGCAACGTCTTCATCAAGCGGTTCGATCTCGCTGCCGTCGACACCGACACGGCCACCGATCTCCGCCACCTCCTCGTACAGCATCGACGGCAGCGTGATGGCAAGATCGAACAGACGTGGACGCGCCTGGTTACCGATGCGCAGCACATCGGCAAAGCCGAGGTTCACCACCAGCAGCGTGCGCTCCCCTTTGCGCTCGAGCAGCGCATTGGTCGCAACCGTGGTGCCCATCTTCACCGTATCGACCGTCCCGGATGGGATCGGCTGATCGAGCGGAACACCAAGCACAGTCTTGATGCCGGCAATGGCGGCATCGCGATAGCGCCCGGGATTTTCGCTGAGCAGCTTGTGGGTGGAGAGTCCACCGGCCGGGTCGCGTGCCACGATGTCTGTGAACGTGCCGCCTCGATCGATCCAGAACTGCCATTTGCCGGACGCCATCAGATCACAACCTCTCCACTACGCCAGACATTCGGCCTGCCATGGCAATTCCCACAGCTCCGGATTGCACAGTTTGTCGGCCAGCGCGGTGGTGATCGCCTCGAACAGACGTTCGCCCTTCTCGGCGCTTGCAGCCTCGGGATTGCCGATTACACCGGATGACGAACGCGCGCCGATCGTTCGCCAGCGATACACGCCACCACCAACGACATCGACAACGTCCGGAGTGCTGTTGGACTTTGCCAGTCCGACCCGGTCCATGGCCACAAGCTCCGGCCGCACCGCCAGCATCATCGATGTTTCCGCCTCGCATGCATGCATCAGTGCGCCCTGCGTATCGAGGATCTTCGCGATCGCCGCCGCAGCTGCGTACCAGTAGGTGAACTGGACAATCGGCACCCCGAGCTTTGGCGTCAGCTCATCCGTGATGGTACGCAGCGCATTTTCGTTCCCACCATGTGCGTTCAGCAACACGATGCGTGCGAAGCCGTGCCGCAGCACCGACCGGCACACTCCTTCGACCAAGGACGCGAAGGCGCCGAAGTCCAGCGTGATCGTCCCGCCGAAGCTCATGTGATGCTCGGAGAGGCCGGTCCAAAGCACGGGCAGCACCAGCGCGGACTGGTCGCGTCCGGCCATCTTGCGCGCCGCCCGGATCGCGACCGTTTCGCCCAGCATGGAGTCAACTTCGACCGGCAAATGCGGCCCATGCTGTTCCAGAGACGCAATTGGCTGGATCACGATCGCATTGTTGCGAGCTCTGTCGCGCAACTGATCCGCACGCAGCTTCCGCCATTCCACCACCGGGTCATCCGCCATCGCCAAACTCCCTGCCCTGGCGTAGCAATGGGCCACGAAATGGCGCGCGGGAAAAGGGACGGTCGGGATGAATCTGCATCGCCTGTTGGGCCAGCGGCTGGAAGCAGGACGGCCCGTGCGTGTCGGGTTGATCGGCGCCGGCAAGTTCGGCTCGATGTTCCTGGCACAAATACCGTCGACGCAAGGCATCGAGGTCGCCGCGATCGCCGATCTTTCCCCTGATCGGGCACGACAGGCCTGTCGGAACGTCGGCTGGAACGATGAACTGATCGCAGCGACGCGCTTCACCGACGACGCACGCGCGATGCTGGCGTCGCCGGAAATCGAGGTGGTGGTGGAGGCGACCGGCCACGCACCCGCTGGCATCAGCCACGCTCGCCATGCCATCGCCGAAGGCAAGCACGTTGTCATGGTCAATGTGGAAGCTGATGTACTGGCTGGTGTCGCACTAGCGGACGCGGCCGCGCGTGCCGGTGTGGTTTACTCGCTGGCCTACGGCGACCAGCCGGCGTTGATCTGCGAATTGGTGGACTGGGCACGCGCGTGCGGCTTCCACGTTCTCGCCGCGGGCAAAGGCACCAAGTACCTTCCGGAGTATCATGCATCCACGCCGGCAACCGTTTGGGGCTACTACGGACTAACCGAGGTGCAAGCGCGGCTTGGTGGGATGAACCCACAGATGTTCAACTCGTTTCTGGACGGAACGAAGTCCGGCATCGAGATGGCCGCAGTGGCCAATGCCACAGGGCTCGCTGTGCCATCAGACGGGCTTGGCTTCCCTGCACTCGGCACGCATGAATTGGCTGATGGGTTGAGCCAACTCGGCGGCCAGGTCGAGGTGGTGACCAGCCTACGCCGCGATGGTGGCGACGTGACGAACGACCTACGATGGGGCGTCTATGTCGTCTTTGCCGCGCCGAGCGACTATGCGGCGCGCTGCTTCAAGGAATATGGCGTGGCAACCGACGCGTCGGGTCGCGTCACTGCTCTCTTTCGACCAATCCATCTAATTGGGCTGGAATTGAATATTTCGATTTTGTCAGCCGCCTTGCGCGGCGAGGCGACAGGAGTTCCCACTGCATTCCGCGGTGATGTCGTGGCGACGGCCAAACGCGACCTGCGAGCGGGCGAAATATTGGATGGCGAAGGTGGCGCCTGTGTCTGGGGCAAACTTATGCCGGCCAATCTCAGCACCGAGATCGGCGGTCTGCCGATTGGCCTGGCGAACCGCGTCCCACTGATCCGCGATGTGCCGACGGGGCACTCTGTCACATGGGCCGACGTGCGGATGGACGAGGCGGACGAAGTGTATTGCTATCGACGAGCCATGGAACAGAAGTTCTCCAGGCGATCATAGCGTCAGCAGAAACGTCACCAGATCGTCGATCGCCTGGCGAGAGCTGCCCTCGGGCAGGCACCATGGATGCGGGGTGGCTGGCAACCCACCGATGCGGGTGCGTTGCGCAGAGTCATTCGGATTGAGGCCGAACTCCAGCTCTCCATACGTACGCCGCATCTTCTGATAGTCCCAGTAATAATAACCGTCGTCGAGCCTGGTGAAGTAAGCGTGGCGCTCGACGAAGCGGGCCTCGTTTTCGGTAACCAGCCGATCCGCCTTGGGTGATGCGACCTGCCGCAGCACGCTTGGTGGACCGCCAAAGCGCGTCGTGTATTCGAAGCGCATCCCCGCGCCTGGAATTCTGAAGCTGTGATCGGTCCCCTGACTGATCGTATAGAGCCGCCGGTACAGCGCCGATGCATGTTCGAGATCGACGCTGCCGTCCGGCTTGATCGGCGCCTGGCATCGAGCCGGGTCCACTAGGATTTCGAGCCCATCCATATTGTCTGGGGCACTCCCCACGATGTGGCCGTCGCTCAGCAGTCCGCGCTGCTGCACCCAGAAGAGGTTCTGCAGTATTGCGGTTCGGATCGACTGCACGCTGCGCTGCCATTTCGTAGCGGAGAAGAAGCGTCCGACCGGTTCACTGCCGCCGGCTGCCGAAATCGGCATCATGTCTTCGTTGGTCCAGGCGCCGGCGTTGTCGGCGTGACAGCGCTGGCAATTGCCGGCGAAGGCCTGCGCCCCAGCGACAATGTGGCGCGTCAGCTCGGGAAAGCGTTGCGCGAACGGCTCCGCCATGGCGCGCGCACCGCCGGGATCGGCGAGTGCCGCATCCCGGATGCTGCCCAATCCACTGCCAGGGCCATGTGGTGGTGGGAATTGCATTCCCGCCAGCAGTTCGTCCTGCGGGTACAGATAGGACACGAACGCACCCTCGCTGACCGGGCGCTCTGCCGTTGCCCCAAGCAGCGCTGTCTGACGTCGATAGCTCAGCCATCGGTGCAAGCCGATCCGACGCAACACCTCATCGTTCTGCCACAGCGTCGAGACATAAAGCGTCAGGTCCTGCAGCGACCGCGATGACATCGGCCCGCGCGCACCCTCTGGTTCCTCGCCGTGCAGGTAGGCGCCTTCGAACCCATCGATCAGTTCCGAGCGGGATAGCGCGCGGCGCACCGGTGTGTGGTTGGTGATGATTGGGATCGCCTGCGGCGAGAAGAAATAGTCGTTGGCATAGTCGCCCGGGTCATTTGCCGGCACGAACAACGTGGATTCGGTGGCACCGGGAGGAAGATTGTAGATCAGCAGTGTCTTATCGATTGGCTGCTTCGAGTGTTCCAGCAATTCGCCGTCCTGCGGCTGATTCCCCGGCACGCCGATACTCGCGAGAAAGCGCGCACCGCGTGCAGTCCACAGATCACCCAGCCGACGTTGCGTACCTGCCGGCTGATCGAAGGCAATAAAACTGGTTGGCAATCGTTCGTCGCCGGTAAGCCCGAATGTCCGACCGCTCAGAGCGAGAAAGGTAGACTTCCAGTCCGGATTGGGAATGCCCGGAAAGATCTGCGTGACCTTCTTGCCGCTCGGCTCGTATTCATAAGTGACGCGGGCCGCATGACATGCCGCGCAGTTGAAACCGATCCAGGAATGCGTTGCAGACTGTCCCGGGACTGGATCAGCGGCTTCGGCGTACACGTAGCCCACCCATCCGGTTGGCCGCGTTTGCCCTTCGTTCAGCGGTTTGCCGAGTGGCAGGTGCAGCGCCATCTCGATCGGATAGGGCGTCTGCTTTGCGAAGGTCGGCGGGTTATAGGCGACATCGGGCGCGATCAGCTTCTCCGTGCCAGGATCTGGCAGCAGCGGGATGGCGCCAAAGCTGGTGAATGGGCGGATACCGCTGCCGGTGATCCGGTCGATCATCGCCTTGTGCTGTATCGTGTCCCGCACCGTTCCATCCGGTGCGAGCATGGGCAGGCGATATCCTTCTGTCTCGACGGCCGGCCGCTCGATTCCCGCCGCTTTGTACTTGAGTCTCTGCACGAACATTTCAATAAATGGGTCGTGGTTCTGATAGCCGAATCCGAAGATGCCGTCCCAATCGACGCCAAGCAGGAAATGCGGCAGTGCCAGATTCCAGTCCCAGGCCCAGAACGCCTGTTCGCCATATACGTACTGATCACGCGCGCTGCGGCCTGTCACCGTGCCGGTACGTGCCGCCGCAGCGGAAGGTACCGCGCGCATGCGGTCTTCGCCGCTTGTTGCAATCGTGACCGGAACGGCATTGCTCACCTGCACGGCCGAACCGGCGCGTCGTATTTCCCATCCATCGACGAAGGCGAGGTTGTGCTGGCTGTCGACGACCCGCATCGTATTCGGGTCACGATAGAGCAAGGGCGCGCCGGTGCGGATGTCGTCGATTGCGTCTTTGGTCAGTGCGATACGGACAACTTGGATCGGGCCTTCGTACGCCGTAATCGGCACTCGTACGTTGATAGAATTATCCTTCCATGTCGCAATATCGGCGACCCAGGTGTCTGGCGCCGGATCGTAGTCTTCGACAAAATAGTTGAGTGCTGTGCCTTGGACTTTGCTCAGCACGGCACTTGCCGCTGATTCCAGGTCGATCCTTGCGCGATATGATGAGAGATTGCGCTCCATGGCGCGTACATTGCCGAACAAGATCTTCGACAATTCAAGGTCAGCAGGTTCTGCCACCGATGGCACGACAGAGACTGCACCACCAGCTGGGGGAGTCCCTCCGGCCGGCGGCTCCAATCCTGGACGCGCTGCAGTGACTGGACCAGTGCCGAAACCATGACCACGCAGAATGATGATCTGACCGGCTTTCAGGGTCGGTACCGCGGCACTGTCCGACTTCTGCCAGAGGACGATGCCGCTGGCCGCATCAACCACTGACTCAATAACTGGGGCATCAGCCGCCTTGGCACGGACTATGGACAGAAACGAAATAGAAATAATCAGATATGCAATTGCCCGTGCCATCGGACGCCCCCCGCACCTGCCTGGTCGGTCTTCGCCTACCCGCGCATGAAAGCATTCAACTCCGGCGTCGCTATACCAGAATCGACATAGCCAAGGGTCCCTTGCTCCTTCACCTCGCGGGCTGCGTTGACCAGCCCCGTCATCGCCGCACGGTAGAGCGACGTGGCAAGGCTTATCCGCTTCACACCAGCCTCTACCAGTTCCGGCACCGAGAATGACTTTCCCTTGATCCCCGCCATGAAGTTGAACGGCTTCGACAACGCCGCGCATACGGTCCGCACAGCAGCCAAGTCAGGAAGACCCGGTGCCATCAATACATCCGCACCCGCGGCCTCGAATGCCTGCAAGCGCCGGATCACATCATCCAGATTCGGCTTGCCGCGAATAAACCCCTCGGCTCGCGCCGTCAGCATGAACGGAAATGGCATAGCGCGCGCCGCGGCGACTGCCGCAACAATGCGCTCGCGAGCCAATCCGGCATCGAACAGCGGCCGGCTCGGATCTCCGGTCGCATCCTCGATCGAGCCGCCGACGAGGCCGACACCGCCGGCAGACCTGATAGTCAGCGCAGCATCCTCCGGTGTATCGCCGAAACCCTTTTCCAGGTCGGCCGACACTGGCAGATCTGTAGCCTCCACCAACGCGCGCGCATGCGCGAGCGACTCATCGCGTGAGATCGCGCCGTCACGACGGCCCAGCACGCCGGCCGCCGCACCGCTCGACGTTGCCAACGCAGGAAAGCCAACGCCAGCAAGGATACGTGCCGACCCGGCATCCCACGCATTGGCGATCACGAACGCACCGGGAGCCGCGTGCAGCGCCTGAAACTGTCTCGCCTTCTCCGTTTGGCTCGCTGCCATTGTCCCTTCTCCCCTGGTTGACCCGGACCGGAGCGTACTCCAGCCTCGCCGCAACGAACAGGAGTTTGCGATGCCGAGTGATTACACGGTTGGTGATCTCGTCGCGGAGTTCCTTAGCCATTGCGGCGTGACCACAGCGTTCGGCATCGCCTCGGTGCACAACATTCCGATGCTGGATGCGATCGGCCGGCGCAACGCCATTCGCTTCATCATGGCTCGCGGCGAACTGGGCGGCGCGCACATGGCCGATGGCTACGCGCGCGTCTCCGGCGGATTGGGAGTCATCTTTTCATCCACCGGCCCAGGAGCCGCCAATGCCATGGGCGGCCTGATCGAGGCGCGCTTTTCCGGCACGCCGGTGCTGCACATAACCGGTCAGACATCGACAAAATTCGTCGATCGCGAACTCGGCACCGTGCACGATGCGCCGGACCAACTAGGCATGCTTCGCTCGGTTTCCAAGACGGCATATCGCGTACGTTCGGCGCAGCAGGCAATCGGTGTGCTGACCCGCGCCGCTGTCGACGCGCTGACGCCACCCACCGGTCCCGTCAGTGTCGAGGTGCCGATCAATCTGCAGCGTGTCCAAGTCGAGCGCCCATCGATCTTCGATAATTTCGTTTTGCCGCTGCCATCGCCGCGCACGCCCTCCGGTTCCGAACTCGACGAACTCGCCACGCGTATCACTTCCGCCAAGCGACCCATGCTATGGGTGGGCGGTGGTGCACATCGCGCCAGTACCGAGATCCACAAGCTGCTGGACCTGGGCTTCACCATGCTGAGCAGCAACAACGGCAAGGGCACAGTTTCAGAAGAGCACCCAATGAACCTCGGTGGCCTTCACGGCAATGGCATGCCGAAGATTCAGCAGTTCTACCAGACTGTCGACCTAATGCTCGCCGTCGGCACACGCCTGCGCGGCCAGGAGACCGGCGACTTCACCGTGAAGCTGCCGCCCAACATCATCCAGATCGATATCGATCCCCTGGCCAACGGCCGCACCTATGCGAATGCCTACTTCGTCTGCGGTGACGCGCAGGCCACATTGGAGGCGCTGCTGCCGCGAATTGAAGGCCGTCTGCGCCTCGATCCCGACTACCGCGGCGACTTCGCAAAGCTGAAGCAGACCGCGCGCGCCGACTTCCTCGCCACTCTTGGCGTCTACGGCAGTTTTCCCGAGCAGCTACGCCCGGTGATGCCAAAGGATGCGATCTGGGTGCGCGACGTGACGCAAAGCAACACCACCTGGGGCAACCGTATCTTCCCGGTGTACAGTCCGAACCAAAGCGTGTTTCCCGCGGGCGCCGGCATCAGCCAGGGATTCTCGCTAGGGCTCGGTGCGGCAACGGCCGCCAACGGCCGCAAGACGGTGGTCATGACCGGCGATGGCGGCTTCTTCCTCAATGTCGGGGAGCTGTGGACGGCTGTGCAGGAAAACCTCGACATCAGCGTGATCGTAATGAACGATCGTGGCTATGGCGTAATCAAGCGCATCCAGGATGCCACAGCACAAGGCCGCCGCTTCTTCGCCGACCTGCAAGGTCCAGATCTTGGACAGCTCGCCGCGCTCGCGGGCATCCCGTTCTGGAAAGTAGAGGCCGCCGATGCGTTCGGAACGACGGTAGCCAAATCGATCGAGCACAAAGGACCGAGCCTGGTGGAGGTCGACATGACCGCGGTCGGTGAGTTCCCGCCCTATTATCCGTTCAACCAGCGCCCCAGCATTTGATCGCGCAATGCGGGGCCTGCTGGGTCTCGTCGTATTGCTGAGCATTGGCTGGGCATTGAGCGAAGACCGGTGGCGGATCCCCTGGCGCACCGTCATTGCCGGCGTGGCGTTGCAATGGGCACTGGCCCTGTTGCTGATCTATTTCCCGCCGGCAAGCGCGCTAATTTTCCTGCTGAATGATGGTGCGACTGCACTGCAGAGCGCAACGCAGGCGGGAACGGGGTTTGTATTCGGCTATCTCGGCGGCGGCGCGCTCCCATTCGCCGAGACCCATCCAGGAGCAAGCTTCATCCTTGCCTTCCAGGCACTTCCGCTAGTGCTGACGATCAGCGCGCTCGCCTCCCTGCTGTTCTACTGGGGTGTGCTGCAGCGGGTAACTGCGGCATTCGCCTGGGTGCTGCGTCGCGCGATGGGTATCGGCGGCGCTCTCGCGCTCGGCGCAGCAGTGCACGTATTCGTCGGCATGATCGAGGCGCCCTTGCTGGTGCGCCCCTATCTCGCGCGCATGCAGCGGGGCGAGTTGTTCGCCTTGATGACCTGCGGCATGGCGGGTGTCGCCGGTACCGTGATGGTGATCTACGCCTCGTTCCTCGCGCCACTGGTGCCAAATGCCCTCGGCAACATCCTGATCGCCTCGGTCATCAGCACACCTGCTGGGCTTGCGGTTGCCGCATTGCTGGTACCATTCGGGCCGGCGAAGGCGGCGGAGGAGCGCCTAGTCATCCATGACCCACCGCTCAGCGCGTTGGACGCGCTGATAAAGGGCACTATGGATGGCGTGCCCGTACTGACAGGCATCGTCGCCACACTGCTGGTAGCCGTCGCCTTTGTGGCGCTGAGCAATGCGGCGCTCGGTGAACTGCCGCACTGGGGCGGCAGCGCCATCACCCTACAGCGCATCTTCGCCTGGCCATTCCATCCGGTGATGTGGCTGATCGGACTCTCCTGGCAGGAAGCCGGTGTTGCGGCGGCCCTGATGGGCACCAAGACAGTACTGAACGAGTTCGTCGCTTACCTGAATTTCTCCACGCTTCCCCCCGATACGCTGAGCCCGCACTCACGCCTGATCCTCACCTATGCATTGTGCGGCTTCGCGAATTTCGGCAGCCTGGGGATAGTGATCGGCGGGCTCGGCGTTATGGTGCCGGAGCGACGGCATGAAATCGTTGCTCTGGGCATGCGCTCCATCTTGTCGGGCACTCTGGCAACCTGCATGAGCGGCGCCGTCACCGGTCTGCTAACGGATTAGCGTCGGTGGGTGGCATCGGCAATTCAGCATAGGGAGGATTCCAAATGCACTGGACCAACCGACGTGAACGCATTCGCGCTGTCCTGGCGGGCGATCAATGCATCCATCCGGGCTCGGTGTTCGATCCAATTTCCGCACGGATCGCCGAAGAACTGGGGTTTGAGGTCGGCATGTTCGCCGGCTCGATCGCGTCCTTCACCGTGCTTGGTGCACCCGACCTGATCGTGCTGACGCTGAGCGAGTTTGCCGAGCAGGCGTACCGCATCAACCGCGCCGGGAAACTGCCGCTGCTGGTCGATGCCGATCACGGCTACGGCAACGCGCTCAACGTCATGCGTACAGTGCAGGAACTGGAGACCGCAGGTGTCGCTGCCATGTGCATCGAGGATACGCTGCTACCGCGGGCCTACGGGGAAAAGAAGCCGAGCCTGATCTCACTGGACGAGGGCGTGGGCAAGATGCGAGCGGCGATTGCTGCGCGCGAGGATCCGTCGTTCGTCATTGTCGGTCGCACAAGCGCCGCAGCTATCAACGGCACCGAGGACGTCCTGCGACGTGCCAAAGCCTATGAGGCGGCGGGTGTCGATGCACTGTTCTTTGCCGGTGGCATGACGCGCGAGCAACTCGATGCACTATCGACCGCGGTAAAGCTGCCGCTAATGCTTGGCGGTTCGGGACGCGAACTGCAGGACCGGGACTATCTGGCAAGCCGCCGGGTGCGGATTGCACTGCAAGGCCACCAACCATTCTCCGCAGCAGTGCGGGCTGTCTACGACACGCTAAAGGCACTGCGCGAGGGCACCAAGCCGGGCGATCTCCAGGGCATAGCATCCGCCGAGACGATGGGACGCGTCACGCGCGGCGGGGATTACAAGAGCTGGACCGAAAAGTTTCTGGGAGGCTGAAGCCTCCACTTCCCTCACAGAGAGCTTGCTCCATCCGGCATCGCAATCCGGCGACCGACACCCATTGGCACGGGCCGGTTCCCGTAAGCTCGCACGGCGGTGCTGATCTTCTTCAACAGATCAGCAGGGAATGGGGCAACCCGCCGCACCGACATGTCGATATGCAGCGCCATCAGTTCCTGTGCAGCTACCCGATGACCGTGCACGAAGTGGAACATTTCATGGAAGTAGTGTAAGCGCTTGGTATCCGCGCCAAGTAGATACGGCACCACGCGCACCCGCTCTCCCTCGTGAACCTCGCGCTCGTACAAAGTGTGCGTCTCGGCCGTGAAGGTCGAATTGCCGGTTGCCTCACGATAGGCCTGCCCCACCCCAAGAGCGTCATACAGCAGGTCGGTCGCCTGATCGAATAGCACAACATAGTAAGCCAAATTCAGGTGACCATTGGCATCGATCCACTCTGGCAGGATCACGCCTTCCAACTGCGGCATTTCCATCGCCGGCACATTGTTGACGAACCGAGCCAAGGTCAAGCACACAGCTGGCAACATGTCAGAAGTCCGGGTCGGGCAGATGGAGGTGACCGACGGGTTGCCTCCGCGTGAGCGGCGACGCGCCATGCTTGCCGTGGCGGTCGCCATTGCGATGTCGGTCCTCGTCACGTCGCTTGCCAATATTGCGCTGCCCACGATCGCACGGGACCTGAACGCAACTCCTGCTGCCTCGATCTGGGTAGTCAACGCCTACCAGCTTGCCGTTACCGTCACGCTGCTGCCATTCGCTTCGATTGGCGACATCTATGGCCATCGCCGCGTCTATATCTGGGGCCTCGCGCTCTACACCGCTGCATCGCTGTTGTGCGCGATCGCACCCTCGCTGCCCGTCCTGGTGGTCGGACGAGTGCTCCAGGGGTTCGGCGGCGCCGGCATCATGAGCGTCAACGGCGCCTTGGTTCGCTTCATTTTCCCGCGCAACGAGCTGGGAAAAGGGATTGGCTTCAACGCACTTGTGGTCGCTGGATCATCGGCTGCCGGCCCATCGGTCGCCGCTGCAGTCATGTCGGTGCTCTCCTGGCCCTGGCTGTTCGCGCTGCAGGTGCCGGCTGGTATCGCTGCCCTTTGGATGTCGCATCGCTTCCTACCGCCGACCCCGCGCACCAGTCATCCATTCGATCCGCTCAGCGCGGTCATGAATGCCGTCACCTTCGGGCTGTTCATCACTGCGCTGGATGGCATCGGGCGCGGCCAGGGTGTCGCAACCGTGGTGATCGAGTTCGCCGTCAGCATCATCGTCGGCTGGTTCTTCGTGCACCGTCAGTACTCCTTGGCGGCCCCGATGCTACCGGTCGACCTGTTCCGCCGACCGGTTTTCGCGCTGTCGGTCGCGACTGCGATCTGCGCGCACGCCGCGCAGCTCATCGCCTTCGTCGCACTGCCATTCTACTTCCAGTACGTCAGCGGCCTCTCGCCCATCCAGATCGGCGTGCTCATCACACCATGGCCCGCGGCTCTGGTCGTGATGGCACCGATCGCCGGACGCCTGGCCGACCGTCATCCGGCAGGTCTGCTCGGCGGGCTCGGCTTATCGGTTATGACCCTCGGCCTGCTGCTGGTCCTGTTCCTTCCGCACCGGCCAGCACAGATCGACGTCGCGTGGCGCCTCGCCGTCTGCGGCATAGGGTTCGGCTTCTTCCAGTCGCCCAACAATCGGCTGATGATCGCCAGTGCCCCGCGCGACCGCGCTGGGGCCGGCAGTGGCATGCTGTCGACCTCGAGACTGCTCGGTCAGACAACCGGCAGTGCGCTCGTGGCCCTGGTGCTTGGTCTGACACATGACGCCCAAAACGGCGTTGAGCTCGGCACCCGGCTCGCCATCGGTATGGCCGCCGGGTTCTCCTGCGTCGCGATGCTCCTGAGCACGCTGCGCCTGCGCCGGCCGCAGTCGGCGCAGGTCAGAAGCCTACCCGATCGCCGCCCTTCAGCTTGAGAATTTCCCGGGCTTCCTTCGGCGAGGCGATCTCCAGGCTCAGGTCTTCCAGAATGCGTCGGATCTTCGCCACCTGCTCGGCGTTCGACTTCGCCAGCGCGCCGCGGCCGATATAGAGACTGTCCTCCAGCCCCACCCGCACGTTGCCACCGAGTATGCCGGCCATGGTGGTGAACGCCATCTGATGTCGGCCCGCCGCCAGCACGGACCACACATAGGCATCCCCGAACAGCTTGTCGGCTGTTTCCTTCATGAACAGCAGGTTGCGCGGATCGGCCCCGATGCCACCCAAAATGCCGAAGATGGTCTGCACGAACAGCGGCGGCTCAACGATCTTCTGATCGAGACAGTAGGCCAGATTGTACAGATGCCCGACGTCGTAACATTCGAATTCGAACCTCGTTCCATGCGCCTTAGCCAGGCGTTCGACGATGCCGGCGATATCACGATATGTGTTGCGGAAGATGTGGTCGTCGGTGCGGTCGAGATATGGCTTCTCCCAGGCATGCTTCCACGTCTTCACGCGATCGCCGGCCCGAGCAATGTTGAAGTTCATGCTGCCCATGTTGAGACTGCACATCTCCGGCTTCGCCAGCAGCGGCGCAGCGAGGCGATCGTCCAGCGTCATGTTAAGGCCGCCGCCCGTAGTGATATTCACCACCGCATCGACGTTCTGCTTGATGACTGGCAGGAAGCGCATGAAGACCGCTGGGTCCGGCGTCGGCTCCCCGGTCTGCGGATCGCGCGCGTGCAAATGAATGATCGCCGCCCCGGCCGCGGCCGCCTCGATCGAAGAATGCGCGATCTCTTCAGGTGTGATCGGCAGATACTCCGACATACTCGGCGTGTGGATCGCCCCGGTCACGGCACAACTGATGATCACCTTCGCCATGTTCCCACTCCCGCAAAGCACCGAATGCCAATCTGCACCGACCGTGCTCTCCGGACCAGGGGCGCCACGGCAGCACGTGCCCGAGAGCCTGGCTGGGAACGGATTCAACCTGTGGCGCATTACGTCTCACCGGGTCAACGCGCGGCCCAGCAGGACGGAGTGTACCAACATGAACGCAGTGACTGACAAGACCAGAGAGATCTACATCGTGGGGCTGCGAAATCAGCACGCAGTTGAGAACCAGGCTATCGAGCTGTTGGAACGGCAGGTGGGACGGCTGGAGAATTATCCGGAAATGCGCGAACGCATGCAGCACCACCTCGAGGAAAGCCGGGAACAGGCACGCCGTATTGAGGACCTGCTGTCTGGTTTGGGCACCAGCCACTCGACAATGAAAGACACGGCGATGTCACTCGTCGGCAACCTGATGGCTATCGGCCACACGACAGCATCAGACGAGGTGGTGAAGAACACGTTCGCGAATTACGCCTTCGAGCACTACGAGATGGCATCGTACATGTCTCTGTTGGTACTTGCCGATTCGCTTGGCCATTCAGCCGGGCTATCGGCATTGAAGACCTCGCTGAACGAAGAGAAATCGATGGCAGAATGGATAGAGCAGCACATCAGGCCGACGACACTGCGATTCGTAGAGCGATCGGCCGCAGGGCAGACCGCTGGCGTCTGACCAAAGCTTTGCATGGCCGGCACGCCGGCCATGCCTCCGACCAGAGTGTGGCCGATTGAGGAACAAGCTCGCATGGCACGCAGCAGTGCGGACCTGCTAAGCGGGTCTGCGGTCGGCCTTCTTCTCTTCGATCCTGCTGGTCGCGGTTTCGGCCCTATGTCGCTCGGAACTAGGTGCCCCGCTTGGTTCGTCCTGGTCAGCCATGTCGGCAAGCCCATGGCCATGAGGATCTTTCCGTCGCGCCTCCTTGTCACCTTTCAGCGCATTGCTGTGGTTGATATCAGCAGATGGAGAGCGCCCTCCGCGCGTTGGCTTAGAGGCAGATTTAGTCGCTCGGGAGGGCATGTCGTCGCTCCTGGCCAAAATGACAATTCGAGGTAACGGTGCAGAGCGCACATCGTTGCCCGCCAGAAGGGGCGCCCGGGGCCGATCTAATTCTTCAAGCCAATCCCGAACGTCTGGCGGAATCCCTGCCACCCCGCCTCGGAAATCGCCAATGCGCGCGTGTCCCGCTGCTGCGCTATCCAGCCCAGTTCGAAGCAGCGGGATGCCAGCGCCGCGCCCAGACGGCCCGCCAGATGCGGCCGCCGCTCGCTCCAGTCCAGGCAAGGCCGGCAGAATACGCGACGGCCAGGGGCTGGCGAGGCACCGAAACCATCTAGGAACCGTTGCCCGGTCTCGGTGACCTCGCCGCCGTCCGAGCCAAGGGCCACATGCCCCTGCTCAAGCAGCGCATCGGCCAACGCCACCCCCAGCCGCCCTGCCAGGTGGTCGTAGCAGGTACGTGCCATTCGCAGCGCCTCGC
>JBKPOG010000142.1:0-10412 GCA_046732975.1 Pseudomonadota bacterium
ATCTGACCGTTGGCCGAATGATGCGGCGCGAGATGCGGACCGTGCGTGCCGAGACGCCGATTGCGGCGTTCAAGCGCGATTTTCCACTCGGGGCGCATCAGCGCGTGGTCGGGATCGATGAGGACGACCGCTACGCCGGCATCGTGCTGCCGGCCGAGGTGCATGCCGATGCCGATGAGAACCATCACGTTCGCGATCTGCTGCATTACACCGATACGGTGCTGCTGCCGCAGATGACGATCAAGGAAGCTGTGGCAATGTTCGAAAATGCCGAAAGCGACGCACTCGCGGTGGTGGACAGCGCCGAATCACGGCGCGTGATCGGGCTGCTCACGGAGCAGTACGCACTGCGCCGCTACAGCGAAGAACTGGATCGTCGCCGGCGCGAACTGTCGGGCGAGTGACGTGCGCAGGGAGGCGCCAACGAGCCGATGAGCAATCCCGAAGACGTCATTGCCGATCGCACCCGCCCTTACACCGGCGCCGAGTATATTCAATCGCTGGGGGACGGACGCGAGGTCTACATCGATGGCGAACGTGTCGCCAACGTGACGACGCACCCTGCACTGCGCAACTCGGTCCGTTCGATCGCTCGCCTATACGACGCTCTGCACGATCCGAAGCGTCGTGATGTGCTCACCTGCCAGACCGATACAGGTTCCGGCGGCTACACCCATCGCTTCTTCCGCGTGCCGCGCTCGCGCGAGGACCTGCGTGGCGCGCAATCTGCCATCGCCGAGTGGTCGCGGATGACCTATGGCTGGATGGGCCGCACGCCGGACTACAAGGCTGCGTACTCCAACACGCTGGGCGGCAACCCTGATTACTACGGCCCTTACGCCGGCAACGCGCGGGCCTGGTACAAGCGCGCGCAGGAAACCGTGCCGTTCATGAACCACGCCATCGTCAATCCGCCGATCGACCGCCACAAACCGGCCGAGCAGGTGAAGGACGTGTATGTTTCGGTGCAGAAGGAGACCGACGCCGGTATTGTGGTGTCAGGCGCCAAGGTCGTAGCCACTTCGGCAGCAATCACCCATTACAACTTCATGGGCCAGAGCTCCAAGACGGCGACCGAAGATCTGGACATGTCGCTGATGTTCATGGTGCCGATCGACGCGCCCGGCCTGAAGCTGATCTGCCGCACATCATACGAGAAGGCGGCGATGCTGAACGGCTCGCCATACGATTATCCTCTGTCGTCGCGGTTCGACGAGAACGATGCGATTTTCATCCTCGACAACGTGTTCGTCCCATGGGAGGACGTGTTCATCTATCGTGACCCTGTGCGTGTGCTGAGCTTCTATCCGCGTTCGGGATTTATGCACGGGTTTCAGTTCCAGGGATGCACCCGGTTTGCGGTCAAGCTGGACTTCATCTGCGGCTTGCTGGCGAAGGCGCTGCGTTGCACCGGTGGCGACGAAGCGCGCGGCAACCAGGTGCAGCTTGGAGAAGCAATCGCGTGGCGCAATCTGTTTTGGTCGCTGTCGAACGCTATGGCGAATGACCCGGATCCATGGGTCGGCGACACAGTGCTGCCGAACCTACGCGCCGGCCTCGCTTACCGCGTCTTCGCGCCTGACGCCTATCCCAGAATCAAGGACATCGTAGAACGCACCGTCACTTCCGCATTGATCTACCTGCCATCATCGGTGAAGGACTTCGCAAACCCCTCGATTGAGCCGTATCTGCGGCGCTACGTACGCGGATCGCACGGCATCGAGTATAAGGAGCGGATCAAGATCATGAAGCTCCTGTGGGATGCCATCGGCACCGAATTCGGCGGACGACACGAACTGTACGAGCGCAATTACGCGGGTGGCTGGGAGGATATCCGCGCCCAGACACTCACTGGCGCTGAGCGCGGTGGCGATCTGAAGTCGATGGAGGAACTGGTCGAGCAGTGCATGGCCGATTACGACGAGAATGGCTGGACCAACGCGACCTGGGTCAATCCCTGACGGTCACGGCGAACCTGCGGTGAGGCTCAACTGAGCTCATAGCTGCCGCTCCACGTCATCTCCGAATCAGTCGGCGACGTCATCTGCGCCTTGAATGGACCGCCTCCCGACAGCTTTGCGAGAGATCCAGTCCCGCCGGTGAAGCGCCACGTGCCTTCAACGGTCGGCGCGTCCGTCATGGAGATCTTCGCTTCGAAGGTTCCGAAGCTGGTATCGCCGTTGGTGTGCACATTATGGAAATAGCCGTGCTGTTCACCAGTACCATCGACACTATCGGTCGTGCCGACATAGGTCATCCTTGCGTCATTCCATTGGGGGACGGCGCATTTGTGCTTTCCCAGCATCATCGCTACGCCGACTTGCCGGTTGATCGGCCCGGGAACTTCCATCGTGGTCTGCGATTGCACTTTGGATGAGCAGGTGCCGTTGAAGTTTGGCATCGTATTGCATCTCCCCTCTTGCACTGTGCTACTGTGTACGGTTGCTTCGCACGAAGCGTGGGCGCCAGTCATGACAAGTGTCAAGCCAGAAGCCATGTGCCGGCACGCTCGGCCGAGCTTCGGCAAGACTTCCAGCCACCTTTCTGCCAGGATGGATCAACAACACGATTCCGAGGAGGGAACTGCCTATGAGCCCATCGGGAGCCGTCGCCTCCTCCGACATTATCGCCGGCCCGTTTGAACAGAGTTATCGCGCGCGGTCTGCTGCATTCCGCGCGGCAAGCGACTCAACGCGCGTCACTCGCACGCATTGGCATATCGCCATCGCCAATGGTCTCGGTTGGGGCTTCGATGGCATGGACGGCGTCATCTTCGCACTGATGACACCGCTGATCATCAAGGATTTCGGCATCACGGTTCCCGAGTATCGAAGTGGCATGCAGATCGCGCTGCTGGTCGGGATTCTGGGTATGTATGTGTGGCCGTGGCTGGCCGATCGCTATGGCAGGCGCACTTTGCTCGCTGTCAACATCGCGCTGTTTTCGCTGCTGATGCCGATTACCGCGTTGACCACGACCTTCACTGCGTTCGTCGCCGTGCGCTGTGCGATTTACTTCGCGCTGAATGGCGAGTGGTCGCTGGGCTCGATGCTGGTCGCAGAGACTTGGCCCGCGAGCATGCGCGGCCGCGTGATCGGCATCAATCGTGGTACATGGTGCTTCGGTGCTGCGCTTGCCGGTGCGGTCGCTGCGTTCATCATTTCCGAATGGGGCTGGCGAATCGCCTGCGTAATTCCTGCTGTGGTCGCTTTGCTTGCAGTCTATGTCCGTATTGGATTACCGGAGTCGCCTTACTGGGTGCGCCTGCAGGATCGGCGGCTACGGATCCGCGAGGCACAAGCCGCCGACCGACCACTGCTGGCCGCAGACCAGGCATGGCTCGACCGGGCCGCGAAGGCACCGGTCCGTCAACTCTTCTTGCCCGACATGTTGAAGAACACCGCCGCAGCGACGTTCATCGCCTGCTGCAGCACCATCATCTATGGCACGGTGGGCGGCTGGATGCCGCTCTACCTGGCGCAGGAGCGTCACTGGTCCACCGCCGCCTACGGTACATTCTATATATGGTGGGGACTGGTCGGCTTCCTCGGCCTGTTCTTCGCCGGGCTGATCTCCGACCGGTTCGGCCGGAAACCGGCATTCTATGTCATGCTGATCGAAGGTGCGGTGTTCCTCACTCTGTGGGTTTTCGCCGAAAGTAACACGGCGCTCTGGATCTACGGATTGTTGTGGAGCATCGGCTTCCTGGGCTTCTGGGCTCCCAGCATGATCCTGACGGCGGAAATCTATCCAACCCGCATCCGCGGCGTGGGCAACGGATTCTCGTGGGCCGTAGCATGGCTGGTCGGTTTTGTGCTTTGGCCGTTCGGGACCATTGGCATCCAGCAGAGCACCGGATCATTCGCCGAGGCTTTCTTGATCGTGCCGGTGGCGATGCTGTTGATGGGAGTGGGTATTTGGCTGTTCACGCCGGAGCACAGGGGCAAGGAACTGGATGCGATCGCGATTTAACCTGCAGGGCAGCCATTTCAGATGCTGGCTGGGATTGCTCAGTGTCGCAGTCGCGCTTGTTCCGATCACAGTCTTCGCTGCTCAGGAGGCCGGCGAGCGGCTGTTCTATATCGGACTGGCACTCTACTCGGAGCAGTGGTCGGAAAATGATGTCGTCGAACTTGGAGACAAGCTGCGCGAGGACAGCCGCTATCAGGTCGTGCCAATGATCGCCAGCAATTTCCGTTCGCATAGCGGTCGCTTCCCCATTGCCGACGATGCGGCCATCCTCTCCTTCGTCCGCACAGCGGCAGCGCAGGCTGCGCCCCAGGACGTAATATTTGTGCACATCAGCACGCATGGCGCCCCATACGAGCTGGCGCGCAGAATCGGCGAAGGAGAGACAACGGGGCTGAGTTCGCGCGAACTTACGCGTATCCTTGCGCCGCTCGCCGGTCATCCCACGATCATCGTTATCTCCGCTTGCTACTCAGGTTCTTTCATCCGAGACCTGCGCGGACCTCGTCGGATCATCCTGACGGCGGCGCGCGCTGATCGCAGTTCGTTTGGCTGCGGGGCGGGAAACCGCCACACATTGTTCGGCGAAGCCGAGCTGAATGCGTTCAGTGAATCGGACAGCAGCCTGCGCCAGATCTTCACTGCCATACGACGCAACGTAGCCGGCATGGAACGCCGACAACATTTTCCCGCATCCCAGCCACAGGTCTCAGTCGGAGCCGATGTTGGCGATCTCTACGATGCGCCAGTGTTTTGAGTGGCCGGATCAGCGCAACGGCCGGAAGAACTCGCGGATCTCGTTCGCCAGTGCCTCGGGCTGCTCCATCGCCGCAAAGTGGCCACCGCGCGACATCACGGTCCAACGGCGGATATCGCTATAGGTCTTCTCGGCGAGCGATCGGGGCGGTCGTAGGATCTCATGCGGGAACTCGGAGTAGCCGGTCGGGACGGAGATCTTGCCATCTTCGGGGATCGGCCACGGGCGATGCGCACGAAAATAATAAGGAAAGAATGACGAACCTATTGCACCCGTAAACCAGTAGAGACTGATGTTGGCGAGCAACCGATCACGAGCAAAAACGCGTTCTACGTCGCCGTTGCAGTCGGACCAAGCGCGGAACTTTTCCACGATCCAGGCGGCCAGCCCCGCTGGCGAATCAGTCAGACCGAAGCTCAGCGTCTGCGGGCGCGTACCCTGGATCCATTGGTATCCGGTCTCCTCCCTCAACCAGTGTGCCAATTGATCGAGATAGGTGCGCTCTTGGGATGTCGGGTTGGCCAGCATGTTCGTCTCACGCCGGACCGCAAGCAGATTGACATGGATGCCGATCAGCTTGTCCGGATGCGCATAGCCCATGCGGGACGCGGTGATGCCACCCCAATCCCCGCCTTGTGCCGCAAACTGCCGATAACCCAACGTCTCGGTCATAAGGTCGGCCAGGCAATCGGCGATCTCTTCGATACCGAAGCGCTTCTGGCCAGGACGGAACGATAGGCCGTAGCCCGGCAGCGACGGAGCGACGACAGTGAATGCATCGGCGGGATCGCCACCAAACCGCGCCGGGTCGGTCAGACGTGGAATGAGTTCGATGAACTCGAACACCGAGCCGGGCCAACCATGCATGAGCAGCAATGGGTAAGGCTTCGGCCCCTGCCCCGGCACATGCAGGAAGTGGAGATCGATGGCGTGCAACGGCGCCTTAAACTGGGGAAACGCGTTCAGCCGCGCTTCTTCGGCACGCCAGTCAAAGCTGGAGCGCCAGTAGGCAACCAATTCTCGGAGGTAGTTGACATTGGTACCGTACGCCCATGGCTCGCCAGGCGCCTGATCCGGAAAGCGAGTCCGGCTCAGGCGTTCGCGAAGGTCGGCAATCGCTGCCTCTGGAACGTTCAGTGTAAATTGTTCCGGCGCTGCCATGAGCGTTATCCTACCCTCCCCTAGAGTTGGTGGCCGCCTTCTCCGATCACATCAACGCTGGAAGTGCGGCATCACCTCGGCTGTCACGCGACGGTACTGGTCAAGCATGATTGCTTCGGGCGTTCCCATGGGCGTCGACAGGTTGATGTGCTCCAGTCCCGGATAGCGCGCCTCGAGGTTCTTCAGGAAAGCGACGAGCTCATCGGACGTACCAGCGAACCAGCCACCCAGGTTGATATAGTGCTCGACTTTCGGTACACCCGACTCATACCAACCCCCGCGCCGCGCCACTGCTGCGACCTGCTCCTTGGTCATTCCCGGCATGAAGCCAAGGGGCGCAAACATTTTGGCGTGTTCTTCGTACAGCGGGACGATCTCCTTCAACGCCTGCTGCTTGCTATCGGCCAGGTGGATGACGATCCCGATCATCAGGTTCTCGCCCAGCTTCCAGTCCTTGCCGGCACGATGTGCAGCCTCCTGGAACGCGGTGATCGGCCCCTGCTCCATGGTTGCTGCGCCGCCACCGACAGCGCCCTTGATATTGTGCTTCACCATGAAGTCGAGCCCGCGAGCAGATGCGCTGACGACCGGCTGCCAGCACTCCACCGGCAGATGGATGGGCCGCGGCACCAGCGTCAGGTCCTTCAAGGTATAGCCGCGATACGGCACCTCGGGTGGCAGGGTGTAGTGTTTGCCCTTATGCGAGAAGCGCTCGTTATCAAACGACTTAAAGATGATCTCGACCTGCTCCTCGAACAATTCGCGATTGGCGTTCTGGTCCAGCATCGGCGCGCCAAACACTTCCACTTCGCGCGTGTGATAGCCGCGGCCAACGCCGAAGATCGTGCGCCCTTTGGTCATGATGTCGGCGGTGGCAAAATCCTCGGCCAGACGCAGCGGGTGCCACATCGGCGTGATGTTGAAGCCGCAGCCGATCTTGAGGTTCTTGGTGAGGTGGCATAGATGCACCGCTGCCATCAGCAGGTTTGGGATGACCTCGTAGCCCTCCTGCTGGAAGTGGTGCTCGGCCAACCACAACGTTTCCCAACCGCCCTCGTCCATTGCCTTTGCAATGGCTTCGGTCTTGGCGAAGACGCTCGCCAGATGGGAATTGGAGAAGCGGCGTTCGTTCGCCGGGGTCGCGTCCTGCCCACGATCGGGCAAATCCACATGGCCGGCATAAACGGTGGCAAATTTCCTGATCATGTTGGCACCTCGCTATCAGCCGCCGTAGAACACATCGTCGCCAAGGTCTTGGCGCAGACAATAACCACCGGCGGGGAAAACGCAGTCTGGGCCACCCAGTTCACGTTGCCGCGCCGACCGTATCTTTGCCATCATCCGCCATCAGAACGTAGAGCATAAGGGATCATTTGGAGCGTCGCCTTCTTGGCATCCGCGTCCATCACACTCTCCCGGTCACTCGGCCCAGCTCGAACGGCCCTGGATTGCCCAACGCCCCTCCTTGTACGTCACGATGTACAGCGACCGGTAGCTGCCAATGGCGCTCCCGTCGGCGCGGACCCGGGTGAACTGGACGCGAAAGTGCACCTTGTCGGGGCCTGCATCGATCACCTCGACGTAGTCCCAAATCGACTGCATCCATTCCGCCGACTGGCCTTGACCGGCCCAGACCAGGTTCTGGTAGTCAGCCGGCGCCTGCATGACTGTGATCTGCCCGCTGTGAAAGCGCGCATGCGGGAAATGGAACCAACGCGAACGGATGGCCTGAGCATCCTTCGCGTTGAACGCCGCCATGAACCCATCCATCGCGGCGCGCGCGCCCTCGATCGCCTGCGCTGTCAGCATCTCTTCCGCAAGCGATTGCCATTCCTCATCCAGCGATACTGTCGCCGGCTCGCGTCCGGCGCGACTGTACCAGCCGCCGGCATTGCGCATGTCGCCTTCCTTGCGATGCAAGTAGGCATGCACCGCGGATCCGGTCTCGCCTTCGTCCTTTTGCGCGCAGACATGGGCGTGGTTCCAATCGCCCTTCGCATCCCACCACAGCGTCTGCAGCGCCAGGCTGAGCCCCTCCGGCGGCACGGCCTGCGCCACCGTCGCACGGAACTGTGCCAGATCCATATCCGCCCTCCCGCCGTTCCTATGCCGGAGTGTGCGCGGCGCCAGCTTCTGCCTCAAGTCCCGCGATGAAGTGGGCGCTCGCCATGCTGTGCCTGATCCTTTTGGCACCGCTCACTCTGGTCGATGTGCCGCCGTTGCTCGACTATCCCAACCATCTGGCACGAGCGGTCGTCCTGGCGTCGGCCGGGACCGACCCGATCCTATCGAGCATGTACAGGCCGCACTGGGCGATCATCCCCGATCTAGGTATCGACCTGGTTTTGCCACCGCTGCTGCATGTGCTCCCAATTCATTTGGCCGGGCGCATTGTCGTAGGCCTAGGTCTGTTGCTCCCCGTCGCCGGCGTCGTCGCTTATAGTCGCGCCAACTTCGGTGCCTGGTCGACGTGGCCGCTTGCGTCGGCCCTGGTCGCCTATAATGCGACGTTTCTGCTGGGCTTTCTCAACTTTGTCGCCGGGATAGGGATGTCGCTGCTGTTCGGCGCTGCCTGGATTGCCTGGCGTGATCGATACCCGAAAGCCGTGGCGATTATCGCCAATGTCGGGATTGTTGCCCTGTTCTTCTGTCACCTGATGGGGTTGCTGTTCTTCTACGTGCTGATCGCGGGCTATGAACTGGAACGGCTCTGGGTAGCGCGCAGGGAGCCCGTCGCCGTCTACAGGCGGATCGGCATCATGGTGCCAATGATCGCGACGCCGTTTGCACTCTTTCTGGCTTCTCCGCTTGCATTTCTCTCCAACAGCATCGAATGGACATCTGCCGTCGACAAGCTCCGCCAACTTGTCCTGCCCTTCTCGAATTATATCCTTTCGATCGACATCGTCACCGCTGGCGTGGTTACTGGATTTCTTCTCACCTGCGTCGCCACCGGGCGCTGCCGGATCACGCTGGCAGGCGGCATGGCTCTTGCGGTAACAACAATCGGCTTTGTAGTCGCACCTTGGGCCTTCAAGGGCACCTACTTTTTCGACACACGCTTTGTGATTCTACTGAGCTTCCTGCTGTTCGCTGCAGTACAGCCAATCCGGCTGAATCGGCTGATGACGATTTCCGCAACATGCCTGTTCGCAGCCTTGTTTGCCGTTCGGATGGGGATCATCGGCTACGGCTGGCACGAACATCAGAGCGACATTAACGGCTTGCGTGCAGTCATCGCGTCCGTGCCACCAGGCGCCCGTGTGACGGTTGCCGAAGTGACGCCGGCTATCGCTTCCGAATACTGGCGCCATGTACCATTGAGCCGCAGGCTGTCAGTTGGGCTTGAACTGGACACCCACCTGCCAGCCCTGCTGCTGATCGAACATCGCGCCTATTGGCCCTTCCTGTTCGACAATCCGTCGCAGCAACCGGTCGAAACACTGCTCCCCTATAAGGTGCTGGCCGAGCATGCTGACACAGTTACGAACTATCGGGCACTCGCCAATCTATGCGGCTACGACTTCATGCTGTTGCTCGATGCGGGCGGCGAGCCCGACCTGGCGCACTTTGCAGCCGATCGATTAGCCCTGATTACGCAACTGGATATCGCGGCGCTGTTCCGCGTCAGGCGGAGTGCTTGCCTGTTTTAGCCGCACCACAGAAATCATCGATCGCTCCCGCCGGGGCGCGGGAATAGAGGCCGGCGCGG
The DNA here is from genome assembly GCA_046732975.1 of Pseudomonadota bacterium. Lineage (GTDB taxonomy): Bacteria > Pseudomonadota > Alphaproteobacteria > Acetobacterales > Acetobacteraceae > JAMXLO01. The sequence continues at coordinate 9,600 of JBKPOG010000142.1, forward strand.
CTCGCCGCCACACCAGTCAGGCGATACATGGCGACTGCCATCTCGGTTGCCTTCATCACCGTGGCAATCCCTTCCAGGACCACAGCACCTTCGGCCACGAATGGCTGATCCTGCGAGAATAGCAGCATCGGCAGGCCACCGGCGGGAATGAGCACGTCGCAACGACGCTGCAGCAGCGGCTGCACCTCGCGCACAAAATCCGCCCGCACCCGCGCGTATTCCTCGGCATCCGTGAAAGCCCGCATGAAGCGCGGCAGATCCGCCTTGATCGCCGTGACGCCGCCGACCCGCTGCAACAGGCCGTGCCTGATCACCTGCTCCTCATGCCAGGGGACGAACACCGGATCGATCGTCACGAGGCCGATGCGGCGTCCGATTGAGCAGGCGAACAGCATCGTGGCCTCGCCCAGACCTATCACCGGAATGTCCACGGCACCCCGGCATTCCGTCAGGCCGGGTTCCTGGAAATGACCGATGACGAACGCATCGTATCCTGCCCGCTCTGCCGCGAGCGCGGCATGGATCGTCTGCTCCGCGCAGCGGAATTCTGTGATCGGGTGGAAGAAGCGGTCCGGAGGGGAAATGCCGGCACATCGATTTCGATGCCAGGCGCGGCAACCGCCCGAAGTCTGTCACGCAGGCGGTCGATATACGGCGCCTGCTCGGCAGGATCGACGAAGCTATGGTACCAGATGCGCATGTGCCTATGCGTTCAACAACCGGCGGAGCTTCCGTACGGCACTATCGGGTGTGGTCAACACCGGGCGCCCGGTAGCCGCAGCGACGCGAGAAGCGGCCGAAGACAGGCTGAAC
>JBKPOG010000143.1:0-6070 GCA_046732975.1 Pseudomonadota bacterium
CCCATCACCGGCTGGCTGATCGCGCATCTCGGGCGCCGTAACTATTTCCTGCTTTCCATCGCCGTGTTCACCCTCGCCTCGGGGCTGTGCGGCATGTCCACCGGTCTCGGGCAACTGATCCTGTTCCGCGTGCTCCAAGGCCTGGCCGGCGGTGGTCTTCAGCCGAGCAGCCAGGGTGTGCTGTTGGACGCTTTTCCCCCCGAGCGCCAGGGCATGGCCATGACGCTGTTCGGGCTCGCCGCACTGATTGCGCCTGTTGTCGGTCCGACGCTGGGCGGCTGGATAACCGACAGCTACTCCTGGCGATGGGTGTTCTGGATCAACGTCCCGGTCGGCCTGCTCGCGCTGAGTGCATGCGCCATCACGCTTCGCGACCCCGATTATCTTACCGCAGAACGCGCCGAGCTGCGGAAGCGCCCGTTCAGCTTTGACGGCGTTGGCCTGTCGCTGTTGGTTATCGTCATCGTCTGCTGGGAAGTGACGCTCAGCAAAGGTCAGGAATGGGACTGGCTGGGCGATCCGTTCTGGCGTGTGCAGACACTGATGGTCCTGTTCGTCGTCGGCCTTGTCGGGCTGGTGGTCTGGGAACTTCGCCATCCTGCCCCGGTGGTCAATTTCCGGCCGCTGCGCGAGCGCAATTTCATCGCCTGCAGCATCATCATCTTTTGTGCCTTCGCGGTGCTGTATGCTTCCAGCACCTCGTTGCCGGCCCTGCTTCAGTCGCTGTTCGGCTACGATGCACTGAGCGCCGGACTGGTCATGTCGCCGGCTGGTGTCTTTGCCGTCGTTACCATGCCATTCGTCGGGCGGGCACTCGGACTTGGGACCGATGCACGGTGGGTGATCGCTGCGGGTCTGCTGACCATGGCCGCGGGAAGTTACTGGATGTCGCAGATGAACCTGGACATCAGTCCGGGGCAGGCCGTCTGGCCGCGGGTGGTGCTCATCATCGGGCTTTCTATGTGCTTTGCCCCAGCCAACGTGGCGGCTTATTTGTATACGCCGCTCGCGCTGCGTGGGGCGGCGGTCGGTCTGTTGAGCCTGCTGCGCAACGAGGGCGGCAGCGTCGGGACATCGCTGGCGCAGACGGTGCAGGAGCGCCGCGATCAATTCCACAGCCTGCGGCTTGGCGAATTGCTGGATCCCTTCAACGCGGCGGCGCGTTCGTTCCTCGATCAGGCGTCCGCACCGTTCCTGCAACAGACGGGCGACCCGGTCGCCGCGCAGCAATTGGCCTTACAGGCGCTCGCAAACCTCCGCCAGCAGCAGGCGTCGGCGCTCGCCTATTTCGACGTGTTCTGGGTGCTGGCCGTTGTCATGGTCGCGCTTGTGTTCGTCGTGCCGGTGATGAAACGCTCTGTCGCAGAGAAAGGGGCTCGGATCGGGTCAGAGTAAAGTGCTCCCGCGCATCCGCGGTCTTAATCACGCCCGGGCGCGATGAACTCCCATGGCGCATATTCCTGGGTGATGTCGGTCATTACCTCGATGAGGGCAGGAGAGTTGGCGGCCAACGCCTCGCGCAATGCGCCGCGCAGGCCATCGGCGTCGCTGGCGCGCCATGACGGCACGCCGAAGCTCTTGGCGTACATCTGGAAGTCGGGGTTGCGCAGCATGGAACCGGCATCACGGCCCTGGAACAGGCGGCGCTGATCACGCAGCACGTTGCCGTAGGACCCGTTGTTGAACAGGATCGTCACCAGGTTGATGCCGAATTGCACCGCAGTGGCGAGTTCCGCGCCGCCGAACAAGAAGCCACCGTCGCCGGTCACGGCGACCACCGGTCGATCCGGCATCGCCACCTTGACGCCGAGTGCCGTCGGAAAGCCGGCGCCCAGAGTGCCGGAGAAGCCCGAGGTAATCAGCGTGCGCGGAGCGTGGACGGGAAAGCCGAACCAGGAGACGTAGCCGACCTGAGTCATTTCGTCGCAGAGGATGCCGTTCTCGGGCAGCACGTCGCGGATCGCCGACAGATACGACATCTGCGGCTGAACTTTCTGGATCGTCTGCGCAGCCTCGGCCTTGGCACGTGCGATGGTTTCGGCGCGCGAGGGTTCGCTGCGTGGTGTGACGACCGCGGCGAGGGCCCGCGCGGCATCGGCCGAATCGGCAACAATCGGGATGTCGGCCTTGAGGCGGCGCATTTCGGCGGGGTCGATGTCGATGCGGGCAATCTTGAGGCCGGGAGGTGCGGCACCCCAGCGCGACATCGGCACTTCCAGCCGGGTACCAAAAGCGATCAGTGCATCGGTCTGCGGCCAAAGCTTGTAGGCCGAAGCAATGGTCAGGCCGAGTGGATGGCGGTCATCGATGATGCCGCGACCGCTGCGGAACGAGACAACCGGGACGTTGATGCGTTCGGCCAGGGCACGGATCTCGGCGGCCGCGTGCAGCGCGCCGCCACCCACCCAGAGCATTGGTGCCTTCGCCTCATTCAGCAGTTTCGCGGCAGCAGCAATGCGGTCTGGATCCGGCAGCGGTTTTGGATGCAGCGGCAACGGCTCCTGTGGTGTCACCTCCGCGGAGGCGCCGAACTGATCCCACGGCATCTCCAGTGCGACCGGGCCAGGCCGACCGGACTGCATCTCCTGGAACGCACGCGCGGTCAGGTACGAGGCCTGGCTGGGATGCTCGATGCGCTCGGCCCATTTCAGCAGGCTGCGCAGCGTTGCGAGCTGGTCCGGCAGTTCATGCAGCTGGCCGCGACCGCGACCGATCATCATGCTTGGCACCTGTCCAGTCAGGCACAGCACTGGTGCGTTCAGCCCCCAGGCGGTGGCGAGCGCGGCCGTGGTGTTGAGCACGCCGGGACCGGGCACGACGGCGTAGGCGGCGGGACGGCCCGTCGCGCAGGCGTATCCCAGCGCCATGTACGCCGTGCTCTGTTCGTGGCGCGCGTTGATCAGACGCAGGCTGTTCGATGCACGGGCGAAGGCATCGAACAGGCCATATGTCTGCACGCCTGGCAGGCCGAATACCGTGTCGATGCCATGGCGCAGGAGGCTGTCGACGATGGCTTCTCCGCCGGTCATGCGCGGCATGCAATGATCCTTGTCGCTGGTTCGCGGCCACGGTCGCATGGCACGCCACGATGGGGAAGTCGCCAGGATGGAGTGCTATGTCGCGTGTCGGCTGCCGCGCTCTGGCCCTTCCAGGACCCCGACGCTACCTTGCCATCAAGGTAATCGAGGAAGCCGGTTTATGTCTGTTCTTGCTGTCGCCGAGGATATTGAGACGTCCACGATGCGCCGGGTTTCGTGGCGTCTGATGCCGTTCCTGCTGCTTGCGTATCTCATCTGCTACATCGATCGGGTCAACATCGGCTTTGCCGCACTGCAGATGAACAAGGCGGTCGGCATCGATCCCAAGACTTATGGCCTCGGTGCAGGCATCTTCTTTGTTGGCTACTTCTTCCTCGAGGTGCCAAGTAATCTGGCATTGGAACGATTTGGGGCGCGTACCTGGATCGCGCGGATCATGATCACCTGGGGTCTGGTATCCGCGGCATTTGCCCTGATCGGGGGCCCCATATCGTTTCTGGTGTTGCGGTTCTTGTTGGGCGCTGCCGAGGCCGGGTTCTTTCCGGGAGTGATCCTTTACATCACCTACTGGTACCCGGCGCACTATCGCGCGATCATTGTTGGCATATTCATGGTGGCGATCCCCGTCGCGGGAGTGGTGGGGTCGCCGCTTTCCGGCGGCATCCTTTACATGGATGGATTTCTCGGTCTGGGCGGCTGGCAGTGGATCTTCCTCCTTGAGGCTCTACCGGCCGTGTTGTTGGGCATTGCCTCGTTTGTCTGGCTGACGGATCGACCGGAGCACGCGAGTTGGCTGACGCGTGACCAGCAGCAATGGCTGGTTGGGAAACTCGATGCAGAACGCCGCCGGGCACCGCGGATTGCACACGAATCAGTCTGGCACGTGCTGACCAACAAGTATGTGCTGATCATGGCGTTGGTCTATTCCGGTGCGGCTGGCGCATCCACCTCGCTGGCGCTGTGGATGCCGCAGCTGGTGAAATCGTTCGGATTGACCAACTGGGAAACCGGCCTGCTCAATTCCGTGCCGTTCGCAATTGCCGCCGTCTGGATGATTGTGTGGGGGCGCAGTTCGGACCGGACCGGCGAACGCGTCTGGCACAACGCGGTGCCGCTGGCCTGGATGGTGCTGGCAATGGTGGGGACTTTCTGGGCCATCGGCAGCCTGTGGGCGGTGATCCCGTTGCTGACGCTGATTGCCGCGGGCACCTATGCCAGCAAGGGTCCATTCTGGGTATTGTCGTCGGAATGGCTCGGTCCGGCAGCCGCAGCGGCCGGGTTGGCGCAGATCAATGCGTTGGGGAACCTGGCGGCATTCGTGTTCAACTACCTGATCGGCTACATTCAGGCGGAGACCGGGAGCTTCCCCTTGGCGCTGATGCCGATTGCCGTGGTTGCCACCCTTGGCGCGATCTCGGTTCTGATCATTGGCCGACGCCGGCCAAGAACGGTCGCCGCGACAACGTAAGGGCTGCACCGGTGCTACGGCTGGGCGAGCCGGTAAACACGGGCGGCCGTTCCGGAGTACAGGGCCTGTTTCTCCGAAGCTGACGCACCGGAGGTGATCCGCTTGAACGCGTTCCACAATTCCGTGTAGCCGCACGACTGTTTGTCCGGCGGGAAGTTGCTCTCGAACATGCAGCGGGTGGGTCCGAATGCCTCGATGCAGGGTTCGACAAACTGCCGCCAGGCAACAGCAAGCTCTTCGGATGGCGGCGGAACATCGCGTTCATGAAAGTCGAAGCCGAATGACGTCATGCCGATGCCACCCAGCTTGACGTTGACGTTCGGACATTTTGCTAGCTCGCCGATGGACTGCTTCCAGTTGGCGAGGATCTCCGGCCGGTGTCCGGCATAGGGGCCGACGCCCAGGACACCACCGACATGGTTCAGGATGATTGTCGTGTCGGGGAAGGCGCGTGCGAGATTGATGGCGTCCGGCAGTTGGGGGTGGTACTGCCATGACTCAAAGCTCAGCCCGAGCTTGGCGAGTTGCGCAAATCCTTCGCGAAATTTCGCGTCGTGTACCAGATGCGGTGGAACAACGCGGGATACGAATTTGCTGATCGCTGGGCTCGCGTCCCACGACACGCCGTAGCGGATGCCGCGGAAGCGTCCGCCAGCGACGGCGATCTGTGCCTCCAGCACATCGCGCACGGGAGCGCCAAGAGTGAGGTCGGCATGGCCGATGATGGCTTCCGCGACGCGGCATGGGCCGTAGTTGCCGGATGCGCTCATCGCCGCTATGCCATTGACGAATTCGACTTCGCCGATCGGCGCCATTTCGGGTGGCCCGGACTTGCGATACATCGCCTGACACTCGAGGAACACGGTCGCCACAACGTTGTGGCCACCGCCGATATCGGCCAGCAGGTCGGGCAGGAAGTAGCGGCCACGATGGGGTGCATCCCAGAAGTGGTGATGCGGATCGATGATCGGTAGATCCGGTTCAAGCACGGGTTCCGCCGGCCGCTTGGCCAGCCATGCCTTCAGCTCGGCATCGTTGCGATGGATCAGGCCCCGATATTCAGTCTTGGCATTGCCTGGCTGCGCCATCTCCACCTCCCCGATGCATGTAGTCTGCACAGCGTAGCGCGTTCTGCATGGACGACGAAACCGATGACACGGGGGTTCCTCGGCCCGCTGCTCGCAATGTCGGGCCGCGCGGGCTAGGCTAATGCGCAACGTGTATATCGCCCACAAAGCAAGGGAGGCGTCGGATGACCAAGGTGGCGGTGCTTGACGACTGGCAGGGTGTGGCCAGGACCAATGCGGATTGGTCGCCGCTGCAGGCTCGCGCCGACGTGGTGTTCTTCGCCAAAGCATTCGGTAACGAGGACGATGCAGCACGGCAGTTGGCGGATTTCGACATCGTGTTGTCGATGCGCGAACGCACGCCGTTGCCAGGCTCGCTGATCAACCGATTGCCGAAGTTGCGCATGTTGGGAATGACCGGTGCGCGCAATGCGTCGCTCGACACGGCGGCCTGCACCGCGCGTGGCATCGTGGTGTGCAACACCACGGGCGGGAAC
>JBKPOG010000144.1:0-12719 GCA_046732975.1 Pseudomonadota bacterium
GCCGTTGGCGGTGAAGTGCTCAGGTTCACCATCACCGCCCAAACCGAGGTCGGACTCTCTGCGGTCAATACGCATGCGACGGTGTCTCCCGGGGCGACGGCCAGCCCGAGGGTGACTGGAGCGGTGTTGCCGCTGCCACGAGCCCACCATTGTATCCAGGAGTCCGCCGTTGTGGTGCCGTCAGACTGCAGGATGGAAACAGTGCCCATCTGCGGCAGCGACGAATCAAGATAGCGGCGCTGTCCATCCAAGCCGATCCAGTTGGCGCACATGTATGGGATGTCTGACGGCCCCTGAATGCCAGGCGGCGGCAACTGCAGATCTCCAGGAATGGTCCAGGTGCCCCAGACCTGGAGGAACCGCTTATCGCTGTTGGCTGTGATGTAGGCACCGGACCAGTTGGAACTGGTCTCATAGTTGAAACCCTCGAACGAAGCCTTGGCCCCCGCCTTCTCGAACAGACGAAACTGTGTCGCCTGGATGCGATTGGGCTCGACATTGAATTTCTGGAACTGCAATGGCCGTCCAAACGCCTGGTCCCAGACCCGTTGCAGCAATGGCGGTGCGCTGGAACCGGGCTTTGGCGGCAGTCCAAACTGCCGCAGCTCATCCGGGTTTCCCGTCAACGGATTGATCGTCATGCCGGGCACCGGAAAGCCGCGGAAGCGAGCTTCTATGTCCTTGATCACGGATTCAGGCACCCATCCGGTCGCTTCGTAAGGTTCGCCATAACTCACGGCCCATCATCCGTCCGCCATTCCTGTCGCGCCAGAGCGACCGCGTGCTGATACAGTGAGGTTCCGGTCAGCGGGTTTCCCCCGAGCGAGGTTCCCGCCAGAAAGATCGGCACCGAGGCCTGCAGCATCGGTAAGGTCGCCAAGGCGATTGCCTTGCCGGCATTGGTATCGCTCGCGTAGTGCAGCCCCGCGATCTCTCGGTTGCGGGCGATGCGATCCGCCAGCGTCCACATATCCGCGAGCATTGTGCTCTGCTGTGGCAGCGTGCTGAAGATCTCGTTGATGCAAAGCGCCATCAGATGCGCCTGCGTCGAATGGCCGCTCGGGAACGACGCATGCCCCGGCACCGCGATCGGCGGCAGGAGCGCAGGGCATAGCTCTGATGCGCGCGGCCGCTTGTACAGCCCCTTAAAATACATTGCCACCATCGTGCCGACCTGGCTGGCGATCGTCAGCACTTTGGTGGTCTGGGGATATGCGCCCGGGTTCGCCGTCAGCAGACCTAGAAAGTAGCTGATGAACTCGTCGGCTTGCGAGAGGATCTCGTCCATCGCATCGGATCGCTCGTTCGCCGCGGCTGTCACCAGATCAGCGATTTCCTGCTGAATGACCGGCGGGTTCAGTGTCGACCAGTCGATCAGCGGTGTCGTCGGTGGGGGTGGCGGCGGCACCCAGGCCGGCCAGTAGTTTTGCGTGAACGGCGCCAACGGCGGGCTGTTCGGCTGCATCGATCGCCAATTGGTTGCCGAGAATTCAATCAGTGCCAGCCAGGTAAACCACTCCGCCGACCAGTTGCGCGCCGGATACCGCGAAACGTTGGAGGTAATGGCCAAGTCACCGATCGTCTGGCCGGCGATTGCCTGCGGTCCAGTGTCAGGTGCGGTGACGAAGGGCAGGTCCACCCGATCGGCGAAGAACCAACCCTTGCTGATGCTGGTCGCGTTGCCGGCGCCGCCCGAGTTGGCTGAATTGCCATCGTTGCCGTCGTTGCCGTCGAAAACGCCGGTCATGTTGCTTCCCCCACGAAATTTATCGTTCAGCAATCAGTCGGGAATGCCCCCGAGGCGCAGCCTTTCGGCGAACTGGTCGCGCACGTCACAACGCAGCGGTGTCCGCGCGAGGAAGAGTGAGACGCGGTAATTCGGCGCGAACTGCAAGAGTTGCTGCGCGACCTTGCGTGCCTCATCCATGTCGTGGGCGGCCACTAGACTGGCGATTAGACATCGCAAGTTTGAAGTATTCGCCGCAGCGTGGGCGGCCGACATCCGGCCCCAGGCGATAGCATCACCGTAGCGCTCGCCCATATAGTAGGCCTGCGACAGATAGTGCTCCAGCCAGAATGCATCCGGGCCAAGCGGTGACAGTCGCGCTGCCCATTCGGCGCGTGTGATCGCAGTCGCCACATCACCGAGATAGCCGCAAGTGAGGCTGCTATAGGCCCAGGCCCAGGCGCAGCTTGGTCCGGCGGCGAGCGCCCGCTCAAGGTAGTTCTGTGCGGCCTCGTAGTTCCTCAGCAGATACGACTGTAAGTGTCCGTATATCGCCAATGCGAGCGCGTCGTTGCGGTCCCGCTCGATCGCCATGCCCGCGGCCTCGGCCGCCCGGCTCTGATCCCCCATCTCGTCAACCGACCACCCCTGCCCGATCAGCCGCATATGCAGCGAGGCCAGATGCGTATAGGCCGGCGCGTAATCAGGGTCGTGCTGAACGGCCTGCTCGAATAACTCACGGGCCCGGATAAGTGAGGCTCGATCCATGCGATAGAACAGATCGAGCGCCTGCAACGTGAGATCGTATGCCGTCATGCTGCTGGGGTGCTTCCGCATGCCGCGATTCAATTCAAGTTCACGGACATGCGGCGCGACCGCACCGACCACGCGCATAGCGATGCGGTCCTGCAGGTCGAACACGTCGGACAGTTCGCCATCGAGCCGGTCTGCCCAGATCAGGTGACCGGTTTCGGCCTCTGACAGTTCTACCGCAATGCGCAGCCTGTCACCCAGGCGGCGCAGGCTGCCGTGCAGCACATAACGGACGTCGAGTTCATGGCCCACGCGCCGCAGGTCCAGCGGCGAGCCCGTATAAACCAGCGTTGAACTGCGGGCGATGACCAACAGCTCCTTGAGGCCGCCGAGTAGACGGATGATGTCGTCCACCATGCCCTCGGCGAAGTAGGCGTCGGCCTGTTCCTTCATTAGCGTTCGGAACGGCAGCACTGCCAGAGACGGCCTGTAGTCCTCATCGGCCACCTCCGCCACGCGCGCTTCGCGGCGCGCCACTGCCGGCATACCTGACCAGGCGGCGCATGTGTCCGGTGCAATGCGATAGACCATCACGGGCTGCCGGATGTTCTTGAGCCGCCGTTCACCGACCGCCTCAAACTTGGTCGCGACGACGTTGCTGACCTGCTCGAACACCGAGGCCGAGATGAAGATGCCACTCGGATCGGCTATCTGCTCCAGGCGTGCGGCAATATTGATCGCATTACCGCCCGCGCGACCGTGCTGGAGCATGATCTCTCCGGAATTGATGCCCATGCGGTACTCGATGCGCTGCTCGGGCGGCAGGCGCGCATTGCGCTTGCCGGCATCGGCCTGCACGCGCAGCGCACATTTGAGCGCTTCAACCGCACTGGGGAACTCGGCCATCAACCCGTCGCCGGCGTGCGAGAATATGTGACCGTGAGACCGATGAATTTCGCGGACGAGGCGGTCCAACGCGGTGTTGACTCGCCGATGCGTCGCTTCTTCGGCGGCAGCCATGAGCAGGCTGTAGTTGCGGATGTCGGCGCCGAGAATAGCCGCGAGTCGACGGCTTATTCTTCGGCGCCCGGCGTCCGCAGTAAATGGACTTTCGGCCGGTGGCGTTACCACAGCCTGCGCCGACCCCGCACCAACCAATGACACGGCTCGGCTCGATGCCCGCAGCAACGATGCACCTGCCAGCCCCTCGTATTGCTTTAGAGCAGTTAGCATAGGTTCTCGAATCAGCATGTTGCAACTCAGCCAGATGCGGCGTCGCCGCTCCGGTATCCGGTGCGAGCATCACTTGATGAAGTGTTCAGCCCGGCGTCCTCGATCACATCGGGGTTCAGCGGTTGTATGGTGCGCGCGAATCGAGGGTTGGACTGTGAAATAGTTCACAGGCGAGCGGTGCGGGCCCGCACATCGCCTGGTTATTTGTCGCCCAGTTTTTTTACAGAAAAGACACCGGGTCTACGTCCACATCTATGCGCGCACCTCGTGGCACTGGCACCTTGTTCAGCCACTCGCGCAAAATCGGCTGCACCGCGACATCGCGCCGCGTCTTCAGCAGCAGCCGCCGGCGGTGCCGCCCGCGCAAAATCGACAGCGGCGCCGGCGCCGGCCCGAGTACCTCGAGTCCTTCGCCCCAGGGCGCCACATGGCCGAGGTGGCGTGCCAACGCATCCGCTTCGGCCGCAGTATCGGCGGACACGATCAGCGCCGCCAGACGCCCGTAGGGCGGCCAGTGACCTGGCCGGCGCTGCTCTGCCTCGCGCGCCATGAAGGTACCGAGGTCACCCTCCACCAGAGCCTGCATTACGGGATGCTCTGGAGAGAATGTCTGCAGCAGCACGTGCCCTGGCGCCTCGGCGCGGCCGGCACGCCCCGCCACCTGATGCAGCAACTGCACGGTGCGTTCCGCCGCACGGAGGTCACCGCCAGCCAGGCCCAGATCTGCATCCACCACCCCGACCAGCGTCAGGTGCGGGAAGTGCCAGCCCTTGGCCACAATTTGGGTGCCAATGATCAGATCCACGTTGCGTGCCTCGATCGCGTGCGCCGCGATAGCTGCGGCATCTGGGCCGGTCATGGTGTCGGATGCCATCACCAGCCGACGGGCCTCGGGGAACAATGCAACGGATTCTTCGGTGATACGCTCGACGCCCGGTCCCACCGGGACCAGGCTGCTGGCCGCGCCACAGGCGGAGCATTCGTCGGGGATCGGCACCGTGTGGCCGCAATGATGACACTGCAGCGTGCGCCGGGCGCGATGCTCGACCAGCCAAGCGGTGCAATTGGGGCACTGCATGCGATGGCCGCAGTGCCGGCACAGCGTCAGCGGGGCGTAGCCGCGACGGTTGAGGAACAGCATCGCCTGCTCACCGCGAGCCAGCGTCTCGGTCACCGCGGCGATCAGTGGGGGAGCCAGGAAACGGCCGCGCTCCGGGGGTGTTTCCCGCATGTCGATCGCGGCGACTGAAGGCAACGCGGCGCCACCGTGCCGGGTCGGTAGTGTCAGGCGCCGGTAGCGGCCAGCCTCAACGTTGGCCAGCGTCTCCAGCGATGGAGTGGCCGAGACCAGGATCGCCGGTGCCGAGCAGAGGCGGGCGCGCACAACCGCCATGTCGCGGGCGTGATAAACGACGCCTTCTTCCTGTTTGAATGCTGTCTCGTGCTCCTCGTCGATAACCACAAGGCCCAGGTCAGGAAAGGGGAGAAATAGCGCGGAGCGCGCCCCCACCACGACCGGTGCGGCAGCTTCCGCCACCGCGCGCCAGGTCACCCGTCGCACCCGCGACGTCAGATCGGAATGCCACACCGCCGGGGGCACGCCGAAGCGGCGCTCGAACCGTTCCAGCCATTGCGATGACAGCGCAATCTCAGGCAGCAGAATCAACACCTGGCGGCCCTGCCGGAGGCACTCTGCGACCGCCTCGAGGTAGGTTTCGGTCTTGCCGGAGCCGGTCACCCCGTCCAGCAGCGTGACGCTGAACGTTTGGGCAGCTACGGCCTGGCGCAATGCATCCGCGGCGGCCGCCTGGTCGGGTGCGAGCAATTGGCCGGGAGTGTCAGGGTTGGGAGGCGCGAAAGGCGGCTCGACGGGAAGCGCTGACGGCACCAGCAGTCCAGCATCGGCCATGCCGCGAACCACGCCAGTGCCCACGCCTGCCGCGTGCGCCAAGTCGCCTGTGCTCCGCGGTTGTTCGGCAGCGAGCACGTCGAGTACTTTGCGGCGTGCCTCGGTGATGCGCGTGTCGGGCAGCGGATCGGCGCGTGCCCAGCCGATAGGCGGTCTGCTGATACCCTGCGGCACCACCCGCAGCGCCATCGCCATCACCTCTCCCGGAGGCGAGAGCGTGTAGCTGGCGACCCAGTCGACGAAGCGTCGCAGTGCCGGTCGCATCGGCGGGGTGTCGATCAGGCCAGATACCGGCTTGAGCTTGCGATCGGGGACGCCATCCTCGGCCGAATGGTCCCAGACGACGCCGATTTCCTCGCGCCGGTTCAGTGGAACCATGACGATGTCGCCGGGTTGTGGATGCAAATCGGGGGGGGCGCTGTAGTCGAATGGGCCCGGGAACGGGTAGGGCAGCATGACGGACACGCGTCGGGCCGCTGAGCGCCGACCTTTCGTCCCATCGGCTTCCCGCACATCGAGCAAGGGCGGCTCGCCGGGATCAGGTTCCTTTCGACGCCTGCCCTGCATCCTATATGATCATCCGTCGCATGTTGGGAGCGATGACATGAAGTTCTTCGTCGATACCGCTGACACAGCGGAGATCAAGTCACTCGCTGCCAGCGGGCTGCTGGACGGCGTTACCACCAACCCATCGTTGATGGCCAAAACGGGAAAGAAGTTCCAGGACGTGCTGGCCGATATCTGCGCCACGGTTCCCGGCCCGGTCAGCGCCGAAGTTGCGTCGACCGAGTTCGACGGGATGATGGCGGAGGGCCGCGTGTTACGCGGCATCGCCAAGAACATCGCGGTGAAGGTGCCGCTGACGCCGGATGGGCTGCGTGCCTGCCGTCGCCTCAGCGAGGAAGGCACAATGGTGAACGTGACGCTGTGCTTTTCGCCGGCGCAGGCAATCCTGGCGGCGAAGGCGGGGGCCACATTTGTAAGCCCGTTCATCGGCCGGCTGGACGATGTTGGCGAGCATGGGATGCAGTTGATCTCAGATATCGTCACGATCTTCCGGAACTATGACTACTTCAAGACCGAGGTACTCGTCGCCTCGGTGCGCAACCCGATGCACGTGGTGGAGGCGGCCAAAATTGGCGCCCATATCTGCACCGTACCGCCGGCAGTGCTGCGTCAGTTGTTCAATCATCCGCTGACCGACAAGGGACTGGCGGCGTTCCTGGCCGACTGGTCGAAGACCGGCCAGCGCATCGCCTGACGGCATGGGCCTGCCGGAGGGGGATTTCGTCGAAGCGTTCCTGCGCGCCAACCCGGCGTGGCTCGCCGAGCACCCGGAGCTTTACCGGGTGCTTGAGCCGCCGGTGCGGATGCATGGCGAGGGCTTGGCCGACCACATGGCGGCGATGCTTCGGGTGCAGCGGGAGCGCGCGGACGGACTGCTTGCCGCGGGTCGAGCGACTGCGAGTCTGGCGAGCCGGGTGCAGGATGCGGTATTGGCGCTGCTCCGCTCCGGAGATCCCGCCGACTGCGTCAGCGGCGAGATGCCAGGCATTCTTGCGGTAGACGCAGCATGCTTGTGCATGGAGGCCGAGCATCCTGGGGCGCGGCGGCTGCCGGACGAAACGGTCGCGCGGCTACTGGACGGGCGACAGGTCGTGTTCCGCGAAGCGCCAGCCGATGCGCGTCTGCTGCATGCCGAGGCGGCAGCGCTGGCGCGGCACGATGCTCTGGTCCGCGTGCCCGGCGAAGGACCGCCGGCGCTGGTGGCGCTGCTGGCACGCGACCAGCACATGCTTGACCCGGCGCAGGGCACTGGGCCACTCGGGTTCCTTGGCCGGGCAGTCGCGGCCGCACTGGGTCGCTGATCGAAGCAATGACAGCCGAGGAAGCACGCATTGCCTTCCTCGAATGGCTGGAGCGCGAACGTCGTGCGGCCTGGCTCACAGTGGAGGCGTATGGCGGCGACCTGGCCGCGTTCCTGGGATTCCTGACCCAGCACCTCGGAGGCGAACCTGAACTCGGCGAACTTGCTTCGCTGGGCCAGGCGGATCTGCGTGCGTGGCTAGCAAAGGAGGCGGCTGCGGGCGCCAGCAACGCCACGCGCGCCCGGCACCTGTCCGCGGTGCGCAGCTTTTTTCGCTTCCTTACGCGGCGATATGACATCGATAATCCAGCTCTGACGCTGATAACCACCCCGCGCGCCAAGCGCCCGGTGCCGCGCGCGCTCGAAACGACGCAGGCCAGGGCGGTCGTCGATGGTGTCGCTGAGTTATCGGACAGCGCCGCCCTCCAGGCACGTGATGCCGCGCTGTTTACGCTGCTGTACGGCTGTGGACTGCGTATCGGAGAGGCGCTGGCGCTCGACGTTCGCGATGTACCGCCAAGCCAACGCCCAACCCTGCGCGTGCTGGGCAAGGGGGGCAAGGAGAGGATCGTGCCGGTCCTACCGGCGGTACGTGAAGTGCTCGCCGCATGGCTGGCATTGCACCCCCATCGGCAGCCGGACAGCCCATTGTTCGTCGGAACGCGGGGCCGACGACTGGATCCCGCCGTCGCGCAGCGAACCCTACGGAACTTCCGCCGGCTGCATGGCTTGCCGGAGCACGCAACGCCGCATGCGCTCCGGCACTCATTCGCGACGCACCTGCTCGCGGGCGGCGCGGACCTGCGTTCGATCCAGGACCTGCTGGGCCATGCGAGTCTCTCCACCACTCAGCGCTACACCGCAGTTGACGGGGCTCGGCTGCTGGAGGTGTGGCGCAAATCGCACCCCCGCGCTTGACCAATGTGTCATATCTGCTTTGGGTCGACCTGCGAGGGTTGATGTTTCACGGGTCGGTGACTTGTTACCGGTCAGTCTACGTGAAAAACTCAGGGGCTGCTCGGTCGGGCTCGAGGTTGGCCGGCAACGAACGGGGAAGAAGAGCTTCACGTGATGGCGGTGATGTCGCATCGAGATGATTAATCGTCGATGACCCCGTCGCTCGTTCAACTGCACCGGGATGCGTTGCCGGCCGGTACGGTGCTGAACGGCTATCAGGTCGTCGGCGTGCTCGGACGTGGCGGGTTCGGCATCACGTATCGGGCCAGCGATCTTCTCGACCAATCCTTCGCCATCAAGGAGTTCTTCCCCCGCCAGTTCGCCATGCGGTCGGGCCAGGACGTCGTCGTTACCTCGGATTCCGACGAAGGGATCTTCGTCGACTGCCGCAGGCGCTTCCTGACCGAGGCACGGCTGCTGGCCTCACTCGGGCGCAACGGAGGAACGCCAGGGATCGTTCGGGTCGCAACGTTCTTCGAGGCCAACAACACGGCCTATTCGGTGATGGAGCTGCTGTCCGGAGAGACGCTGGATGAAGTCCTTAAGAGCGGCCGAACGCCGATGCCTGGCGAGGAATTGCTGGCTGTACTCCGGGGCATCCTGACGCCCTTGGGGCGGGTGCATGCCGCCGGATTCCTGCATCGCGACATCAAGCCAGCAAACATCCTGATCCGGTCGGATGGGCAGCCGGTGCTCATCGACTTCGGCTCGGCGCGCGATATCGGCCCGAGTGCCGCCACCACCTACACTCAGGTCTATTCCGGCCATTACGCGCCAATCGAACAGATGATCCAGGGTGCTGCTCAGGGGCCGTTCTCGGACATATTCTCGGTCGGCTGCGTCGCGTACCGCGCGATCGGCGGCAATCTTATCGACGCGCGGGCCCGACAGCAGGCCGTGCTCAGCCACGCGCCGGACCCCCTGGTGTCGGCGGTCCAGGTTGGACAGGGGCGGTATCCTTACCCGTTGCTCAATACCATCGACCGGGCGTTGGCTCTGCGGGCGACTGATCGCCCGCAGAGCGTCAACGACATGCTGGATCAGATGGGCAGGTCACCTGCCGACGAGGATGTTGCCACCCGTCGGATGCGGGTTCCCGTCGAAGCAAGGCCCCGGCCTACGCGCAACGTCAGCCAAGCCTCGCGCGCGCGAACTCCGAGCGGGCGTGCATTGGTGTCGTGGCTCGACGCAGCGACACCGGCCTGGCGACGGCTCAGGCGGGAGACGTTGGCGCTCGCAGCGACCGCGCTCGCCGTCATACTTGTCAGTATCGGTTCGTTGTATCTTTACCTGCACAGCGGGAAACGCGATCAACTCGCAGCACTGCATGTCGCGTTGACCGACGACGGGAACAGCGTGACGGCGCGGTTCCCGGAGACCACGGATAGCGCGATGTTTCTCCGGGCGCTGCCGCAACTCGCCAAACAGCACGTGACGCGGCTCGACCTCAGCAAGTCGCGTGTCGCAACGTTGCCGCCGTTGCAACAGCTACCGGACTTGCAAAGCCTCGATCTGCACGGATCAGACGTCGCCACCGTTCAGTCGCTGGATGGTCTAACCGCGCTGCGTGAACTGGATCTGTCGCACACAAAGCTTGCGACGTTGCCGCCCTTGCAGGACCTGACCGCGTTGCGAAGGCTGGACCTGAGCGACACACCGATCGAGACATTGCCTCCGCTCGATGCGCTCGCCTCGCTGCAAGAGCTTAGTCTGTCCCATACCAACCTTACGACCGTTCCTCCACTGGACCGCCTGAGCGAGCTGCGTAGGCTGAACCTGACCGATAGCAAGGTGACGAGCCTGCCGCCGTCAGAGACCTTACGGCATGTGCTGGTATTTCCGGCAAGCCTCGTTGCTGAGTCGGCACCTGCACCGGAACAACGCTTCAGTATGCCGGCTCCATTGCCGCCCGTCCCATTGTCTGCCGCACCTTCGATTGCGCCCGAACCAGAGCCGATTCCGGCGTCACCACCTTGGAAAGCAGCGAAGCCAGCCGTGAAGGCTCCGCCACAGCAGCAGACAGCGTCATTGCCAATTCCGCGACCGCCACTGCCGCCGAAAACGCCGAGTGTGCCACAGAAAGAGACGCCGGAAGTCAGTCCCGCAGCTCCCAGCAAACCTGATGAACATCGTGGCGATGAGAGGTCTCCATCAGACGCTGAATCATACTCGGGCGGCTACGCTGCCTATCAGGCGCGGAATTATGCCGAGGCTATGCGTCTGTTCCGCCGATGTTCCGAGTTTGGCGACCAGAACTGCATGTACTACATCGGCAAAATGTATGAGAACGGCCTGGGCGTTAACCGCGATTATCAGGAGGCGCAGTCTTGGTACGGTAAGGCCGCTCGCCGTGGATATCCGTGGGCGCTCTACAGCATTGGATTGTTGCATATGACTGGCGGCCCGGGAATTCCACAGGACTGCAACGTCGCCCGTGAGTGGTTTCAAAAAGCGGCGGCGGCGGGAAACGCGGGGGCGCAACAATGGCTCGCCGCCAACCCATCCTGTCGATAGCACAGGATACGCGAGCTAACTTTCTGGTGCCCGAACGAAACACAAGATGCCGACCCGGGGCGTCCAGCACGCTACGGCGCGGCCGGTCGGGTTATCGCTGCGATTGAGGATGAGGCGGTCGGGCACCTGACGCCACTCGCCTTCGATGAGCGCCTCGTAGTGGCCATCGGTGAGCCGTGACTGCACCGGCCGGCAATCAGCCACCGAGCAGCACAGAGCATTCGTCCACGGCTGTCGCAGGCTGTTGAACCAAGGCGCCAACATGGGATCGGCATCAGGCGGCGGCGCAGCCAATGCCGCGCGCGCAATGCAAGCCAATGCGATCAGGTAGGCAAATCGGTGCATCAACCACCTCCTGACCGGCGAAGTGTAGCGCCATGGCGCAAGCGTGTGCGAAGCACAAATCCGATGGTGGCACCGGCCACGAAATGCAGCGTTTCGCGCCATACTCAGGAGAAACATTCGGATTATCTGCGGCGTGGTGATGTGGCAGAGGCGCTAGGGCAGTGCGACATCTGCCTCAACAACAAGCGGAGGTGCGCTGCATTAGTCGATGGATTGCGCGCGGCGGCGTGCTGTTCGTCTCGTGGTGGATGCTTGCAGTCGCTGCATCCTAGAGCGGCCATCTTAGTGGCCGGATGCGATGAACCGATCCGTTACACCGTCGATCTAATGAATTCCATGGCGCTTACGCACATTGCGATGGGCGATCTGGCTGCACAGCGCGCGTGAGCCAGAGGCACACCGCCGGATGACCGTTACCAGTTCTCTGCTCGAGATCATTCTCGTTCCCATTGCTGGTAACCCTGCCACATATCCTTGCCGTGGAAGTGCTCGAGGAGCGCGGCGCTGCCGCACAGCAAGGCTGCTACAAGGGCGAACCGTGTTGCCGCGAAAGCCGCACTCCGGCGACGTGGGCGGGGGCGTTCGCTGAACCAGTACGCCTGATACCAACCGGGGTCCACGTAGATCATTGGGCTTGCTCCGTTTCGTCTTATTGGGAGCGAGACATAAGCCCCAGCGAGGTGGACTCGGTATGAAGCGATTCACACCGACGCCTCCGTGGATGTAAAACTTCTTCACATGAGTTGGTCCGGGCAGGGCGGCTTCGAACGCCGCGGCTATCATCACGGCAACCTGCGCGAGGCGCTGGTGGAGGCGGCACTGGCCCTGATCGGGGAGAAGGGCCCTGCCGGATTCACCATCGCCGAGGCAGCGCGGCTCGCTGGTGTCAGTCCGGGTGCGCCGTATCGTCATTTTCGCGACGCCGAGGCGCTGTTGGCAGAAGTGGCGTTGCGTGGCTTCGACCGCTTAGCCGGATTGCTGTCGGTGGCATGGAACAACGGCCAGCCCGACCCGATGCGTGCGTTCGACGCGCTTGGCCGTGCCTATCTCGCATTCGCCCGGGATGAACCAGCGTTCTACGCCGCCATGTTCGAGACGCGGATCGCCTTCGACAACCACCCGGGGCTGCTCACCGCCGGCGACCGTGCCTTCGCCGTGCTGCGGGAAGCCGCCGAGCGATTGACGTCCCGCTTGCCGCCTGGACAGCGGCCGCCATCTCTGATGGTGGCGCTGCATGTTTGGGCGCTGTCACATGGGATTGCGTCACTGTTCGTCCGGGCCGATCCATCGCGGCGCAAGCTGCCGATGTCGCCGGAGGATCTGCTGGAGGCCGGTGTGCTGATCTATTTGCAGAGCCTCGGGCTGGCGGGTGGCCCACGATCATCTTGACCGATTTCACTTGACCACGCCGTGCG
>JBKPOG010000145.1:0-7871 GCA_046732975.1 Pseudomonadota bacterium
GAAGGCGCCCGTGCCTATCTCAATCGCCAGTATATGACCATTGGCATCGTCGGGGTGGTGATCCTGATCATCCTCGGCCTGACATTGGGCATCCACGTGGCGATCGGTTTTATCATCGGCGCAGTGCTCTCGGCGGCCGCCGGCTACGTCGGCATGAACGTTTCGGTACGGGCCAATGTTCGGACCGCACAGGCTGCGAAGCAAGGCTTGGCGGCTGGTCTTGCCCTGGCATTTCGGGCGGGCGCGGTGACCGGCCTCCTGGTCGTCGGCCTTGGCCTGCTCGGCGTCGCCGGCTACTACTTCATCCTGCGCAGCGGCATGCCCAACGCCAGCGACGATGAACTTCGCCGCGTGCTGGAAGCGATGGTGGCCCTGGGCTTTGGCGGCTCGCTGATTTCCATCTTTGCGCGTCTTGGCGGCGGCATCTTCACCAAGGGTGCCGACGTGGGCGCCGACCTGGTGGGCAAGGTCGAAGCCGGCATCCCCGAGGACGATCCCCGCAATCCTGCCGTCATCGCCGACAACGTCGGCGACAACGTGGGCGATTGTGCCGGCATGGCCGCCGACCTGTTCGAAACCTATGCGGTCACCATCGTTGCGACGATGCTGCTGGCTGCGATCTTCTTCACCGGACCCGTTCGCGACGCCATGCTGATGCTGCCACTCGGCATCGGTGGCATCTGCATCATCACGTCGATCGTAGGAACGTACTTCGTTCAACTTGGCCCCGACAACGCGATCATGAAGGCCCTCTACAAGGGCCTGATGGTCACCGGTGCGCTGTCCATCGTCGGTATTGCGATCATCATCGCCTGGTTCATCGGCTTCAGCACGCCGCTGCCGCTGGTTGGCGGTGGTTCCGTGCAGGGCTGGCAGCTCTTCATCTGCGCGCTGGTCGGCCTGGCGGTGACCGGAGCGATCGTGTGGATCACCGAATACTATACGGCCACGGAGTTCCGTCCGGTTCGCTCGATCGCCCAGAGTTCCACCACCGGGCACGGCACCAACGTGATCCAGGGACTTGCTGTCTCGATGGAAGCGACCGCGCTGCCCGCCATCGTCATCTGCATTGGGATCCTGGTGACATACATGATCGCCGGTCTGTTCGGCATCGCGGTCGCTGTCACCACCATGCTGTCGCTTGCCGGCATGATCGTTGCACTCGACGCCTATGGGCCGGTGACCGACAACGCAGGCGGCATCGCCGAGATGGCCGATCTGCCGGCGGATGTTCGCGTCACCACCGATGCGCTCGATGCGGTGGGCAACACCACCAAGGCGGTGACCAAGGGCTATGCGATCGGCTCGGCCGGCCTCGCGTCGCTGGTGCTGTTCGCCGCCTACACGCAGGACCTGAAGCACTACTTCCCCACCCTCGATGTGCCGTTCACCCTGCAGGACCCGTTCGTGGTGATCGGTCTGATCATCGGCGGTCTGTTGCCGTATCTGTTCGGCGCACTCGGCATGACCGCAGTTGGCCGTGCCGCCGGCTCCGTGGTGGTGGAGGTGCGGCGTCAGTTCCGCGAGATCAGCGGCATCATGGAAGGCACGGCCAAGCCGGAATACGGTCGCGCCGTCGATTTGCTGACGAAAGCGGCGATCCGGGAGATGATCGTGCCATCGCTCTTGCCGGTGCTGGCGCCGATCATCCTGTGGGTGGTGATCGACATCATTGCCGGTCGCGTGCAGGCCTTCTCTGCCCTGGGCGCCATGCTGCTGGGGACGATCGTCACCGGGCTGTTCGTCGCCATCTCGATGACCTCCGGCGGCGGCGCATGGGACAACGCCAAGAAGTACATCGAGGAAGGCAACCACGGCGGCAAAGGTTCCGAGGCGCACAAGGCGGCGGTTACCGGTGATACCGTTGGCGATCCGTACAAGGACACGGCTGGTCCGGCGGTGAACCCGATGATCAAGATCACCAACATCGTGGCGCTGCTGCTGCTGGCGATCCTGGCTGGCTGGCTGCACTAGACGGCGTGTCCTCGCGCCTCGAACTGTTCGCGGTAAGCGCGCGGCGACCGGCGGTGGTTTTGGGGCGGGATAGCCAGCTCGCGCCGCGTTGGGGCGCTGGTGCCGGATGACGCGCTTTTCGTGTCGAACACATGGTCGGCAACCAGCAGCACCACTTCAACTGCGGCAAGAGAAGGTTAGCGTCTCAGCAGGCCATGTGCTTCGCCGAGCGCGAGAAAAGTGATTGCTGTCCTGGGTAAAGCCTGAAACCGCAGCCTCGAGTGCGACCAATGTGTCACGCCCGGCGGAACGATACTTTCCAGGGATAGATGGGTTACGAGCCGTCGCAGTAGTCTCGGTGATCCTGTATCATCTGCATGACTCGCTGTTGCCCGGTGGCTTTACTGGCGTGGATGTCTTCTTCGCCATTTCCGGTTACGTGGTGAGCAGGTCGCTTGCGCGTGACGGCGACTATCCGTTGCCCAGTTTCCTTCTACGTTTCTATGCGCGGCGAGTGCTCCGCATTCTTCCTGCGCTGCTCGTCTGTCTGCTTGTGACGACGGCTGCGACAATCATCTTTATCCCGATCGCATGGCTTAGCGGTACCACACAAAAGACGGCTCTTGCTGCGTTTTTCGGCATGAGTAATTTTGCGTTGCTTTCATCCGACCCATATTTTTCCCCGAGACCCGGCTTCAACCCCTTCACGCAGACATGGTCGCTTGCGGTCGAGGAGCAGTTCTACCTTTTCTATCCACTTATTTTGTTTGTCACTTTCCGTCTTGGCCGCCGCCGTGGGCTTCTGGGCGTGGCGGCCAAGGCTCTGCTGCCACTGCTCCTCATCGCGTCCTTCTTGGCGCTTTGGTGGATTAGCGGAATCAATCGCGACGCAGCCTTCTATATGCTGCCTTATCGGTTCTGGGAGCTCGCCGCCGGCGCTGTGTTGTTCATGCTCCAACGCAGAGGCATCCTCCGTCTCGTGACGTTGGGTCGACTGGCCAGCTGGGCCGGAGCTGTGCTCGTACTCGCAACGGCGTGGTATGCCGACTGGCGGGCCTCACCGTTCCCTTGGTCCGTTCCTGCTGTTGTCGGTTCGGTGCTGGTCATCGCGGCGCTAACAACCGAACACGTCCCGTCGACACTAATTTCGAGGCTGTTGGGTAGTCGACCTGTCGTGTTCGTCGGCAAGCTCTCGTACTCGCTCTATCTCTGGCATTGGGCGGTCTTTGTGTTATTTCGCTGGACCATCGGACTCGATGCTACATTTAATATGGTCGCTGCGGTGGCGCTAACGCTTGCCCTGGCCTACGCGTCATACATCGCAGTGGAACAACCCTTCCGTCGCGGCCAATGGGTTAGGGCGCAACCGAACTGGAGAGTGATGGCCTCGGCCTTCGCAAGCGTTACGTTGTCCTGGGCTATTACGCACTATGCCTTCGCGTCGCAGGGTCAGCTAAGCGCCAGTGTCGTAATGCGCAACTCCGGTGACTGGTATCCCATGGCGCCTCAGCGGAAAGCTGGCCTGTCCTGCGACTTGGAATGGCGGCCCACACAGATTGATCAGGCGCTACTACTGACCCTGCGGCGTCCTTGCGGAACTCCTGCATGGGCACGACGCATGTTCGTCATCGGAGACTCGCACGCTGCGGCCTATTTCCCGATGTTGACGATGCTCGCCCAACAGGAGAACACCGACGTCCGCGTCTACCTGCACAGTGGTTGCTCGTACGCGAATATGCTTGCTCCCACACCTCCGATGTGTCGCTCATTCGTCAGTTCCACCAGCCAGAGTGTTCTCAGCGACGCTCAGCCTGGCGACATAGTCTTCCTAGCGTCGCTCCGGATGCCGCGATTGGGAGATCAATATACCGAGGTGGCAGCTTCCATTCATGAGATGCTTGCGTCGCAAGCCGCCCCCGAAGCAGTCGACGAGCGGAGCAAGGCATATGATGAAACTGCCGCCCTGGTGGCGCAATTTGCTGCGAAACAGCTGACGATTATCTTTGATGCACCCAAGCCAGTATTTAGGGCAGCAGCCTTCCGCTGCGCCGATTGGTTCGACCGTCATAATCCTATGTGCCAGACCGGCCTGGCGATTTCCCGCAGCGATTTGCTGGCGCTGAGGCAACCGATAATGGATTCGCTCACCCGATTGTCCGCAGCGTATTCCGCGGTAGCGGTCTGGGATCCATTTCCCGTACTATGTGGCACGGCAATTTGTCGCGCTATTACCGAGAGCGGGCCGCTATTTTTTGATGGTGACCATCTCAGCAACATCGGCAATCGCGTGCTCTATCCGAATTTCGCATCGTTCGTGCGTCAGATATCGGAACACCGGACAACGCTGCGTTGACCACGGATTGGCTTCCGCACGTGCGACTCCCATCGATGCGCGCCCTATAGCAGCATCCACCTGCTCTCCCGATCTTCAGGTTCTGGACTGTAGCAAGGCGTCCAGTTCCGCCGCATGCTCGTAATCGGGCATGAGGCGGCGCAGCTCTGCATCCCGCTCGACTGCAGGGTGGAAATAGATCTCGCTCTCTCCGCGCGGCAAGGCGCTTATCAATCGCCCCAGGCGTTCGGACGTCATGTGCCCGCTCCAGGCGATGCCGAAGCAGTAATCGGTCGTTGTCATCCCAGCAGCCCGAACCTGCCGACGCAGCACGCGTGACCAGTGATACAGCGCGTATGCTCCAAAGCCAGCGCGGGTGCCGCAACGCGCCAGCACCGCTGGTGGCTCCGCCGGCACGCGCACGCGCCTGAGACCAAACTCACGGCCGATGTCCAGCATCAACTGCGCCACCGTCGGGTGCAGGTGCATATGCTTGTGCGCATCCGCGTGGTGCAGCGTCAGGCCGGTCGCCGCAAAGGTGGCGAACTGCGCGCGGATCTCCAAAGCCAGTTGCCGCCTCATGCGTGGCTTGGCGAAATAGCCGATGCCAGGGCGAAGCTGCTGTGACGGAAAGCGGCCCTCTGCATCGACAAGATCCGGAATTTCGCTGGCCGGCAGTACGGCCGGCCCCTCCACCACCACCAGATGCAACCCCACCCGCAGTCCGGGCATAACGCGGGCACGCTGCACGGCATCCTCGGCTGCGTTCCCCGCCACCATCAGGCTTGCTGCGTCGAGTTTTCCCGCGCGATACGCGCGCTCGACCGCTTCATTGACCGATTCGGTCAGCCCGAAGTCGTCGGCCGTGAACGTGACCCCCGGGCGGACGGCCAACGAGGATTACAACAGGAAGAAAGCCATCAGCACCAACAGCACGACCATGAAGATCACCGATCCCAGCGTGAAATGCGTGAAGCTGCTCCAAAAGCGTTGCCGGTCAGCCAGAAAGGCTTCAGGCGTCTCGGTCCGCATCGGCGGGTGAGCAGCGTGGCTGTGGTCGGACATGCGGCCTCGGTTGTGGCAATTCGTTCGGCAGCGTTCTATGGCAGCCTGGGCGGAGCCGGCAAGCCTCAACCGGGGATTAACCGCACCTCCCGATAGTGGCGGCATGTGGCGCCGCCTCAATGCAATCAGTGTCCGCAACAAGTTCATTGCGGGATTTGCCCTGGCATTCATCTGGACCTTGGCCCTTGGCGGGTTTGCCGCCGAGCGACTGAACGTGGTGGAGAACGCCGCGGCTGCGCTGCGCGACGGCGCTCTGCAGGCCACCGTCGCCTTGTCGCACCTTGGCCAGGCGGCAGAACGCCTGCGCTCGGTACAGCAGGTGCTGGTGACCACGATGGCGGAGGAACGTCGCAACGCGCTGATAGCGGATCATGCGGCGCAACTGCGCGATGTGCAGGCGGCGACCGACCTTTACACGCCGACCGCAGCCGACCCGGAGGAGCTCGACCTGGCCAGCAAACTGGTCGCAGCCTGGGCCGCTTATGCGAAGCTCAGCGGCCAGCTTATTGCGATGACCGGCCAGGTCCAGCCCGAAATCCAGACGGGCCTGCTGAACGGCCGCATGCTGCAGTCGATGAACCAGTTTCGCGACGCACTGCACGCTGCCATCGACTTGAACATGCAGCGGGGTCGCCAGGACGCGGCACGTGGTGAAGCGCTCGGACGTGCCACACGCCGCTGGATTCTGATCGCACTCGGCGCGAGCCTGGCCCTGTCCCTGTGCGGCGGGTGGATGATGATTGCGACCGTCGCCACGCCAATAGTCGCAATGAGTGCCGCGATGCGCAGGCTTGCGGCGCATGAAACCGGTACCGCGATTCCTGGCCTGGGGCGCGGCGATGAGATCGGCGTAATGGCCGGCTCGGTCGATGAGTTCCGGCGCGGCATCATAGCGGCGGATCAGGTTGCCGGCGAACGAGTTGCCGAGCAGGCGGAAAAGGCAACGCGGACCGAGACGCTGGAGACACTCGTGCGTGGCTTCGAACAGCAGGTGGGCGACCTCGCGGGCCGCCTCGCCACTGCCGCCGGCAGCCTGCAGCACACCGCACAATCCATGTCGCGGACAGTGGATGGCGCCACGCATGAGGCTGCTGCGGTGGCTGTGGCCGCGGAGCAGACAAGGGCCAATATCGAAACCGTCTCGGACGCGATCAAAGATCTGGCGGCGGCCATTGCCGATGTCGGACGCCAAGGGGCCGAGTCAGCGGCAATCGCCGCTCAGGCGATCGCCGACGTCCAGCGCACCAACAGCACGGTACAGGCATTGGCCGCCGCGGCCAGCAAGATCGATGCGGTGTTGAAGCTGATCGGCGATATCGCTGGAAAGACGAACCTGTTGGCATTGAATGCAACCATCGAGGCGGCGCGCCGGTGAGGCCGGCAAGGGTTTCGCGGTGGTCGCCTCGGAAGTGAAGAGCCTTGCGGGCCAGACCGCGAAGGCGACGGACGAGATCGCCGCGCAGGTACGCCAGATGCAGGATGCGACCAAAGAGACGGTGGCTGCCGTGCAGGCAATCGGGACTGTGATTGCCGACGTGGGCGCGATCTCCGGCAGGATCGCCGGCGCCGTGGAGGAGCAGAGCATCGTCACAGCCGAAATCGCGCAGAATGTTCAGCAGGCTGCATCCGGCACGCGCGGTCTGAGCAACGGCATCCAGCAGGTCAGTCGCACGTCAACGGAAACACGTGCCGCGGCAAATCAGGTGCTGGCGGCCTCGTCGGAACTGACAGGTCAGGCCGACGTGCTATCCCGGGAGATGCGCCGGTTCGGTGAACGGTTCCGCGCGGCTTAGTCTTATCTTGGATACATGCGCACGCTGCTCGCCACCTCATCGGCGACGTGTTCCTTGGTGATGACACCCACGATGTTGTCTCGCCGTGGTCGCGCGGTTCCATCGACCACGATCGCCATGGTCGCATTGCGACGCCACAGGCGGGAGATCACGTCGAACATCGCCTCGTTCCGAGGAGCAATGGTGAATTTGCGCAACGCCAGTGTGCCCATCGACACATGCGCTCCAGCTTCGCGCGGCAGGTCCGCATTTACGCGCAGCACGCCAACGATCTGTTCGCCCCGCGTCACCACCACGTGGCGTAGGCCACCGCCCGAGCCAGTGAGCCTTTGCAAAAATTGGTCGAAGGTTTCGTCTTCGTCCGCCAGCAGGAAGTTACGATCCATCACCGCGGCCGCGCTGCGCACCAGAAACATATTCGCGTGCAGCGCCTTCGGGATCGGATGGCCGCGCCGGAACAGCTTCATCGTGTACATGTTTTCACGCGACAACAGCCGTCGCACGCCCAGCCCCACGGCGACCGCCAATACCATTGGCAATACGATGTTGTAGTCGCGCGTCATCTCGAACACCATGGCGATCGCGGTCATCGCGGCGCCTGTTCCGGCGCCGACCATGGTTCCCATACCGACCATCGCGAATGCCGGCGCGCTGATCGGCAGACCGGGAAAAGCAGCACTTGCCAGACCGGCAAATGCGCCACCAAGCGTCCCGCCCATGAACAGGGA
>JBKPOG010000146.1:0-10728 GCA_046732975.1 Pseudomonadota bacterium
TCGTCGACCATGATGCCAAGGAAGGTCTGTGGGCCGTCTTTCCACTTGTCCTTCAGCGAAACATTGTCGACGCCCCGGATGTCGATGCGATCGAACGCGCCGGTGATCGCGTCAAATCCCGTCGCGTAGATGATCATGTCGAATTGGTATTCGCGCGCGCTGGTTTTGACGCCGGTCGAGGTAATGCACTCGATCGGCGTCTCGGTGAGATCGACCAGCTCGACGTTGGCCTGGTTGTAGACTTCGAAATAGCCGCTTTCGAGCGGGACACGGCGCGTGCCGAAGCCATAGGTTTTAGGGATCAGCTTCTCGGCCACGACCGGGTCCTTGACGCGCTCGCGCGTTTTGCGGGCGACGAAGTCGGAGATCAGCCGGTTGGCCCGCCGATCGACCAGGATGTCGCGGAAATTGCCCATCCAAATGCCGAAGCCGGGCTCGCCGTAGAGCTTCTGCCAGAACGCCTCACGCTCTGCTTCGGTAACCTCGAGAGCGGAGCGCGGGTCGGTCGTGTGGATGAAGCAGCCGAAGGTCTCCTGACAGCGCGCGAAGATTTCGGAGTAGTCGGCACGGATACGGTCCATCTCCTCTTTGGTGATCTTCGCGTTGTGCAGAGGCGCGGCCCATTGCGGCGTGCGCTGGAACACTGTCAGGTGCCCAGCGGTCTTCGCCACTTCGGTGATCGTCTGGATGCCAGTGGCACCGGTGCCGATAACCGCGACCCGCTTGCCGACGAAGCTCACCGGCTCCTTCGGCCAGTAATGGGTGTGGAACGACGGGCCCTGGAAACTCTTGACCCCGGCAATGTTCGGCAATGTCGCCGCCGACAGCACGCCGACCGCGGTGACCAGGAAGCGGGCCGTGCAACACTGACCGTCCTCCAGGGTGATGGCCCAACTGCGCGTGTTCTCACGGTAATGCGCGGCGGCGACGCGGGTCTTGAACTGGATGTCACGGCGCAGATCGAACTTGTCTGCGACGTGATTCAGGTAACGCTCGGTCTCGGGCTGGCCGGCGAAATGCTCCTCCCAGTCCCACTCGTCGAGCAGCTCCTGCGAGAACGAGTAGCCATAGGTCCAGCTTTCAGAATCGAACCGAGCACCCGGGTAGCGGTTCCAGTACCAGGTCCCGCCAACGCCGGTACCGGCTTCAAAGACCCGCACTGTGAGGCCGAGTTCCCGCAGTCTGTAGAGTTGGTACAGGCCTGAGACGCCGGCACCGATGACGACGGCATCGAAATCAACTTGCCCCTCGCCCTTTGACTCACAGGCGATCGTCATTGAGGCAACCATGTTGTCCTCCTGGAGATTGATGTCACTCTCGTCATTCGAGGCGCAGTAATCGGAGGCTGTCGGAAAGGCGGGCAGTCGCCGATTGCATCGCGCGGCACAGCGGCTCCATCGCTTCGGCCTCCAAGTCGTGCGAGTGCCCCGCACCGGTCAGGATCAGTACCGGCTCCCATGCCGGCGACAGAACCGGCACCGAGATCAAGGTGATTCCCTGAAACATGGCCCCGCGATCGACGGCAAATCCGGCTTGTTTCGCCTCAGTCACGCGGGCCAGAAATTCGGGAAATGATGGTTTCTGATACCACGCGACTTGCGAGAACAGCGCTTGGAGTTCGGCCTGGCTGCTGTTGCCGAACGCAGCCATGATTATGCCCGACGCACCCGCTGGTACTGGGGAAGGACGTCCCACGGTGACATAGGGATCGGGTTGGAAGGCGGCGCCTACCCAATCCAACAGCAGCAGCGACGAGGCCCCCACCACTTTTGACAGATAGACCGAGACGCCGTGAGCATCTGAGACCGCATGCATCAGCGGACGCGCAATGTCCAGCAACCCGCTGCGCCGTAAGACACCGTATGCCAGTTCGAGAATTCGCAAGCTCACCATGTAGGTGCGCGTCGCTGCGTCATAGCCGACAAAGCTCTCGGCTTGCAGTGTCCGGAGGATGTTGTACGCCGTCCCGCGATGCAGGCCGGCCGCGCGCGCCACTTCGCTCGCGTTCAGCGGACGCTCGGACGCATGCAGTGCCCGCAGAACGTTCGCCGCGGCAACGACCGCACCAACGGGTTTTCCCAGCAGGCCGAGCTGCGCGATTTCGGCAGACTTGGTGGGGGCAGTCGGCCGTGGTCGGTTGGCTTCCATTGCAGATACCCGTCCAGGCACAATTCCTCCCGACCCTCTTTGTGTCGGCATGTAGTTTGGGCGTTAACTGCAAGCCGGCGACCATGTTACAGGCCACGCTTGGCTAGCTCAATGAAAAACATTTGTCATCAATAGAAGACACCGCACCCGAAACCGCGACTGGGGAAGAGAACGCCCCACACCCGTATCTCGGAGCCCACCTACAAACCGCGACGGAGAGCCCGATGAGACTCAGTCTTTTCTACCAGATCCAGGTGCCCAAACCTTGGACCGCCGAGAGCGAGGCGCAGCGCATCTATGAGGCGCTCGAACAGATTCCGTTCGCCGAACAAAAGGGCTTTTCCGGCGTCTGGTTTTCCGAACACCATTTCCGGCCGGTGTGGTCGCACAATAGTGCGCCCGACCTGACATTGGCGGCGGTCAGCCAACGCACCGAGAGCATCCGTCTCGGCATCGGCGTCGTGCTGGCGCCAATTCACCATCCCCTGCACATCGCACAGCGCATGGCGACACTCGACATTTTGAGCCGCGGGCGCGTCGATGTCGGACTCGGCCGCACCGGCTATCCGTATCAATTGACCCCATACGGCTCCGACCTGCGCGACACGCGCGGCATGTGGCAGGAGTTCGCGGACATCTTGCCTCGCATCTGGACGCAGGAGGAGATCACCTACGACGGCGAGTACTTCAAAATTCCGCGCCGCGAAGTCCTGCCAAAACCATTGCAGAAGCCGCACCCGCCGTTGTGGTCGGCCTGCGGCAGCGATGAGACCGCGATGCAGACCGGCAATCTTGCAATGGGAGGCCTGTTCGGCAGCGAAGGCGGTCCCGATCGCGTCCGCCAATTGATGGAGATCTATCGCGAGGCTCTGCCGGCCGCTGCACGACCTCGCGCCGCACTAATGACGGCAGGCTTCTGCCACGAAGACCCGCAGGTCGTGGCTTCGCGCGGCACCGAACTGGTCGGCTGGTATATCGAGCAGCAGCGCGAACGCGCGCGGCTCGTCTGGCGGGACTACGATCCCACAAACGTGCCGTCCGACTACCAGGGTTATTACGCGCGCGACCAGCGGCTCGCCGCTGGTCCTCACCCGGGTGAACCGACTCCCGCCGAAGTGCGCGAAGAGGGCACTAAGTTCTGCGTCGGCACCCCAAGGGACTGCATCCGCTTTATGGAACTATACCGAGCAATGGGCATTGAAGAAGTGATTCTGCTGTGCGCGGTCGGGCCCGCGACGCATCAGGAGGTCATGCACACGATCCGCCTTCTGGGTGAACAGGTGATCCCACATTTCGCAGCAGAGCAGACGCACACCGCCGCTGCGAAATGAGCTGGATCCGTGATCCGCCGGCTCTTAATCGACGCGTTGTGCATCTACGATAGCCTAGTGGTGCTCATCCACGGCCGGGGGATCGAGCGGGAGACATCGATCGAACCACACCGTCTGCTGCGAGCAAGCGCTCAACCGAGCGCCGCGACGCCGGGCAGCGTCTTCCCTTCCAGCCACTCCAGAAAGGCGCCCCCAGCGGTAGAGACGTAGCTCATGCGATCGAGCACACCGGCGTGGCGCAGTGCCGAGACGGTGTCACCGCCGCCTGCCACGCTCCGCAAGGTGCCTTTGCCTGTCGCATCCGCCACCGCCTTGGCAAAAGCCGTAGTCGCCCCGTCGAACGGCGGCGTCTCGAAGGCGCCGAGGGGCCCGTTCCACACCAGCGTCCGCCAGCTTGAGAGGTGGCGGATCAGCGCCGCCACCGTCGCCGGGCCGACGTCGAGGATCATTGCGTCCGTCGGGACGTTGGCTATGGCAACCGTCTGGGTCGCGACACCCGGTTTCAGCTCATGGGCGACAACCGCGTCACTCGGCAGGACGATCTCGCAACCGGCCGCCTTGGCGCGCTCCAGGATGTCACGCGCCGTCGCGTGCATCTCGGCTTCCTGCAGCGAACGACCGACGGCAAGTCCCTGCGCGGCGAGAAATGTATTGGCCATTGCGCCACCGATCACCAGGGCGTCGACCTTTCCCACCAAGTTGCCCAGCAGATCGAGCTTGGTGGACACCTTCGCACCACCGACGATTGCTGCGACCGGGCGAACGGGCTTCCCGAGAGCCGTGTCCAAAGCCTCCAGTTCGGCCTGCATCAGCCGGCCTGCATAGGCCGGCAGCAGATGCGCTATCCCCTCGGTGCTCGAGTGTGCGCGGTGAGCCGCGGAGAATGCGTCGTTGACGTAGATGTCGGCCAGCTTCGCCATGCCGGCGGCAAAGACCGGATCGTTCTTCTCCTCCTCAGCGTGATAGCGTGTATTCTCCAGCACCAGCACCTCGCCACGCGCCATGCGCTCCTCGGCCTGCTCGGCCGCGATGCCAATGCAGTCCTCGGCGAAGCGGACTCGCTGCCCGAGTACCTCGCCAAGTGCCGCGGCAACCGGACCGAGGGACATCTCCGGCACCCGCTTGCCCTTCGGCCTGTCGAAGTGGCTGCACACAATGACCTTGGCGCCTTTGCCCACAAGTTCGCGGATGGTCGGCGTCAGGCGCTCGATGCGTGTCAGGTCAGTGATCTTGCCGTCACGCACCGGCACGTTGAGGTCGGCACGCAGCAACACGCGCTTGCCGGCGACATCGAGATTGTCGAGCGTACGAAAAGCCATGGCCGCCTCGCATGAGAACTCCCCCTCCCTTTGCGGGAGGGGTTGGGGGTCGGACGACTACAGGCTGCCGAACAGTGCGGCGGTGTCCGACATCCGGTTCGAGAAGCCCCACTCGTTGTCGTACCAGCCCATCACGCGGGCCAGCGCGCCATCCACCACGGTTGTCTGCGTTGCATCGAAGGTGCAGGACGCCGGGCTATGATTGAAGTCGATGCTGACCAGCGGCTCGGTGTTGTAGTCGAGCACGCCGCGCAGTGCTCCCTTCGATGCATCGAGCATCGCTGCATTGATCTGGTCCTTGCTAGCCTGCTTCTTCAGGTTCACGTCCAGCGACACCAGCGATACGTTCGGCGTCGGGATACGGATCGCGGTGCCGTCCAACTTGCCCTTCAGCTCCGGCAGCACCAGTCCGACGGCGCGCGCTGCACCGGTCGAGGTGGGGATCGCGGATACGGCCGCCGCACGTGCCCGATGCAGATCCTTGTGCAGCGTGTCCACGGTGTTCTGGTCACCGGTATAGGCGTGGATGGTGACCATATAGCCGCGCTCGATGCCGAAGCTGTCGTGCAGCACCTTGGCCATCGGTGCGAGGCAGTTGGTGGTGCATGACGCGTTCGAGATGATTGTCATGTCCTTGGTCAGCGTCTTATGGTTCACACCATAGACGATGGTCGCGTCCACGTGGTCGCCGGGCGCCGAGATGAGCACCTTGCGCGCACCAGCCTGCAACAGCGCGGATGCCTTCTCCTTGCTGGTGAAGATGCCGGTGCACTCCATCGCCACGTCGACGCCCTGGTAGGGCACCTTTGTCGGGTCACGCTCGGCCGACACCTTTATCGGACCCCAGACGCGACCGCCGTAACGGATGGTGATGGTGTCCCCGGAAACCTCGAGTTGGCCCGGGAAGCGGCCATGCACGCTGTCGTAATGGAACAGGTGCGCGTTCGCCTCGGTGCTGCCCAGGTCGTTGATCGCGACCGGCACCAGGTCGTCGCGCCCGCTCTCGATCATCGCACGCAGCACCAGACGGCCGATCCGTCCAAATCCGTTGATGGCGACCTTCACAGGCATGGTTGCATTCCTTCTCTGTCGCTCAGCCCCTCAGCCGAGCCGCTTGCGGACCGCGGCGACGATGGCCTCGGGGGTGATACCGAAGTGTTTGTAAAGAACTTCATAAGGGGCCGAGGCGCCGAAGTCGGTCATGCCGATGAAAACCCCATCATTGCCCAGCCAACGCTCCCAGCCGAAGCCCGAAGCGGCCTCGATACCGATCCGCGGCGCAGATCCCAGCACCTGCATACGATAATCTTCGTCTTGCTGCGAGAACAGCTCCCAGCATGGCAATGAAACCACCGCGACATTCACCCCATCAGCTGAAAGGGCCGAACGTGCGTCCATGGCGATTGATACTTCTGAGCCGGTCGCGATCAGCGTGGCGGCACGCCGCCCTTCCGCCTCGGCAAGGAGGTAGCCACCGCGGGCGCAGCGGTTCTCGGAGGTGTCGGTTCGCATCGTCGGCAGCGCCTGGCGGGTCAGCACCAGCAGGCTGGGGCCATCGCTGCGGCGGATTGCCAGCTCCCAGCATTCTGCGACTTCCATCGCATCTGCGGGGCGATAGACGTGCAGGTGCGGCATCGCCCGTAGGCTGGCCAGATGCTCAATCGGCTGATGCGTTGGCCCATCCTCGCCAAGGCCAATCGAATCATGGGTCAACACGTGGATTACGTGCGCCCGGGCGATCGCTCCAATGCGAATGGCCGGCCGCATGTAGTCGGTGAAGACGAAGAACGTCCCGGTGTAGGGGATCAGTCCACCATGCAAGGCCATGCCGTTGGCGGCCGCGGCCATGCCGTGCTCACGGATCCCGTAATGAATATAGCGGCCGGCGAAGTTACCTTCGGTCGTGGTCCCCATCGACTTCACGAAGGTCAGGTTGGAGCCGGTGAGGTCAGCTGACCCCCCGATCAGCTCCGGTGTGGCGGGGACCAGCGTTTCCAGTGCCTTCTGACTGGACTGGCGAGTCGCCATCTTCGGCCTTGTCTCCGCGATCTCCTGCTTCAGCGCGGCAACGGCTTCGTGCCAGTTGTCGGGTAGCCGCTTGGCCATGACGCGCTCGAACTCGGCCCGCATATTGTTGTGCGCCAGGCGCTTCAGCCAGGCGCGACGGGTCCCTGCGCCGCGGCTTCCGGCCGCGCGCCACCGCTCCAGCAGGTCGTCAGGCACCGTGAACGGGGGCTCGTGCCAGCCCAGGGCCGCCTTGGCGCCGGCCGCCTCCTGAGTCCCCAACGGCGAGCCGTGCGTCGCGGCCGTGCCGGCCTTGGTGGGGGCGCCGAGACCGATGATCGTGCGGCAGGCGATCAGCGTCGGCTTCTTCGACCGAATGGCGAAAGACAGCGCTGCATTGATCTGCTGCGGATCGTGGCCATCGATGCGCCGTGCGGCCCAGCCGTAGGCTGAGAACCGCTTCAGGATGTCATCCGAGTAGGCGAGCGCTGTGTCGCCATCGATCGAGACGTGGTTGTCGTCATACAGCACGGTCAGCCTCGACAGGCAGAGGTGCCCGGCAAGCGCCGCGGCCTCGTGACTGATCCCCTCCTCCATGTCGCCGTCTGAGCAGAGCACCCAGGTTCGGTGATCCACCAGTGAGCGGCCGAACCGGGATGCCAGCAGACGCTCGGCGAGCGCCATGCCCACCGCGGCGCCGATGCCCTGCCCCAACGGGCCCGTCGTCGTCTCGATGCCAGGATGGAGGCCGTATTCGGGATGGCCAGCTGCCGGCGATTCCAGCTGGCGGAATTGCTTGATCTCCTCGATCCCCATGCCGTCGAAGCCGGTGAGATAGAGCAATGCGTACAGCAGCATCGAGCCGTGGCCTGCCGAAAGCACGAAGCGGTCGCGATCTGGCCAGCGCGGATCGGCGGCATCGAACTTGAGGAACCGGGTCCATAGCGCGGTTGCGACATCGGCCATCCCCATCGGCATCCCGGGATGGCCGGACTTCGCCGCCTCCACCGCGTCGATCGCCAGCGCCCGGATGGCGTTGGCCATCCGCCAGGGCTGTTCATGCGGCCGGGCCAGGATCTCCGCCTGGTGGGCCAGCACGGGATTTTCGATCACCGGGGCATCGAGTGCTGCCATGTCACCTCCTCAGGCTGCCGGCGGCTATAGGAGCATGCCCCAGGAGCGGCAACCTTGGCCACCGGCCGCTAGGTCGCGCGGTTGGCCCGCGCCAGCACGGCTTCAAACAGCACCTGCGCCCCGGCCGTGGCCTCTTCCGGCTCGATGCTTTCGGCTTCGTTGTGCGACAGGCCATCCTTGCACGGCGTGAAGATCATCGCCGTCGGCACGTGCCGCGCCACATAAACCGCGTCGTGTCCCGCGCCAGAGACGATCTCGCGTGCGGAGTAGCCCAACTTCGCTGCCCCGTGGCGCACCAGCTGCACGCAATCGGGATGGAATGGCTGGGCTGGAAGCTTGAACAACTGGGTCAGCTCCAGCTGCACCCCGCAGTCACGGGCAATGAAGCCTGCCTCGCGCGGAAACTGTGCGTCCAGCCGATCGACCTCGGCATCGGCAGGGTGGCGGAACTCGACCGAAAACCGGACCTCTCCCGGCACCACGTTGCGGCTGTTCGGGGACACGAGCAGTTGACCCACTGTGCCACGCCCATCCTCGCCGCCTGCCCGCATAAGTCGGTCAACCAGATCGATGATTCGAGCAGCGCACACCAGGGCGTCCTTCCGCGCCGATGGCGGCGTGGTGCCGGCGTGCGAATCCTGGCCGGTGGCAATTGCGTCGTACCAGACCATCGCCTGCGCGCCGGTCACGATGCCGATCTGCGTGGCCTCCCGCTCGAGGATCGGTCCTTGCTCGATATGCAATTCGAAATACGCGTCGGCCGGGAACGCCGCAGCCGGCTCTCCCCCTCGGTAGCCGATACCATCGAGGGCTGTGCGGACCGTCACGCCCTCGGTGTCGGTCAACGCATATGCCTTGTTGAGCGAGAACACACCGGACCACACGCCAGA
This sequence comes from Pseudomonadota bacterium, assembly GCA_046732975.1. Classification (GTDB taxonomy): domain Bacteria; phylum Pseudomonadota; class Alphaproteobacteria; order Acetobacterales; family Acetobacteraceae; genus JAMXLO01. The sequence continues at coordinate 8,827 of JBKPOG010000146.1, forward strand.
TCCCATCAGCGAGTGGCCGAAGCGGCTGCCCTCCTCGTCTGTCCAGTTGACCAGCTCGAGCGGCGCCTCGGTCACGATGCCAAGGTCGTTCAGCGTGTGCATCACCTCTAGTCCGGCCAGCACGCCCAGTGCACCGTCGAATTTTCCCCCGGACGGCTGGCTGTCGAGATGGCTGCCGAACAGCACCGGCAGACGGTTCGGATCACGGCCAGGGCGCCGTGCGAACATGTTGCCGATCGCGTCCACGCGGACCATCAGCCCGGCCGCCTCGCATTCCGCGCGGAACCGGTCGCGCCCCCGCTGATCCACCTCCGTCAGCGTCAACCGACGGACGCCACCCTTTGCGGTCGCGCCGATCTCGGCCATCGACATCAGGCTGTCCCACAGCCGCTTGCCGTCGATACGTTGGTTGGTCTGAGCCAGCATCAGCGAGATCCGTTCTGCGGTAACGCCGGCATCTTGCCCGCCACCCAGCAAGCTGCAAGAGAGTGGCCGCTATGAAAGCGACGTGGGGGCTCGCGGCAGCGCTGCTGCTGGCGGGATGCAAATTAATCGACCAGACGACGTTCGCGCCGTCGCCGGAGGCAGCCCCAACGGGAGGGCAGATGGCGAAGGTCGACGCGCGGACGGCGCTGCTGACCATCAATTACACTGAGCCAAATCCGAGCTACCAGGACGTGTTGCGCTATGCCGTGCGGACCGCGGAGACGCGGGCACCCGGGGTGCAGTATGATGTTATCGCCATTCTGCCGGCTGGCGCCGATGCGGCGGCGGCGCAGCGACGGGCAGCCGATGTAATGCGCGGCATCATGGACCAGGGTGTGTCTGACAGCCGAATCCATCTTGGGCTAAGGTCCGCGCCGGCCGGCAGCCCGCAGGAAATCCGGGTCTATGTGAAGTGAATTATAGTTCACGCCGCATCAGGGAATGTACGCATGGGACGCTGGGATCTAGGGCGATAGACTGAGGCTGGGGATATGGTTGGGACCAGGACACACATGCACCCGTTCCATACGCACTGCCAGACCGCGCTGGCCGTCATCGAGGCACAAGGCCGGTATCGTCGTTTCACGCCGCTCCGCAAGCAGGCGGAGCGATTTCCGCTATACCGGCGCGCGGACGGCAGCGAGGTGCTGGTATGGTCCTCCAACGACTATCTCGGCATGGGCGGCCATAAGGTCGTCGTCGAGGCTGCCTGCGAGGCGGCGCGCTCGATGGGCGCCGGCGCTGGCGGCACGCGGAACATCAGCGGCACCAGCCCCTGGCACGATGCGCTGGAGGCAGAGCTTGCGGACCTGCACGGCAAGCCGGCGGCGCTGCTGTTCACCTCCGGCTTCGTATCCAATCAGGCCGCCCTCTCGACGATCCTGAATTCGCTTCCCGACTGGCACGTGTTTTCCGACGCCCGCAACCATGCGTCGATGATCGCCGGCATCAAGGGCGCCAAGGCGACCTGCCATATCTTCCGGCACAACGACCTTCAGCACCTCGAGGAGCTGTTGCGGCTGGCGCCGCCTGCTGCGCCGAAGCTGATCGCATTCGAGTCGGTGTATTCGATGGACGCCGATATCTCGCCGATCGCTGCGATTTGCGATCTCGCTGATCGCTATGGTGCGATGACGTATCTCGACGAGGTGCACGCGGTTGGCATGTACGGCCCATCTGGCGCCGGTGTCGCGGAACGCGACGGTGCGGCGGCGCGCATCGACGTGATCGAGGGCACGCTGGCCAAGGCGTTCGGCTGCCATGGCGGCTATATCGCCGGGGATGCGACGATCATCGACTATATTCGTTCCTGCGCGCCGGGCTTCATTTTCACCACATCGCTGCCGCCGATGATCGCGGCAGCCGCCGTCGCATCAGTACGGCACGTCCGCGCCGACGCTGGACGCAGGGCCGCGC
>JBKPOG010000147.1:0-16533 GCA_046732975.1 Pseudomonadota bacterium
GCATACACCAACGATCGAGGCATGAGCAGGCAAGACGCATAGTAGTTCGCGTGCCATTCCACACGATCGTAGCGCTGGTTCGACCGGCAAACGATGGGGGTCTCGCCCATTCTTAGGAATAGATGGCGGTGCAAACGCCAGTGGCCGCCCCCCTCATGCGCCGCTGTAGAACGGTATCGTCCCTCCATGGACGGATGTTCATCCGGGTCGAGGCTCTCGTCGATAACGATACGCCGATCCCGGAAGAACATTCCGCCGAAAATGTTGGGGAATAAGCCAAGGCCGCGCCGCGGTACACCCAACCGCGCATGCATGTCGTCAAACTCTATTCCCAACTTCAGGTGCTTCTCCAGCACATCCTCGATCGGAATTGGCGGAGCGATCCTCAGGCGACGTGGTTGGGCAAACTCATTCAGCAGGGCTTCTGCGTCGCGTTCGATGCAGTCAGCCGGGATGTAGGGCACACTAATCATCGTTTCGCCTTATGTGCATGTTGCGTCAGCCTTGCGAGGTCCTGTGGATTGAGGCCACCTGCGGTCCGTAGGAGCGCGGACATCTCGACTGGGTGAGCCTTGATGATTTCGGACACGTCGGACGCCACCCGCCCGGCGAGCGCCAGCAACATGTCAGGGTCGCAACCGATGATCGTCGCGATCGCCTTCACCTTGTCCTCGGCGGGCGGAGAAAATTCATCGCGCTCGACCTTCGACAGGTACGTCGGGCTCACGCCGATCATCTTCGCCGTCTCGCGGAGGCCCAGACCCTTGCCCTCCCGGTGCCTACGCACGAATGCGCCGAACTTCTCCCTGCTCGTGCTCATTCCGTTCCAGTCGCCTGTTTAGGTTTCACGCTACACTAGGTTCAGAGCCGGCGTCAACTGACCACTAAACGACGCACAGAACCTTACGACCAGGCACACATCGGCTCGCCTCATGGAGTCACACAGTGAGCCTTAGCCCCCGGATGCTCTCAAACGTGTGCTGGACGGCAGGCACGGGCGCCAGGCATATGGTTCGATAGGTGTCCAGGAAGGAGAGCCAGTCAAATCAAGCGTTTTTCTCGCACAGGGGTCAGAACCACAGGGGCTCTGATAACGGCTGGCACTGGAACAGGCACATTCTCCGCGTTGGTCTGACGACCATGCCTAGGCACTATGCGTTGACGTATAGAACCCTCGCACATCGAGATGGCAGCCGTCCCCCGGGTCCTATGCTTTTGGCGATGCTCAAATTGCTATCTCGCGCGTCTTGGCGTCCGCTGATTCCCTCTCTGCCGACATCCAGGGGGCAAGGTCGGGGTGGGAAAGGAAATGATCATACCGGAGCCGGAGGCTGACGCCGATCCAGGATTTCGTGCTCCGTGGAATGATACCGGAAGCCTGATCGAGGACACCCTGGTGCGAGTGGCGCGGGGTGGCGCCTCAGCGTCATGCTTGGCCGCTTGGTGCGTGAGATGCGTCAAGCGTACGGCGCTGAGGACGCGCGACGTATAGTCCTGCGGGTCATCCGGGAATTGATGCCGTCCGATGAAGTCGCTCGGGAGACGCGGTTGGCTGCGCAGGGCTATATCTTGAGCGTGGAGAAAACAGCCGTGCTCGGTTGTTTCGCCGGCACTTACTTCATGCGCAGCAAGCAGGGCGCCTCCCTGACGCTCCGCGTTGACCAAACGCCAATTGGGCGGCTCGAACGCGAATGGCGGAAGTTCAGGTTGTCGGCTCTGGCTTGAACCGTGGCGGGCCCCCCGACCGAGCGCGCCGGCAACCGGCACCCGACCGCGCGGCCCATTCTGCAACGTCTCCTTCCAGCTTCGCGGCAACCGTCTCCTTGGCCGCAGCACGTCATTCCCCGATCAGAGCAAGTCTGGGCTGACAAGGTTCATGTCTAATCGTTAGTCTTGCGGCCATCTTGCCATCAGCATCGGCCCGCTAAGTCCGTGGTGAAACCCACGGAGGCGATCGCTGAAAAAACTGCGCAGGGGTATTAAGTCGCCGGTGCGGTCGAGCGAGCTGATCTTCATCTGGCTCGCCGTCGCAGCCGGTCTCGGCGTCTTCCTTCTCCTGCGGGATTTGCCAGCAATCATCTAGACGCCGGGCTCGAGGGCGGTGCTTCCCACTGCACAACCGTCAGGCCGCACTGGAGCCGAGTGCAGGGTACTGCGCCCTAGATTTGCGAGTTAGCCAACATTACGGCTTCGATGGCTAGCGCCATGCTGAATAGTCGTGCGTCCCCCAGTGTCTCGCCGACCAGCATGAGACCAACCGGCGCTTCGCCGGCACCGTGGCACGGCAGGCTGATGGAGCAGCGGTCGAAGAAGTTGGCGAGCGCCGTATTGCGGAGAATGTGCATATTGACGCGATTATAGTCGCGCTCGTTCTCTAGCTCGGCCATGCGCGGTGGAACGATCGGGACTGTGGGCATGATCAGTGCGTCGAATTCGCGCGTGCGTGCATCAAGGGCAACGATCAGTTGGTTGCGTGCTGCGACGACCCCGATGTAATCGACCGCGCTCATCCCTGCGCCACGCTCAATGCGCATGCGAGTGCGCGGGTCATAGCCATCACCCTTTTCGGCAAGCAGCGCACGATGCCAGGCATAGGCCTCGGACGCGGCGAAACCACCTTTGGCATTCACTGCAGCGACTTCATTGAACTCCGGGACAGCGATGTGGCTGACCCGCGCGCCAGCGCGCGACAGTGCGGTCAGTACCCGTTCGAAAGCGCTGGCAACCGTGCCGTCCATGCCCTCGAGCACGACATTGCTGGGAACGGCCAGACGCAATCCGTCAAGGTTGCAGGATACTGGCAAGACCGGGGCTTCGCCGGCCAACACTGCATCGATGATCGCGCAGCACGATACGCTGGGTGCCAGGGGACCGACTGAATCAAGGCTGGGCGCCAGTGGCAGCACGCCGGTGATTGGCACTCGACGCGCCGTCGGCTTGTAGCCGACAATGCCGCAGAATGCGGCCGGGATGCGACACGAGCCGCCCGTGTCGGTGCCCAGACCGGCCACTGCCATACCGTCGGACACCGATACCGCGGTACCGGAAGAACTGCCGCCCGGAATACGTGCGTTCGTGCGGTCCCATGGCGACAGCGGCGTGCCGTAATGCGGATTGATACCCAGGCCCGAGAAGGCGAACTCGGTCATGTTGGTGCGGCCAACCGGCACGAAACCCGCAGCCAACATGCGTTGGACCACAGGTGCGTGCGCGGCAGCCGCCGGCGCATCGGCAAGAACGCGCGAGCCGGCGGGAGTGGGTTCGCCCGCAATATCGAACAGGTCTTTCAGGCTGACCGGAATGCCGGCATAGCGGCTCGAGGCACGTCCCGTGCGCCGCAGATTGTCCATCGCGCCGGCCATCGCACGTGCGCTTTCCGCGTGAACCTTGATCAACGCACGGCTGCCTTCGCCGTTCGGATCGGCAATTCGCGCCAGGCAATGTTCCACCAGCGCGCGGCTGGTGATAGTGCCGTCAGCCAGGGCTTGGGCGTGCTGTTCGACTGTGCGCATGCGGCCGTTGCTCCGGTCGGGTGTAATCGATGGTGACGAAGCCGCCACCCTGATAGCGCTGCGCAACCGGGTCCAGTGGGTTGGGCTTGCGCAGGATCTGCTCGGCATAATCCTCGGCATTCTGCACCGGGTGATAGCCAAGGCGTGCAGCGCCGGCATTGTTCCAGTAACTGCGCGTGTTCGCCGAGACACCCCAGGCCACGAGATAGCCGATGTCCGGCACCGTAATGCAGCGCTGGATCAGCTGCACCAGGTCGTCGTTGCCAAGCCAGGTACTCAGATGGCGGAACTCGGTAGGCTTTTCGATAGCCGTGCCGATGCGCAGGCAAACACCTTCGATACCATGCTTGTCCCAGTACATCCGCGTCATCGCCTCGCCCCAAACTTTGCTGAGGCCATAGAACCCATCTGGCCGCAGATCGCAGTCGAGATCCAGTTTGCTGTCCACACTGTGCATGCCTATGGCGTGATTCGAGCTGGCGAACACAATTCGCCGCACGCCATGCCGCCGCGCCCCTTCGTAAACCGAGTGCAAGCCAAGCAGGTTGTTCTCGATGACCTCGGGCAATGGCCGTTCGACGCTCGTGCCAGCCATGTGAACCAGCACTTCGGTGCCCGCGAGCAACTGGTCTACGAAGGCGGCGTCGCGCAGATCGCCGTGGCACACTTCCTCTTCCGGCGTGATCGGCGTCAGCGCGCGCCTGCCGCCGGCGGAGCGCAACGCGAACCCCAGCTTCAGCAGGGCTGGACGCAGCACCTGGCCGATATTTCCACTGGCGCCCGACAATGCCACTTTAGTCATGATTGTTCCTCCGCTGACGGCACGGCCATGTCATCCTTGGACCGCGGACGTGCTGACGCAAGCTATGTGTCGGCCGGAGTTGATGGAGCTGAACGAATGCCTGAAGGGCACCTTTACATCGGCAATCGCCGGTATTCGTCGTGGTCGATGCGAGGCTGGCTGGCGGTTCGGCTTGCGCAACTGGACGTCGAGGAAGTGCTGATCCGCTTCAGTCGGCCGGGGCCGACCCCGGAGATCGGCAAGCTGTCGCCCAACGGACTTGTACCGTATCTCGAACACCGTGGTGCCCGCGTCTGGGAGTCGCTTGCGGTTTGCGAGTACTGCGCTGAGCTACAGCCGTCGCTTTGGCCAGCGGACAGGATTGCACGCGCACATGCGCGCGCCATCAGCGCGGAGATGCACGCCGGCTTCCTGGGATTGCGCCAGTCCATGTGGATGAACCTCGGGCGCGATTTCTTTGGTCTGGGTCGGACCCCGGAGGCGCTCGCCGATGTAGCGCACATCGAGACAATGTGGGCCGACACCCGTCGCCGCTTCGGCAGTGATGGACCATATCTGTTCGGCGCTGCATTCACTGTCGCCGACGTTATGTACGCACCTGTCGTCACACGGTTTCTGACCTGGCGACCTGAACTTGGGCTCGCCACACATGCCTATTGCGACGCTGTGCGCGCTCATCCGCTGGTGAGCGCATGGTATGATGATGCCGCCACCGAACCCGACGACTGGCTGCTGCCGGATTACGAAAACGCTGGATGACGGCTCCTGACCCGGGTGATTGCGAGAACTATCTTCCAGCGCTGCCGAAAAGCCGGCTCATCAACGAAGAAAGGTCCGGCGTCGCGTTCGCCTCGGGAATCTGACCGCCTGGCGTGACGTGGTTCACCGCCTGCGGCAACGCCTCTGCGAGAACGGCCTGCAGCTTGTCAGGCGTCGTCCCCGCCTGGCTAGCCCAGCCTTGTAATTGTTCAGGCGAGAACACCTGGCTGATCTGCGCGGCAGAGACAGGCATATTCTCTCCCTCCGACACCCAGGACTGCGCCTGAGCGCCGAGCCCGGCGGTCTGGAACCTTGAAACGAGCCCGGCCACGCCACCGCCATTCGACGCCAATACCTGCTGCAGAATGCTGGCAATCGCGCTCGGCTGACCGCCGTGTTGGCCGCCCATGATGCTGCCAAGCATCTGACCCAAAAATCCGCTCATAGTGCATCTCCCGATTGGCGGCATTATAGTTGAAGACCCGATTATCAGCTCTATAACAAGGTTGCGACGCGCAAGCACGCCGCACGACGCAACTGTTGAGTGGTCGCGGAAGACCGGCTGCCTATCCTGGCGCCTCAACATAGAGCGCGTTGCCCGATACGCGCACAGGTATCGAGCGCAGGCGCATCCTAGCATCTCCGGGGTGCCGTCCTGTCTCAAGGTCGAATTCATAGCCATGCCACGGACAAACCACGTGCCGGTCCCTACCGAACCGCAGCCCGCGGCTGGTCTGGTCCGGCATGATGATCTCCTCGACCCGGTTGAACAGCCTGCCTTGGCACACTGGGCCGCCATGGTGTGGACAGCGGTTCTCGTAGGCGACGAACCGTTCACCCAAGCGAAACACGCCGACTTCCAGTTCGCCCAACGCAAAGACGCGGTGGTCACCATCCGCAATGTCCGTTGCCTGACCCACCATGATCTCAGCCATTATCAGCTCTCCCTGATGCCCGGCTCACTGGGCGCCCGAACCACATGGCGATGTCGAACAGATTGAGGTCAGCAGCGCGGATCATCGCACATGCCGCCACTGCGACCTCGGTCGCCGTCACTGCATCAGGTTCAAATGGCGCGAACTCCACCTCAATCGCTTCAGCTTTCGCTGCATACGCCTTCACAGCAGCAGTCAGCACCTGACGCAGCGCATCATCGGGGATCGCCTTCACATCGCCACAACGCAACGCCGTCGTCACTGCACCGTTGAACGCAGCTGCAAGCCTCGGGATGTCGTTCACTTCGCGAGCGCCGGCTCTGGCGCCGGCACCGTCGCGAGCTTGTGTGGCGGCACCTCGAAGCCGAACAGCCGCGCCGCATTCAGCCCGAGAATGTTGCGCTTCGCCTGCTCGGACAAGAACGGCAGGCTGGTGATCGACCTCGGCAGATCAAAATCCCAATGCGGCCAGTCGGATGCGAACAACAGTTGGGTCTCCGCGTTGATCGCCTCCATGGTCGCTTGCGTGAGCTTGAGATCGCTGGTCTCCAGCGGCTGGCTGGTGAAGTACATGTCGCGGATGTACTCGCTGGGCCGTCTGCGCAACATCGGCGCCTCCGACGAACGCATCATATATTCGGAGTCCAGCCGCTGCATAAGGAATGGCACCCACGCAAGACCGCTCTCGACCCAGATCACCTTTAGGTTGGGGAATCGCTCAGGAATGCCGTTGATGACCCAGTTGGTCAGGTGGATCATATTGAAGTAGCAGAACGAGATGGCATGCATCGAGATGAAGCGGTTCACCTGCTTCATCGACTCGTCGCCCCAATGGAACCCCGAGTGAAATGCCAGTGGCTTGCCCGCCGCTTGCAACGCGGCGTAGAGCCGCATGTAGCTGTTGTGGTGCACCGGCTTATAGCGCGTAGATACGACGGTGAAGCCGATGACGCCGGGTGCATCGGCGAACTCCTCGACCACGTCGACGCAGGCGTCCGGGTCGTTGAACGGCAGATACATCATCGCCTTGATGCGCGGCTCACGCGGCAGCAGCTCCTCGATCAGCCAGCGATTGAACGCGCGACCCAAGGCCACCTCGACTTCCGCTTGCGGATGCATGCCCAACAGCAGCATCGGCGTCGGAAACGCAACCGTGTAGTCGATGCCCATGCTGTCCATCGCGCGTCGGGTCAGCTCGATCTGGCGATGCGTATCCTCACCGATAATGGCATCCGACTGCTGTCCGTGCGGAATGCGCCCGAACATGTCCTGATACAGCATGCCCGGCTGTATATTCAGCAGCCCGGGCGGCGAACCGCCGCGTTCGCGGAACGATTTGGCCGCGTCGCGCAGATAGTCGTTGTCGATGCGGTCGGTGATCTCCGACCAGAACGCCGTCTCGGTCACATGTGCGTCGATATCGACGATGAAGGTGTCAGCGAGTTTGCGGGCATCCCTTGCCGCATGGGCCAGCACGTCGCGCGTGTCGGTCCTGTTGCTGATCTTTTCCAGCTCTCGTACAGTCTGAGACGATGATGCGCCGCGTGGTGCTGTCATGGCATTCCCCCATCATTCGGCTTACGCTTCGGCGAGAAGCTAACATGCCGATGCCGATGGGACTAGCGCGCACGCGGGCTGGTCAGCAGTGATACGCGTTGTGCTGAAGCACGCCGGAGCCCCATACGGCAAGGTCACTGAACGCCGTTGCATCCGTCGGAAATCAGCTAGCCGAGGTTTCACTTTCCATCCCGGTGCAGGGCCGGCACGTTTGCCGCATGCGCAGTCTGCTCAGAACGCTCCGCCGGATACTGACCGCGATCGGCTTCGTCGTGCTCCTGGTGGCGGCCGTTGTCACCGGCGTGCTGTGGCTCACTTTGCCACCGCGCTCGCAGCAGGCACGCATCCCTGGGCTGACCGGGCCCGTCGATATCGGCTTCGATGCGGACGGCATTCCTCGCATCCGCGCGGCCAGCGCCATCGATGCCGCTGCCGCTCTGGGGTTTGTTCACGCCCGGGACCGGCTGTTCCAGATGGAAATGATGCGCCGCGCCGCCTCCGGCCGACTGTCGGAGATCGCCGGGCCTGCCACGCTGAACTACGACCGCACGATGCGGACGCTGGGACTGCGCCGCCAGGCGCTCGCCAGCTGCGAGGCCCTCCCGCAGGAGGCGCGCGCCATGCTGGAAGCCTATGCCCGTGGCGTGAACGCCTGGATCGCCGAGCGCGGCCGGTTCAGTGCACCCGAGTTTCTGTTCCTGGGCAAACCGGAGCCGTGGCAGCCGGTCGACAGCCTGCTGTGGGGCGAGACGATGGGACTGATGCTGTCGCTGAATTGGCGCACAGAACTGTCGCGGCTTGCGCTGCAGGCGAAACTGCCGAAAGAGAAGGTCGATGAGCTGTGGCCGTCGGTGCCGGGCGACGGCAAGCCGCAGGCCGGCGTCACACCGGCCCCCCAGCATGCCGATGCAGCCCGCGAATTGCTGGACATGCTGCCGCGCTTCCCGGAGCCCTTCACCCTGCCGCAGACGGCGTCGAATGAGTGGGCGGTGGACGGGCAGCGTACCGCGACGGGTGCACCGTTGCTCGCCGGGGATCCCCATCTGGGGTTTGGGTTCCCGGCAATCTGGTACCTGGCACGCATCGAGACACCGCGCGGCGTGCTCGCGGGTGCCACGGCACCTGGCGTGCCGTTCATGGTATTGGGCCACAACGGCCATATCGCCTGGACATTCACCACCACTGGCGCTGATGTGCAGGACCTGTTCATCGAGACACCTGCCGGCGATGGCCAGTATCAAACCCCCGACGGCCCCCGTCCGTTCTCGGTGCGCGAGGAACGGATCAAGGTGCGAGGCGAACCGGACCAGGTCCTGATGGTGCGCGAGACGCGGCACGGTCCGGTAATCAGCGATCTTGTCGACGCGCAGCAGATCCTGGCCGTCTCGATGGCCAATCTGGCGCCCGATAATGCCGCCGCGGCGGGGCTGCTGGCTTTGAACCAGGCGACGAATGTCGACAAAGCGCGCGCGGCCGCGGCGATGATCACCGCACCGGTGCAGAACCTGCTGGTGGCGGATCGTGAGCGGATCGCGCTTTATGTGACCGGTCGGGTGCCGATCCGGCGCGCCGGCGACGGGTCGGCACCAGTGCCAGGAGACGGGTCGCATGACTGGATCGGCTGGGCGTCCGGCGACCAACTGCCACACTATGTCGCCCCGGCCAGCGGCCGATTGGTGAATGCAAATGACCGCATCGCACCGCCAGATTTCCCGGTGTTCCTCGGCCGCGACTGGTTTGGCGACTGGCGCGCCCAGCGCATCCGCCAGTTGCTGGACAACTCCAACAAACACGTGGCGACCGACTTCGCGCGGATGCAGGTCGATGTGCACTCCACATTCGCCCGGCAGGTCCTGCCCGCGCTACTGTCCGTGCCAATCAGCGACGATGTCGCCCGGCGGGCTCAGGCGCTGCTGCGCGACTGGGATGGCAGCATGACGCTGGATGTGCCTCAGCCCTTGATCTTCAACGCCTGGATTCAATTCTTCTATGCCAGGGTGTTACAGCAGGCTGATGTCCCGCGCGGGGACGGCGGACCGCTTCTGGAATTCGTTGCTTATGTGCTGTCGCCCCCCGGTGCGCACTGGTGCGGCGGCGACTGCACGGCGGCCCTACAGGCGTCACTCGGCGATGCGGTCCTCGACCTGACGCATCGCTTCGGGGGCGATCCGGCGAAGTGGCGATGGGGCGAGGCGCATCCGGCGGTATTCGCCCATCCGATCCTCCGGCCCATTCCGATCCTTGGCACGCTGGGCACCCTCAGCATTCCTAGCCCCGGTGACGATAGTACAATTGATCGCGGCGGACCTGCCTACAAACAGTTCCAATCGGTGCACGGAGCGGAGTATCGAGGGGTCTATGACCTTGCCGATCTCGACCGTTCGCTGTTCGTGGTGGCGCCCGGCCAGTCCGGCAACCTGCTCAGCCGCCATGCGCGCGATTTTCTCGCCCGCTGGCGGGACGGAACCACGATCACGCTTGGGCCAAATCCCGGCACGACGACTGCAACCATCAGGCTGACCCCATGATCTATCGCACCACTCCCATCGACGATGACTGGCTCACCGCGGGCGTGATGACCCGACGCATCGTCGCCTGGCTGCTCGACGTGCTGCTGGTGGGACTGACCCTGGCGGTGCTCTGGTTCGTGCTGCTGCTGTTCGGGGTGCTGACACTGGGGATCGGCATGCCGCTGCTCGGCGTGCTCCCGTTCGTGCCGTTCTGCTACCATTTGTTCTTCGTCGCCGGGCCGCCATCCGCCACCCCGGGCCAGCAGGCACTGGGACTGGCGGTGCGCCGCAACGACGATCTGGGACCACCGGGTTTCGCCCAGGCCTTTGTCTACACGCTGGTGTTCTACCTGACGCTCGCCACCACCGGACTGCTGCTGCTGGTCGCGCTGTTCACTGTCCGCCACCGCACCTTGCATGACCTGGCAAGCGGCCTCGTCGTCGTGCGCGCGCGGGCGTTGACCGGCGGCTTCGGCTCCTGGAACATGCAAGGCGGATCGCCCTACGCATGAGCTACAAACCGCCGCGCCGGCCGCAGTTCTTCTACACGACCGCCCCCCTGCCCTGCCCGTATCTGGCCGGCCGGACAGAGCGCAAGGTGGTCACCGAGATCACTGGCCCCGATGCTGATGGCTTGCACGACCGGCTGTCACGCGCAGGCTTCCGGCGCAGCCACAACATCGCCTATGCACCGGTGTGCCCATCCTGCCAGGCCTGCATCCCGATCCGTATCCCGGTGGCCGATTTCCAGGCCGACCGAACTCTGCGGCGCATCTGGCGCGCCAACGCGATGCTTGAGGGTTTCGAAGTTCCGGCGCGCGCCACCGCTGAGCAGTTCCACCTGTTCCAGCGTTATCAAAGCGCGCGCCACGGCGATGGCGACATGGCCACGATGAGCTTTTACGACTACCGCGCCATGGTCGAGGACACGCCGATCGAGACCCTTATCGTGGAGTTCCGCGAGCCCGACGATCGAATGGTGAGTGCGTGCCTGGCCGACCGGTTAGGAGATGGGCTTTCGGCGGTCTACTCGTTCTTTGCGCCCGGACTGGAGCGGCGGTCCCTCGGCACTCACGCGATCCTGTGGCTGATCGAGCGGGCACGTAGCCTGGGTCTGCCGTATGTCTATCTCGGCTACTGGGTTCCGGAGAGCCGCAAGATGGCGTATAAATCGCGCTTCCGGCCGGCGGAGGTTCTGGCCGGCGGGACATGGCGCGTGTTGACCGATTCTGATCTTGGCAGTGGCGTCGGCACGGTCGACGGCACGCTGGTGCCCGAGAGCGCGGACTGACGCTGGATGTTGTGACGCACGGTCTGACGGCTTTGGCGCAATAACGTCCTGACCGGGTTGCGGGGCGCTGAAACACGCGCCGCATGCGCCGCGGTTCCCAACACCAAGCAATGCATGGTATCTAGCTCGTGATACACGACTCGGTGGTTCGGCATCCGCTGGCGACCGCTGACTGTGTCTTGTCTTTCGATTGACTTCTCGGCGTAAATTGCGATTTCGATCGTGGGCTTGCCAGGACCGGCTTACGCACCGTCGAGGCTGCGTCAATCCCGCCAAACGACGGTGGGATGGTGACTTCGTTCGTAGGTGTGCTGTTCATGCCACAAATTCAAATTTGTTCCAGTCTGAAGTGCTGTTCCGACTTGCCGTTGCTCTGCCGCGAATGCGACAGGGCACAATAGTTCAATGCAACGCAGTGTGCGCGACAGGTTCCTTAAGGCTGCCCTCTCTGCATTGCCGGCTGCATTGGCCGGGTGCTCAGGCGGCGTACTGGAGCCACGTGGTCCGATCGGCACGGCAAACCGGCTGATCCTGTTCAATGCTGTGGAGATCATGGCAGCAATCGTTGTTCCAACGATCGTTGCCGCGCTGGTGTTCGCGTGGTGGTTCCGAGAATCGAACACCAAGGCACGGTATCAGCCACATTGGGCTTACTCGGGCCGGATAGAGCTGATCGTCTGGTTCATTCCGATCCTGGTCATCTGCTTCCTGGGTGGAGTTATCTATATAGGTTCGCATGATCTCGATCCTGCAAAGCCGATCGCCTCTCAGGACAAGCCTCTCGAGGTGCAGGTCGTATCGCTCGATTGGAAGTGGTTGTTCATTTACCCCGACCAGGGTGTTGCCAGCGTGAACCAGCTTTTTGTGCCCGTTGGTGCACCGATCCACTTCAACCTGACGTCCGCGAGCGTGATGAACGCGTTCTTCGTGCCGCAACTCGGCAGCATGATTTATACGATGAATGGCATGGTGACGCAGTTACACCTGCAGGCCGACCATGCCGGCGACTACAACGGCCTGTCCGCGCAATTCAGCGGTGATGGCTTCCCGGACATGGGGTTCATCGTCCATGCCGTCCCGCAAAACGAATTTGCTGACTGGCTCGCAGGAGTTCGGCGGACAGGGCCAGTATTGGATCGCGCCGGTTACGCTGACCTGTCCAAGCAGAATACAACCCAGCCGTTCACCTATCGCCAGGTTGATCCGGCGCTGTTCAATGCTGTCGTGACCCAGAATATCCCGCCGCAACCGGGACCGGGCTCGCAGCGCGCCGAAAAAGCGGAGCACTGAGATGCTTGGGAAGCTGACATGGGACGCGATCCCGTGGAGCCAGCCGATACCACTCGTCGCCGGCGGGGTGGTGCTGCTCGCCCTGCTCGGTGTCATCGCATGGGTGATCGTGCGCGGCTACCTGCCGTATCTGTGGCGCGAATGGATCACCAGCGTGGACCACAAGCGGATCGGGGTGATGTACATCCTGCTCGGACTCGTCATGTTGCTGCGCGGTTTCATCGACGCGCTTATGATGCGGTCACAGCAGGCCATCGCCTTTCATGCGCCCGGTTATCTTCCGCCTGAACACTACAATCAGATTTTCAGTGCTCATGGCACGATCATGATCTTCTTTGCGGCGATGCCCATTGTCATCGGCCTGATGAACTTCGTAGTGCCACTGCAACTCGGCGTGCGCGATGTCGCATTTCCCACCTTGAACTCTACCAGCTTCTGGCTGACGGCAACGGGAGCCTTGCTGGTCAACGTCTCGCTTGTGGTGGGCGAATTCGCGCGAACGGGTTGGCTGCCCTATCCCCCGCTCTCGGAAACACAATACCTGCCTGGCGTCGGCGTCGACTATTATTTGTGGTCGCTGCAGATCTCCGGTGTCGGCACACTGCTGACAGGCGTCAATTTTGTTACCACGATTCTGAAGATACGCGCGCCGGGTATGGGTTATTTCAGGATGCCGATGTTCTGCTGGACAGCGCTCGCCTCCAGTCTGCTGATCGTCGCAGCGTTCCCGGTACTCACTGCTACGCTGGGGATGCTGTTGCTGGACCGCTATCTCGGCTTCCACTTCTTTACCAACACCGCCGGCGGCAACATGATGATGTTCGTCAACCTCATCTGGGTCTGGGGGCATCCAGAGGTTTATATACTTGTTCTGCCGGCATTCGGTGTGTTCTCCGAAGTGTTCTCGACATTCTCGGGCAAGCCCTTGTTCGGCTACCGCTCGATGGTGATGGCAACGCTGTTCATCTGCGTGGTGTCCTTCACGGTATGGCTCCACCATTTTTTCACCATGGGCGCCGGGGCTGACGTCAATGCGACGTTCGGCATTGCGACCAGCGTCATCGCAGTCGGCACTGGGGTCAAAGTATACAACTGGATCTTCACGATGTACGGGGGCCGCATTCGGTTCGCCACACCGATGCTGTGGGCGATGGGCTTCATCGTCACCTTCGTGATCGGTGGCATGACTGGTGTTTTGCTGGCGGTGCCGCCCGCCGATTTCATGTTGCACAACAGCCTGTTCCTGGTTGCGCATTTCCACAACGTGATTATCGGTGGCGTCCTGTTCGCCGGTCTCGCCGGCCTCACCTACTGGTTCCCCAAAGCATTCGGCTTCCAGCTGCATGAAGGTTGGGGCAAGGCTGCGTTCTGGTGCGGACTGATCGGCTTTTACGTCACTTTCGTCCCACTCTACGTCGCTGGTCTGCTCGGCATGACGCGCCGACTACAACATTATGATGTGGCGGCGTGGTATCCCTGGATGCTGGTGGCTGCTGTTGGCGTGCTGATCCTGCTGGCCGGCGCGGTCTGTCAGGTTGCGCAGCTCGTGGTCAGCATTCGCAACCGAGACGAGCTACGGGATGTGATTGGTGATCCCTGGAACGGCCGTTCATTGGAATGGGCAACATCATCGCCCCCGCCTCCGTTCAACTTCGCCATACTGCCCAATGTGCAAGGCGAGGAACCCTACTGGGAGATCAAACGACGCGCCATCGAGACCCAGCATCTGGCTCCAGAACCGGAGTACGAAGACATCGAGCTGCCGCGCAACAGCCCGACCGGGGTTATCACTGCATTCTTCGCCACCATGACCGGTTTCGCGGCGATCTGGCACATTTGGTGGATGGTGGTGCTTGGCATTGTCGCGGCCTACGTGGTCTTTGTCTGGTTTGCCTGGCGCGACGTAGAGGAATACGTCATCCCGGCGGCAGAGGTCGCCCGCCTCGATCGTGAGCGCCGAGGCGCGCGACAAGCGTGGCTTGACGCGAACGCGCGAGCCGTGGAACCGGCATGAGCACCAGCAGCGAAGCTCTACCGCAACGGCATCGGCGCGATGTCGATCCGTATCGGCTTGGACGCGGTGGCGCAGCAGGATATGGCGGCAGGGGACACGACTACGCCACAGGACGCGGCGAAGGGGGACCCGCCTCCAAGCGCGTCATCGTTGGATATGGATTCTGGATATTCCTGCTCAGCGACATCGTCATGTTCTCCGCCTTCTTCGCGGCGCATGCCGTGTTGCAGACGGCGACTGCCGGTGGCCCGTCGGGGCATGACCTGTTCGATCCATCGCGGGTCGCACTCGAGACCGCCTTCTTGCTTGCCTCCAGTTTCACGTGTGGCATGTCTGCTGTCGCGAGCAGTGTGCGCAATCAGCTGTGGACCCAGGTCTCGCTGCTGGTCACCGGTGTTCTCGGTGCATGCTTCCTCGCATTGGAAGTATACGAGTTCACGCACATGGTCCGTATCGGTGCGGGGCCACAGACGAGCGCTTTCCTGTCGTCCTTCTTTGCCGTCGTCGGGTTGCATGGCTGCCACGTCACCGCGGGGCTGCTGTGGCTCGGAACGATGATGGCACAGGTCTTTGTCAAAGGTTTCCGCCCCAACATCCAACGCCGGCTGCTTTGCTTCAACCTGTTCTGGCACACGCTGGACATTATCTGGGTGGCCTTGTTCACCATCGTCTATCTGATCGGAGAAGGCCGATGAGCGGGCGAAGAGAGGATCTCCACCCTAATGGAGCAGACGTCGCACCTGGCGTCGTCGACGCGGCCGAGGAAACTGTCCGCGAGAAGGTCGGGGGTTATCTACTCGGCCTGGCGCTCGCCACCCTGCTCACGATCGCTTCGTTCTATGTCGCCGGCACCCATCTGATCTGGGGGCCCAGCATTCCCATTGCCCTCGCCGTGCTGGCGATCGCGCAGATCGGCATTCACCTGGCGTTCTTCCTGCACATTACCTCTGCACCGGACAACACCAACAACATACTCGCACTGGCCTTCGGCGTTCTGATCGTTGTTCTGGTCGTCGCAGGCTCGCTGTGGATCATGGACCACCTGAACCAGAATATGCTGCCGATGGACCAGATGATGCAGATGCAACGCTGAGCGACAGACCGGTCAATCGAACAATGTCGCCAGGCGTTGCTTCATGCTGTCCGCTACGTAGAGCGCCAGCGCCTGGATCGTAGAGGTCGGATTCACGCCGCCTGATGTGACCCAGATGCTGCCATCGACGATGAACAGATTCTTCACGTCGTGGCAGCGGCCCCACGCATTGACCACCGACCGTTCGGGATCATTGCCCATTCGGGCGGTGCCGAGCAGATGCCCCGGACTGTTCAGCACGGTGCGGGACGCGTACAGATTGCTGGCTCCGGCCGCGGTCAGAATTTCCTCGGCGCGCGCGATCCCGTGTTCCATCATCTGCCAGGTGTTCTCACTGATGGTGTATTCGATCCGTGGCGCGGGGATGCCATGGTCGTCCTTCAACACCGGATCAAGTGTCACCCTGTTGTGCTCTTCCGGCAGGTCTTCGCAGGCGACGCCGATCAGCAGCCGGTGATCGAGCAATTGCCGGTAGATGCGGTGATGATCCTTGCCCCAGGGCAGGCGCCCGGCTGCGACGCTGGTCACCGCCTCGTTCACCGGCCCGGTACCGCGCGCAAATTGCAGCGTGTAGCCACGCACGAACCCGCGCGACGGGTCAGTCTCGTAAAACTCCTTGCTCCACATGCAGGTCATCGGACCTCGGCTGCCATCCACCTTGTCCTCGACGTAGCCGGTGACCTGCGGCCAGGGATGCAGCATCAGGTTCTTGCCGACCAGACCGCTGGAATTTGCCAGACCGCTGGGAAACCGGGCAGATGCCGAATTGA